>NZ_AKZI01000089.1 GCF_000293785.1 Rhodovulum sp. PH10 | reverse complement strand
CGGCGACCCTCAGGATGAGGTCATAGTTTCCCGCCGCTGGTATCACTCCGCAGCCATCGGGCGGGCGACGCTGAACGGCAGAATCTCCGCCGGGCGGCCGGCGCGGGCGATCACCATGTGGTCGGGCGGCACCGCCTTCCAGCCGTTGCGGTCGAGGTCGAGCGGCTCGGAGACCACCACCGCATTGGTGCCGGAGGTGCGGACATACAGCGTGTTCGGATCGTCGTTCGCCGCATAGCGGAAGGCGTAGAGGTCGTGGCCGTCGGCGAAGGCGGCGGTGAAGCGCAGCGATTCTGCGCGGCCGTCCTCGCGGGTCATCGCGGTGACGGCGGACAGCACCTTGGTGGTGGCGCCGATCGGGTCCTTGTCGAGCCCGGCACCGACGATCGCGAGAAAGATCGCCTCCGAATCGGTGGTGCCGACGCGCGATCCGTAGAGCGAATCGGGGATCATCGCCTCGACCCGCCGGCGGATCCGGCTCCACTCGCCGATCAGCCCGTTGTGCATGAACATCCAGCGTCCGCAGGCGAACGGATGGCAATTCGGGCGGGTGGTCGGCGTGCCGGTGGAGGCGCGTACATGGGCGAAGAACAGGTGCGAGCGGATGTGCCGGCACAGATAGCGCAGATTGTCGTCCGACCAGGCCGGCCGCACCTCGCGATAGAGGCCGGGCTCGGGGTGCTCGTCGTACCAGCCGAGGCCGAAGCCGTCGCCCTGGGCCGAGCAGGTCGCCTCCAGCGCATGGATGCTCTGGGCGATCAGCGAGCGCGCCGGCGCCGTGACGTAGTGCTCCAACGCGATCGTCTCGCCTCGATAGGCGATCCACCGGCACATATCCGACTTCTCCCGAAAAAGGCGCCCCGCCGATGCGGGCGGTGGCTCCCGATTCCGCAGCTATGATCGCAATGCGGCGGGGAGAAGGTCAACCGCAGCGCCGCCGGCCGGCGGATCAGCGATCCGTGAGGGGCGGCGGGGCTTCACCGGGGCCGGCGTCGAGGCCGAGCAGGTCGCGAAACAGCACCGGATAGGCGAGCTCGTTCGAGAGATCCGGCCGCGCGGGGCCGAACCGCTCCCACAAGGCTCTCGCGGCGGCGCCGGTCGAGGCGATCGGCCAGGCGGGCGCCTGCGGCCAGCGCTCGCGAAACAGCCGATACTCCTCCTCGACGCCCTCCATGCCGCCGATGAAGACGCCGGCGTCGGGCGTTTGGTCGGTCAGCATCCGCGTGCGCATGGCGTCGAGACTTCTTTGCCGGTCGCCGTCGACCGCCGGCACCATGGTGACGCCCTCGAACTCGGCCACCTCGGCCGGGAAACGGTCGGCGAAGAAGGCGCTCTGATAGAGCCGCACATGCGCGTCGACCGGTCGCCGCATGTCCTCGACCAGCCGGCGGATCAGCGGGGTGATCGCCGGATGCCCGCCGAACACCAGCTTTCCACGCGGCACCACCACCCCGACCAAGGCCTTCACGGCATCGCGGATCGCCAAGACGTCGGCGGTCTCGAAATAGCGCGGATCGCGGTCCGGCAAGGGCACGCTGGCCGAGAGGAAGACGGTGAGCATGGCTCAAATCTCGCGCAACGCGGCGTCGCTGTCGATCACCGGCACGGCGCGGATCGGCACGTGGCGGCTGAGAAAGGCGAGATGGGCGAGCCAGGCGTCGCGGATGCCGCGCTCGTCGTAGAGGAGCCACAGCGGCGGCGGCTCGCCTCCGCCAGAGGGCGGAAACTCCTCCGAAATCTGCTGGTAGAGCCGGGCATCCGGCACGCCGACCGCCGGCACCACGGTGAGCGGCGGGCCGTCCGGGCGGGCGAGCGCGATCAGCCGGCTCTGCACCACCGGCGCGAGCTTTTGCGCGCGGGCGCGCTTGCAGAAGGTGTCGACCAGATAGGCGTTGCGGGCGGCGAGCGCGCGGGCGCGCAGCGATTCGGCGGCGACCGCGATGCGCTCCAGCGTCGCGTCGCGCAGCCGCGCCTCCGGCCCGACCATCTGCGCGGTCTCGAAGTCGTCCGGACCGAGTTGCAAAAAACGGCTGAACGCCGCCTGCTTCTCGACCTCCCGTTGCATTTCCTCCGCCGCTGCGGGGATTGGTGGGCGCGGCCAGAGAACCTGGAGAATCTGGAGGTTCGTCGCGTTCGCCCGGGCCAGCTCCTCGCGGGTCCAGCGGCTCTCGCGAAAACCCGGCGTGTCGAGCAGGATCATCACGTCGGTGTCGGCGAGGCGGTGCCACAGCTCGTCCTGAAAAGGCTCGCCCGGCTTGATGCTGTGGGTATCCAGAAAGGTGTCGAAGGTGCGGGCGTCCATCGTCTCGTAGACCTGGATGGCGGCGCCGCGCGCCTCGCTGCGCTTGTAGCTGACGAACAGCCGGCGGCTCGCCCGCAACAGGCGCAAGGCCTCGAGCACCAACCCGGCGAGCCGCTCGGCGCCCGGATCGGCCGGATCCGTCGCGAGGCCGTTGTAGGCGTGCAGCGCGGCCGGGATGTCCGCCGTGAAGCGGGCGAGGTCGTCGACCACCGGGAAGATCACCACCGAGTCGGCGACGAGATCCTTCAGCACCGGATGGGCGGCATCGGTCGCGCCGGGATGGCCGAAGAAGACGGCGACGAAGGCGGCCCGGCGGTCGCGCGCGCCGATCGAGGTTTCGTCGAGCACGGAGAGGGCATCGGCCGGCAGGCCGAGATCGGCGAAGCGCTTTTGCAGCGTCGCGACGAAGCCGGCCGCCGCGTCACCGGTCCGGCCCAAGATCCCCACTTGGTAGCGATGCTGCATAGGCCACCCTCTTCGAGAGACGATGGCCGAATGTACAACCAAAACGAAACGATGTCGCTGAACTCTACGCGAGGTGGCGGTGCGCCACGCTCACTCCCGGCGATAAATGTCGTCGAGCCGGACGATGTCGTCCTCGCCGAGATAGCTGCCGGTCTGCACCTCGATCAGCTCCAGCGGGATTTTTCCCGGATTGGCGAGCCGGTGGACATTGCCCATCGGGATGAAGATCGACTCGTTCTCGTGCACCATCGTGACCTTTTCGCCATTGGTCACCTCGGCGGTGCCGCACACCACCACCCAGTGCTCGGCGCGGTGATGGTGCCGCTGCAGCGAGAGCTGCTGGCCCGGCGTCACCACGATGCGCTTCACCTGAAAGCGGTTGCCCTGGTCGACGGAATCGTAGTGCCCCCACGGGCGGTAGCAGCGCCGGTGGGCGGTGGCCTCCGGCCGACCGTCCTTCTTGAGCGTGGCGACCACGCCCTTGACCTCTTCCGCGCGGGTGCGCGGCAGCACCAGCACGGCGTCGGGGGTGGTGACGACCACGAGGTCCTCGACGCCGAGTGCGACGGTCAGGCGGTCTTCCGCATGGACGATGCAATTTCTGGCGTCGACTGTCGCGGCCGGGCCCGACAGCACGTTGCCGGCCTCGTCGCGCGGGGCGACGTCGAACACCGCGTCCCAGCTGCCGATGTCGGACCAGCGGAACCGGCCCTCCACCACCGCGGCCCGCTCGGTCCGCTCCATCACCGCGTAGTCGATCGACTTTTGCGGGGCGAGGCCGAACGCCTCCTTGTCGAGCCGCACGAAGCCGAGATCGTCCTTGGCCCGCTCGACCGCGGCGACCACGGCGTGCGCCATGTCGGGCTCGAAGCGGGACAGCTCCGAGAGCAGCGTCTCGGCGGGAAACAGGAAATTGCCGGAGTTCCACAGGCAGCCTTCGGCGACGTAGCGGGCGGCGGTCGCCGCGTCCGGCTTCTCGACGAAGGCGTCGACCCGGCTGACGCCCTCGACCGAAAGCGCCGCGCCGCACCGGATGTAGCCGTAGCTGGTCTTCGGGGCGGTCGGCAGAATGCCGAAGGTGACGATGTGCCCGTCGGCCGCCGCGGCCGCGAGGCCGGTCGCGCAGGTCGCCTCGAAGAGGTCCTGGTCGAGAATCACGTGGTCGGCGGCGATCGCCAGCACGATCGCGTCGGGGTTTTTCTGGCGGGCGAGCGCCGCGCCGGCGGCGATCGCAGGGCCGGAATCGCGCCGCATCGGCTCCAGCACGATGGTCGCGTCGATCCCGATCTCGGCCGCCTGCGCGCGGGCGTAGAAGCGGAAATCGTTCGAGGTCATCACGATCGGCGGCTCGAACAGCTCCGTCGAGGCGACCCGGGCGAGCGCCTGCTGGAATGTCGAGCGGTCGCCGACCAGCGGCAGGAACTGCTTCGGCATGGTGTCGCGCGACACCGGCCACAGCCGGGTGCCGGACCCGCCGGCGAGCAGCAACGGTACGATCTTGTGACGAGCCATGGCCGGTCAGGTAGCCCGACTCATCGGCCATTGGCAACGTTTTGCAGCGCCCCGCCGCAGGGTTTCGCGCGGTCGTGTGGCCACAGGGCGGTGCGGCGGGCGCGGCGGCGGCCGTGGGCACTGTCGCATCCTGCGACAGTGCATCGTCTAGGATTTATATCCGGCCATGTCACCCGCGCCACCCGGTGGTGGTATCGCACTCGCTCCTCGCGCGGTTCGCCCGCTCGGCCCGAGCCGCGCCACCGTCCGCTTTTCGCCAGGAAACCCGAGGGATGGCCGTTTCGCCGAGCGCGGATCCGGCACGAGCGGGAGAGCCCGGACGGCCACGCCGGCAACGATATATTCATGCATATATCGCATACCAGCCATGCGTCGCTGCGATCCGGGTTCCTCTTCAGGTCAATTCCACAGCGTGCGCCCGGCGGTAGCGTGCCGAAAACACCGAACCCTGCCAAATCGTCGACCGAGGGAGGTCGATCCAGGTCCGATACTCCGCGACACCGCACCCCCCGCCTCTCGGCCGGTCGAGCGCGTGCCGCTCTCCGCCAGCTCGAACCGCAGCTTCTGCGATGGGGACGTCCATGGCGCCGGGCCGATCCGTTCGTGATCCGCACACCGTGCTGAAGGCGCGGCAGCGCTTCCTGCTCGACGGCGTGGTGTCGCCGCGCAGCATTCCCGGGTCGATCGGCCGCTCGTGGACGCGCTGCGCCGCGCTCGGCCTGCAGATGGACATCCAGCCGCGCTTCGAGCCGCTGTCCTACCGCGAGTTCCGCGACGTCCACGCCCGCAACGACGAGCTGGTCCATGCCGCGCGGGTGGAGATGGACGCGCTCGGCGAGGACGCCCGCCTCACCGGCGCGATCGTCGTCCTCACCGATCCGGCCGGCATCGTGCTGTCGCGCACCGGCAATGTGGAGTTCGCCGAGCTGGCGTCGCGGGTCGCGCTGCGGCCGGGCATTCCGTGGGGCGAGGAGATCGTCGGCACCAACGCGATCGGCACCGCGATCGCCGAGCGGCAAGAGGTCCGGGTCGCCGGCGGCGAGCACTTCTTCGACGTCCATCGCGTGCTGACCTGCTCGGCGGTGCCGATTTTCGGGCCGGCCGGCGAGCTCGCCGGCGTGCTCGACCTCACCAACACCTCCGACATCCCGCAGGTGCACGCGCTGGCGCTGGTGCGGCGCGCGGTCGAGCAGATCGAGGCGCACCTGTTCAACGCGCGCTTCCGCGACCACGAGCAGGTGCAGTTCCACTGCGACCCGGCGCTGCTCGGCACGATGCACGAGGGCCGGCTCGCCTTCGAGGACGACCGGGTGGTCGGCGCCAACCGGCGGGCGCTGCGCCTGCTCGGCCTCGACTGGCCCGATCTCGACGGCAAGTGCTTCGGCGACCTGTTCGACGTCGGCCGCGGCCACGTGATGCGGGCGCGTTCGCCCGAGGGCACCCGCTTCGCGACGACGCAGGGGCGCAACCTGTTCGGCCGGCTGCAGCCGCAACGCCGCCCGCCCGCGGCCGCCCATGCCGGCAGCGACCGCGAGCGGCTGCTCGCGCAGGCGATGCCGGTGTTCGACGAGGCGACGCTGAAGGGCCTCGGCCGCGCCACCCGCCTCGCCGACGCCGGGCTGCCGATCCTGGTGCAGGGCGAGACCGGCACCGGCAAGGAGATGTTCGCCCGCCGCCTGCACGCGGCGAGCCGCCGCCGCGAAGGCGCGTTCGTCGTCGTCGACTGCTCGGTCACGGACGGCACCGCGCTCGCCGGCGCCCTGTTCGGCCCGATCGGCGAGGGCGAGGGCGTCGCCGCCGAAGGCGCGATCGCGCGGGCGGAAGGCGGCGTGCTGCTGCTCGACGAGATCGACGCGATGGCCCCCGGCGTGCAGGACCGCCTGGTGCGGCTGTTGCGCCACCGCGGCACCAAGCGCGACCCGGCGGCCGAGCCGTCGCTCGACCTCGCGCTGGTGTCGGCGACCCGCCGCAGGCTCGGCGATCTCGCCTCGATCGGCGCCTTCCGGCAGGATCTGTTCGCGCTGCTCGCCGGCTACACGGTCGACCTGCCGCCGCTGCGCGACGAGCCCGACCGCGCCGCGCTGATCGGCGAGGCGTGGCAGCAGATCGCCTCGCCGCGCGAGATCGACCGGCTGACGCCGGAGATTCTCGCCGTGCTCACCGCCTATCACTGGCCGGGCAATCACCGTCAGCTGGTCGGCACGCTGCGGGCGCTGGCGGTGCTGGCCGACGCCGGCGAGGTGCTCGAGCCGGCGACCCTGCCGCAGGAGATGCGCGAGGCGCACGCCGCGCCGCGCCCCGAGACGCCGCCCTGGACCGAGGAGCCGGCAGCCCTCGACAAGATCACCCTCACCGCGATGCGCGCGGCGCTCGCCGCCGAGCAGGGCAACATTTCGCGCGCCGCGCGGCGGCTCGGCATCCACCGCTCGACGCTCTATCGCCGCCTGTTCGGACCGGGCCGCCATCCCGCGAGCCACGACGACGGCTCGGGCGACTGATCGTTTCGCCCGCCCTCGCGTGGCGGAGCGAAGCGGTTCTTTCGCCTGCCGCACGCGAAAAATCTCTTCCGAACTGATCACGTCGCCGAAACGCTTCGCGCTCGGGTTCTACGAACGCGGCTCTGCTGGCGCGGAGCAAACGCCACGCAGAAGCTCGGCGAGAACCAGACGCGATGTCGCATCCTGCCGCAGGTGTCGCATCCTGCGACAGCGACGCCGGAACAAACGAACGAGGGCGGCCGCCGATACGTAATGGCGAGTATTACTCGGCGAGAAATCGCGATGCTACGGTTCCATCGGCATTCCGCACCGCTCGGCGGCTCGCGGGTGCCGGTGTCGCGGAGAAGCGGATCGGATCGCCGAGCCATGTCGATGGCGCGGACGCCTCCGGTCGTGCCGGAGTGGGCGGCACTCTCCGCGTGGGGGCTCGGCCGGCGCCGTCGCGGCGCCCCGGGTCGGGGACTGGGGAGAGAAGAATGAAGATCGTCACGCTCGTCACGGCGGCGGCCGCAAGCCTCGCCACATCGGCCTACGGCGCCGACCTCGCATACAAGGCGCCGCCGCTGGCGCCGCCCGTGCAGGTGAGCCCGTGGGACGTCGCGTTCGGCGCCGGCATCGCAACCGACTATCTGTTCCGCGGTCTCACGCAGACCTCGCACGATCCGTCGGCCTCGGCGTTCGTCTCGCCGACCTACACCGTGAGCCCGAACCTGCAGCTCTATGCCGGCGTCAGCGCCGAGAGCATCAAGCTGCCCAACGACGCCGCCGCCGAGGTGGATTTCTGGGGCGGCATCCGGCCGAGCATCGGCCCGCTCGCGTTCGATTTCGGCGTCTGGTACTACGCCTATCCGGGCGGCGACGGCTGGTACGTCGCGAGCTGGAAGTCGCCCTATCCGGGCATCGTCGCGACCAACAAGGATCTCGGCTTCTACGAGGTCTACGGCAAGGTGACCTGGACCGTCGCGCCGCTGCTGGCGGTCGGCGCCAACGTGAACTACAGCCCGGACTTCCTCCACACCAGTGCCGACGGCACCTATTATTCCGGCGTCGTCAAGATCACCGCGCCGGCCGAGATCTTGCCGAGCGGCATCGGCGCGTACCTCTCGGGCGAGGTCGGTCATCAGGTGCTCGGCACGATGGACAACGGCTTCGACCTGCCGGACTGGACCACCTGGAACGTCGGCGTCGGCTTCACCTGGAAGGCGTTCACGCTCGATCTGCGCTACACCGACACCGACCTCTCCGATACCGACTGCTTCACCCTGACGGGCGATCCCGGCGCGACGCTGCTCGCGAGCGGCGCGATCGAATCGAACTGGTGCGGCGCGACCTTCACCGCCAAGCTCTCGGCGGCGACCACCGTGTTCTCGATGATGAAGTGAGAGAGCGCGAAAAGACGCTCCGAGCCCTCCTTCGCCTCGGCGGCGCGCTCTCTCGGGCCGCCGCCGCATTTTTCTGCGAGCCATCGTGCGACGCCCCTCCCGCTGTCGCAGCCTGCCGCACCTGTCGCAATTCGCGACAGTCGCCACCGCCGAAAAATCCCGTCGCACGCGGCCGCTACGTACTCGAGGATATGTCTCGGTCCGGCGCGGTTCTTATAATTCCTCTCGACAGCGGCGAAGACTTGTCCGGAGCGACGCGATGATCCCGTTCTGCGATGCGCGAAGATCCTTCGAAAGCGCCGCCCCGAGCGAACGCGCGCACGGCACGGCGAGCCGAGCCATGCCGCCGGAGCGCCGGCTCGGTGGAATCGTCGAGCGCATGCTGCAGGGGCCGATGGCCCGTCATCTCGTCGTCCGTCACCTCGCCGCCGGTCAGCTGATCGACGGCGCGACCGAGGAGGAGGAAGCCGGCGAGGGCAGCCTGCTGGTGCTGCGGCGCGGCCGTCTGCGCCACTTCGTCTCCTTCGAGGGCAAGGAGCTGACGCTGTTCATGCTGGAGCCGGGCGATGCCGTCTATCTGCACGCCGGCTCCACGCTCGAGGTGAAGAAGGACGCCGAGGCGATCGTCGTCGTCTCCGCGACGCTGCACACGCTCGCCCGCACCGATCCGGAGCTCGCGCTCGCGGTGGCGCCGCTGATCGACCGCCTGTTGCAGAAGTCGATCCGCATGATCGAGGACATGGCGTTCCACGGCGTCAAGCACCGGCTGATCCGCGTGCTGTGCGAGGCGGCCGACCGCGACGGGCGCCCGCTCGCGCACGGCGTCGTGCTCGACGCCGCGCCGCGTGCGGAAGACTTTGGCATGCAGATCGGCGCGACCCGCCAATCCGTCTCCACGGTGATCGCCGAGCTCGGCCGCAGCGGGCTTCTCCACCGCCTCGGCGCCGGCTCGCTGGTGATCTCCGATCTCGGGCGGCTGCGGGAGCAACTCGCCACCGAGCGGTGACGCCGGCGGCACGAAACGAGAAGGACGACCCCGATGTGCGAGGCCTGCGGCTGCGGAACGCGGCACGACCGTTCCCACGACCATTCCCCCGTTCGTGCCGATCACGACGCCACCGTCGTCGCCGTCCACGAGAACCTGCTGTCCGAAAACGATCACGTCGCGGCGCACGTGCGCGAGCACCTCGAGGCGCACGGCATTCTCGCCGTCAATCTGATGTCGTCGCCCGGCGCCGGCAAGACGAGCCTGCTCGAGGCGACCATCGCGGCGCTGCCGAAGGAGGTGCGGATCGCGGTGATCGAGGGCGACCTCGAGACCGAGAACGACGCCGAGCGCATTCGCCGTCACGGCGTGCCGGCGGTGCAGATCTCGACCGGGGTCGTCTGTCATCTCGACGCGGCGATGGTGCACGATGCGCTCGGCGGCCTGTCGCTGCGCGACGTCGACATCCTGTTCATCGAGAATGTCGGCAATCTGGTCTGCCCCGCCGATTTTGCGGTCGGTCAGCATCGCGACGTGGTGCTGCTGTCGGTCACCGAGGGCGACGACAAGCCGGACAAGTATCCGGTCGCCTTCCGCCATGCCGACCTCGTGCTGGTGACCAAGACCGATCTGATGCCGCACCTCGACGACTTCGACATCGCGCGCGCGGAATCGGCGGTCGAGCGGGTGCGCGGCCCCGGTGCGACCGCCGCGCTGTCGGCGCGTACCGGCGACGGTCTTGCCGCCTGGACGGCGTGGCTCGAGGCCGAGCTCACCGCGCATCGCGCTGCGCTGCGCGCGGCTTGACACGGCGCTTCGTCGTCGGCGCCCCCGCCGGACGACGAGGGGGCGGCTCGGCCCGACGGTCTCGGGCCGGGCCGCGACCGCTTTTCAGCGCCGCTCGGCAGCGCCTCGGGACGCCGAATGCGCGGCGTGCGCAGCCGTGCCGGCGGCCACCGTATCACGCGCGGGGGCGCGCGCGCCCTGCCGCCCCTCGAACGACTCCACGTGCAGCTCGCGTCCGGCGGTCACGTCGGCATCGCTGCCGCCGCACGATGGGCACGCGAAGCGGAAGCGCGGAACCACATAATCGGCGCCGCAGCCGCGACAGCGCGCCCGCGTCTCGATGTCGACGATCTCGAGCGCGGCGCCCTCCGCGACGGTGCCTTCCGAAAAGATCTCGAAGCAGCCGCGGATCTGACGCAGGTCGAGGCCGCGCAAGCGCCCGATCACGACCTTCACCGCCACGATCGAGGTGATCTCGCTCGCCGCGGCGCGAGCGATCAGAATGCGAATCAAGCCGTCGACGACGGTCGCCTCGTGCATCGTCAGCCTCCGGGCCGTCTGCGTCCCATGGACGACGTGATCAGGATCATACGCCGGTTCGCTGCCAGCGGCGAGATGCGCATTCTGCGTCGATGCACGCCCGCTCGTCGCTTCATTGTCGCGTTCTGCACGAGCCCGCTGTCGCAATCTGCGACGCCCCGTCGGCCGACGGCGGAGATCCGAGCAAATCGTCTGCGAGCAAATGCTTACCTGTCGCCGAGGCGACAGACACCCGCGCATTCCGAGGCCTAGCGTCGCGACCGGTGAAGCTCTCGAGGAGTGGCGGAATGCTCTCTCTCACGACGATCGATCCGCTGGCGGTTGCTTGGATCGGCGCGATCTTCCTGTTCTTCGGCGAGGTGGGTGCGCTGCTCAGCCTGCCGCGGCTCACGCGCACGATCCTGGTGTCGACCGTCGCCGAGATCGGCTACGTGCTGATCGGCTTCGGCCTCGGCGGTCCGGCCGGCGAGGCGGGTGCCTGGATGCACATCGGCAATCAGCTGGTGATGCGCGGCCTGGTCGTCGTGGTCGGCTGGTATCTGATCCGGCGCACGCGCTCGTCGAGTCTCGATGATCTGCGCGGCTCCGGCTACCGCATGCCGGCGATGGCGACGCTGTTCGCCTTCGGCATCTTCTCGGTGATGGGCCTGTCGCCGTTCAAGGGCTCGTTCTCGAAGTTCCTGATTCTCTACGCTGCGATCGAGCAGGGCCACTGGATGCTGGCGGCGGTCGGCACCCTCGCCACCATGGTAGCCGCCACCTATTACATGCTGGTGGTGCAACGCGTCTGCCTGGAGCGCCCGCTTCGTCAGGTGGTGCTCGCCGATCCGCCGCGCATCGCGGTGCCGCTCGCGGTCGTGCTCGCCGCGATTACCGTCGTGATCAGCCTGTGGCCGGCGCCGTTCCTGGAGGCTGCCGAGGCGCTCGCTCGTGTCGGCGAGGGCGTCGCCGTGCCGTCGTTCGAGAGCCCGTGGTCGACGCTCGTTCTGGTGCCCTATATCGGCGGCTTCGTGGTGTGGGGCATCGGCCGGTTTTCGACACGAGCGCGTGACGTCGCGGCGGTCGCGATCGCCGCGGCGACGGTCGTGCTGGCGGCGATCGACGGCGATCTCGATCCGGCCTCGCGCCTGTTCGCCCTTCTGTTCGCCGGCATTGCGCTGATGATGCTGATCTACTCGGTCGGCTACATGGCGCGCGCCGAGTGGAGCAACCGTTACTACTTCTTCGCCCTCCTGATGACCGGCTCGCTGCTCGGCGTCGCCACCTCGCACGAGCTCGGCAACTTTTATCTGTTCTGGGAGCTGATGACCTGGACGTCCTACTTCCTGGTCGTCCACGAGCAGACGCCGAAGGCGCTGCGCGCCGGCTTCGTCTATTTTCTCATGTGCGCATCCGGCGCCTATGTGATGCATTTCGGTTTGCTGCTGGTGCATGCGCAGATCGGCTCGTTCGCCTTCGCCGATCTCGCCGCGCGGGCGGGCACGATGGCGCCGGCGGCGGGGTTTGCGGCGGCCGCCTGCTTCTTCGTCGCCTTCGCGGTCAAGGCCGGCCTCGTTCCGCTGCATGCGTGGCTGCCGCTCGCGCACCCGCAAGCGCCTTCGTCGATCTCCGGGCCGCTGTCGGGCCTTCTCACCAAGGCCGGCCTGTTCGGCATGCTGAAGGTGCTGTGGCTGGTGTTCGGCGCGGCAGCGCTGTCGCGCGTGAGCACCGTCGGCCTCGACGTCGTGCTGATGGTGCTCGGCTGCGTCACGCTCGCTTATGGCGAGATCAGGGCGCTGTTCGAGACCGAGCTGAAGCGCATGCTCGCCTACTCGACCCTCGCTCAGGTCGGCGAGATCGCCGCGGTGCTCGGCATCGGCACGGCGCTGTCGACCGACGCGGCGCTCCTCCACGTCACCAACCACGCGGTGATGAAGACGCTGCTGTTCTATGCCGCCGGCGCCTTCCTGCTGCGCACGGGGCTGCGCCGCATCTCCGATCTCGCCGGGCTCGGCCGCAAATTGCCGTTCACCGCCGGTGCCTATGCGCTCGCCTCGTTCGCGATCATCGGCCTGCCGCCGTTCTCCGGCTTCACCTCGAAGTTTCTGATGATCTACGCCGCGGTGAGCGCCGGCCGGACCGAGATCGCCGTCCTGATGCTGCTCGGCGGCATCGCCGGTCTCGTCTATTATCTGCGGGTCGTTCGCGTGCTGTTCTTCGAGCCCTATACCGGCGACGCGACGGTGCGCGAGGCGCCGCTCTCGATGCTGGTGGCGATCGGCGTGCTCGCGCTCGCCATCGTGCTCGGCGGCCTCGTGCCCGGGCTCCAGCTCTCGCTGGTCGGCGCGGTCGGCGCCGAGTTCGCGGCGCGCAACGGCTTGGCGCCGGCGGTGCTGCCCGACCTCGTGATCGCCTGGCCGGTGGCCGCGGTGATCGCGGTGGTCGGCGCCGGCGCCGTCTGGCTGGTCGGCCGTCGCTCGGTCGCGTGGGCCGGCGGTCTCGCGGTGGCGGTGCTGGTCGCGGCGCTGGTCGGCGTGATGATCGAGCCGGGACGTTACGACCTGCTGTCGTTCTGCTTCGCCATCCTGATCACTGCGGTCGGCGCGCTCAACATGCTGCACGCCACCGCCTATCTCGCGCACGGTCATGCCCAGGCGCGGTTCTATGCCGCGATGCTGGTGATGATCGGCGGTTTGCTCGGCATGACGGCGGCGAGCGACGCCTACGGCTTCTTCGGCTTCTGGGAGCTGATGAGCAGCTGGGCCCTGTGGGCGGCGATCGTCCACGAGGAGACGCCCGAGGCGCGCCACGAAGGCTTCAAGTACGTGCTGTTCAACACGGTCGGCGCGAGCTTCATGTTCCTCGGCTTCGCGCTGATCACGTCGCGCACCGGCACGTTCGATCTCGCCGCGCTCGGCCGCGCGCTGGTCGACCTTCCGGCGTCGGCCTTCGGCCCGGCGGTGGCGCTGATCCTGCTCGGCATGGTGATGAAGGCGGCGCAGCTTCCGCTTCGCATCGACTGGCAGATGCATCCGGCGCTCGCGCCGACCCCGGTCAGCGGCTACATCTCCGCCGTGCTGCTCAAGAGCGGCCCGTGGGGCGTTCTCAAGCTCACGGCGCTGTTCGGCGGCGCGGCGATGCTCGGCCGGATCGGCGGCGTGATCGGCGGCGAGCCGGTGGTGATGCAGGCGATCGCGATCGTCGCCACGATCACCATCGTCTATGCCGGCGCCATGACGATGGTGCAGAACGGCATCAAGCTCCTCCTGATCTATTCCACCGTCTGTCAGCTCGGCTATGTGCTGCTCGGCATCTCGCTCGGCACACCGCTCGGCGTCGCCGGCGGACTGATGCATTTCGTCAATCACATGCTGCTCAAGGACACGCTGTTTCTCGCCGCCGGCGCGGTGATGGTGGCGAGCCACGCGACCATGCTCGACGAGCTCGGCGGGCTCGGCCGTCGCATGCCGCTCACCTTCGCGATGTTCCTGATCGCTGGGCTGTCGCTGTCCGGCATTCCGCCGCTCGCCGGCTTCTCGTCGAAGTGGGTGATCTTCCAGGCGTGCTTCGAGTCGGGGCACTGGCTGCTCGGCGCCGCCGCGATGGTGTCGAGCCTGTTCACGCTCGCCGCGGTGCTGAAGTTCGCGCACGCCGCCTTCATGGGCGCGCCGACCGCAAAGGCGCTGCAGGCGCACGAGGCGCCCGCCGCGATGCTGATCCCGATGGCCGTCCTCACCGGCGCGAGCCTGGTGGTCGGCATCGTTCCCGGCCTCTTGCTGGTGCCGATCGCAGCCATCGAATCCTCGCTCGGCATCGCGCCGATCGCCGCGAGTCTCACGGGTCCGCTGCCGGGTGCCGAGGCGTGGAGCCCGAGCCTCGTCTCGGTCCTGGTGCTCGTCCTCGCCGCGGTGCTGGTGCCGTGGCTGCGGCTCGGCCACCGGGCCGGCGTGGTGCACACCGAGATTCACGAATGCGGCGTCGGCGACCTTCTGCCGGAGGCGACGCGAGTGGGCGCCGCCAGCCTGTTCGAGACGCCGGATGCGGCGGTGCGGGCGCTGTTCGCGCCGCGCCGAGCGCATGGCGACGACCGCGCGCGAGGAGCCGAATGATGCCGACCGACCTTCTGATCCTCGTCTCCGTCCTGATCTTTCCCGGTGGCCTGTTCGCCTTCTCGCTCGGGCTGATGCTGAAGGGCGTCGACCGCCGGGTGGCGGCGCGGCTGCAGGGCCGGGTCGGGCCGCCGCTGCTGCAGCCGGCGTTCGATCTGATAAAGCTCGGCTTCAAGCGCACGATGGTGCCGGACAGCGCCGCGCCGGGCGTCTTCCTGGCGGCGCCGCTGATCGGGACGGTGGCGATGCTGCTCGCGGTCGCGCTGGTGCCGATCGCCGGCGTCTACACGCCCGATCCGCGGCTCGGCAACCTGCTGGTGCTGCTCTATCTGTTGTCGGTGCCGGGGGTCGCGCTGATGCTCGCCGGCTCCGCCTCGGGCTCGCCGTTCGGCGCGGTCGGCTTCTCGCGCGAGATGGCGCTGATGCTCGCCTACGAGGCGACCATCGTCCTGGTGGTGGCAGCGGTCGGCCTGCGCACCGGGCTCGCCGAGGGCGGGGTCGTCACCTTCTCGCTCGCCGAGATCGTGCGCCATCAGCAGGAGCACGGCGCTTATCTGCTCGATCCGCTGATGTGGCCGGCGCTCGGCGCCTTCCTGTTCTTCTATCCGGCCAATCTCGGCATCGTGCCGTTCGACATCCCGGAGGCCGAGACCGAGATTCTCGAAGGCCCGCTGCTCGAATATTCCGGGCCGGCGCTGGCGCTGTTCAAGGTGATGTCGGCACTCAAGACGGTGGTGGTGCTGTCGCTCGGCATCGCGCTGTTCTGCCCGATCGCGCCGCACGGGATCGCCGGCCTCGCGGTGTGGCTCGCCTCGATGGTCGTCCTGCTCGCGGTCGGCATCAGCGCGGTGCGCGTCTCGATCGGCCGCATGCGGATCGACCAAGCCTTCTCCTTCTTTCTGAAATGGCCGCTGCTGCTCGCCGCCGCGAGCCTCACGGTCGTCGTGGTGGTGTGAGGAGGACGGAGATGCTGCTCGCCCGAAACCTCAAGCAGATCGCCGCGCGATCACCGTGGCTCTACCGGATCAACAGCGGCTCGTGCAACGGCTGCGACGTCGAGCTCGCCACCACCGCCTGCATCCCCCGTTACGACGTCGAGCGGCTCGGCTGCCAGTACTGCGGCTCGCCGCGGCACGCGGACATCGTGCTGATCACCGGGCCGCTGAACCGCCGGGTGAAGAACGCCGTGCTGCGGCTGTGGGAGGAGATCCCGGACCCCAAGGTCACGGTCGCGGTTGGCGTCTGCCCGATCTCGGGCGGCATCTTCCGCGAGAGCTACGCCGTCTGCGCGCCGGTCGATCAGTATCTGCCGATCGACGTCAACGTGCCGGGCTGCCCGCCGCGGCCGCAGGCGATCATCGAAGGGGTCGCCCAGGCGATCGAGATCTGGCGCACGCGGCTGTGAGGAGAAAGTCATGAACGTCCTGTCGCTGCTCGGCCGCAACCTGCGCCACGGACCCTACACGGAGCCGTTCCCGTTCGGTCCGGCGCCGACCGCCGAGCGATTTCGCGGGCGCGTCGTCTTCGATGCGACGACCTGCGAGGGCTGCAAGATCTGCGAGCGCGTGTGCCCGGCCGGCGCCATCAAGTTCAGCAAGACGAAAGACGGGCTCGCCTTCGCGCTGTGGCACAACAGCTGCGTGTTCTGCGGCAATTGCGAGTTCCACTGCCCGACCGGCTCGGTCCATCAGACCACCGACTGGCACTTGGCGCACGCGCAGGCACGCAAATACGCGCTGGTCGAGCTGGGGCTCCTACCAAATCAGATCTGCAGCGCGTGCGGCGCCACCGCGCTCGCCACCGCCCCGTCGCTGCGCGGCGTCACGCCGCCGCTCTCTCCGGAAGAAACCGTGACGCTGAAGTCGATGTGCCCCAAATGCCGCGCCAAGTTCCTCAAGGCCCGGAGGGCGAAGCCGTGACCGACATTCCGCAGACCCGCATTCCGGCCGCGATCGAGAGGCTGCTTCGCGAGGCGGCGCCGCGCGGCATCGACTACAGCGCGAGCACGGATGCGCACGGTGTCACCGTCGCCTGGGCGAAGCTCGCCGACCGCGAGGAGCTGCTGTCGGTCGCGCAGCTCCTGCACGGGCTCGGCGCGCGGCTTTCGATGATCTCCGCCTCGCAGCCGCCGGCACCGGAGGACGAGGAGGAGGACGACGACGAGGAGGAAGCGGAGGAGGGCGCCGAGACCGCGGCCGAGAAGGAGCCGGCGCCGGTGCCGGAATCGTTCGGCGGCACGCCGCTCGACGGCACATCCTACGAGCTCGCTTATCACTTCGATCTCGGCGGCGACACGCTGACGGTGATCGCCTTCCTGCCGGCCGGCGGCTCGGTCGCCTCGCTGACGCCGCTGTTTCGCACCGCCGACTGGAACGAGCGCGAGCTGATGGAGTGCTACGCCATCACCGTGCGCAACCATCCCGATCCGCGCCGCCTGTTTCTCGATCCCGCGACCGATCCCGCCGTGCTCGAGCGGCTGATCCCGTTCTCGACCCTGGTCAACGCTGCCTCCACCAAGGGGCTGTGGGAGAAGATCATGAGCGCCAATACGGGGGCCGCATGACCACCGCCGTCACCGAGACCTACACCATCCCCGTCGGCCCGCTGCACGTCGCGCTCGAGGAGCCGATGTATTTCCGTATCGACGTGCACGGCGAGACGGTGGCTCGGGTCGACATCAATGCCGGGCACGTGCATCGCGGCATCGAGTATCTCACCACCAAGCGGACGATGCTGCAGAACGTTGTGCTGACGGAGCGCATCTGCTCGCTGTGCTCGAACAGCCACCCGGAAACCTTCGCGATGGCGGCCGAGCGGATCGCCGGCATCGAGATCCCGGAGCGCGCCGCGCTCCTGCGGGTGGTCGCCGCCGAGGTGAAGCGGATCGCCTCCAATCTGTTCAACGTCGCACTGCTCGCCCATCTGGTCGGCTACGAGACGCTGTTCATGCACGTGATGCAGGTGCGCGAGATCGCCCAGGACATCAAGGAGACGGTGTTCGGCAATCGGATGGATCTCGGCGCCATCTGCATCGGCGGCGTGCGCTACGATCTCGACGAGAAGACCACCGGCTTCCTGGTCGGCTCGCTCGACCGGCTGGTGCCCGAGATCGAGGCGATCGTCCAGACCTACCGCACCAACGGGTCGATCCTCGGCCGCACCCGCGACGTCGGCGTGCTGACGCGCGAGCAGGCGATCGCCTGCGGCGTGGTCGGCCCGGTCGCTCGCGCCTCCGGCGTCGCCTACGACGTGCGGGCGGTCGCGCCCTACGCCGCCTACGACCGGCTGCCGCTCGAGGTGCACGTGCTGACCGACGGCGACGTCTGGTCGCGCGCGATGATCCGGCTCGCCGAGGCGCTGACCGCGATCGATCTCGTCCGCGCCTGCCTGCGCGATCTGCCCGACGGGCCGACCCGTCTGGCGGAGACGCCGGACATCCCGCCCGGCCAGGCGATCGCCAAGAGCGAGGCGCCGCGCGGCGAGCTGATCTACTACCTGAAAACCAATGACGAGCCGCGGCCCGAGCGGGTCAAGTGGCGCGTGCCGACCTTCATGAACTGGGACGCGCTGCGCTTCATGCTGGCCGGCGCCAAGCTCGCCGACATCGCCATCATCGTGAACAGCATCGATCCCTGCGTGTCCTGCACGGAGCGCTGACGATCCCGTCGCCGCCGCATGCCAGGTCGGGCGGCGCCGGAGCAAAGACAGAAAGAAGGAGACCGGACATGGCTCACATGATCATCACCGACACCTGCACCGCCTGCGGCTCGTGCGAGGACGTCTGCCCCAACAAGGCGATCGGCCACAAGGGCAAGGTGTTCTCGATCAATCCGAAGAAGTGCAAGGACTGCGTCGGCTCGTTCGACGAGCCGCAATGCGTCGACGTCTGCCCGTCCGGCTCCTGCGTCCCGGTCGCCGCCTGACCGGTCGTGCCGTCGCGCCCTCGCGGGGCGCGCGACCCGCGGCCGGGCGGCATCCGGTGCGATCTTCTCATACCAGGAGAGCAGACGGTGGACATCTACGAGGAGCTGATCCGCGAGCGTGAGGACGGCCGGCCGTGCGCGATCGCCACGATCGTCAACGTGGTCGGCTCGATCCCGTCCTACGCCTCCGCCAAGATGCTGGTCCGCGAGAACGGCACGATCGTCGGCACGGTCGGCGGCGGTCCGGCCGAGGCGGAGGTGATCCGCGAGGCGGCCGAGGTGATCGCCACCGGGCATCCGAAGATGCTGTCGTTCGGGCTGCACGACAACCCGGAGATGGACAGCGGCATGGTGTGCGGCGGCAGCCTCGACGTGTTCGTCGAGGCGATCCGTCCGGCGCCGGTCCTCTATCTGTTCGGCGCCGGCCATGTCGGCGTCGTCACCGCGCGGGCGGCGCGGCTCGCCGGCCTCGAGGTGGTGGTGATCGACGACCGCGCCGAGTTCGCCTGCGCCGAGCGGTTCCCCAACGTGCAGGCGATCCATGTCGGCGAGTTCGAGGCGGTGATGGAGCGGCTCTCGCCGAACCGGCGGGCGCTGATCTTCATCGCCACCCGCTGTCACGAGATCGACGGGCGGGTGCTGCGCTGGGCGGTCGGCACGCCGGCCGGCTACGTCGGCATGATCGGCTCCAAGCGCAAGGTGGTGACGGTGTTCGAGCGGCTGGTCGCCGAGGGGCTGCCGCCCGAGGCGTTCGCGCGGGTGCACGCCCCGGTCGGGCTCGATATCGGCGCCGACACCCCCGAGGAGATCGCCATCTCGGTCGCCGCCGAGATGGTCGCGCACGTTCGCGGTGCGGCTGCCGTCCGCCCGCTGGTGCGCACCATGACCGCGTTCGTCGACCGGATCGCCCGCAAGGCGCCGGCGGCCGAGCCGGCCGAAGACCGCACGGCCGCCTGAGGGGGCCCCGTGCACACCATCGTCCCAGGAAAGGCAGAGATGCTGCCGATCTCGATAGGAGTGGAGACGTGAAGAGACGAACGCTGAACGTGAACGGCGTCGAACGCTGGCTCGTCGTCGACGACGACGCCACGCTGGCCGACGTCTTGCGCGAGAAGATGCTTCTCACCGGCTGCAAGGTGTGCTGCGAGGACGGGCAGTGCGGCGCCTGCACGGTCGTGATCGACGGCAAGCCGATCCGCGCCTGCATGACGCCGATGCACAAGGTCGCGCCGACCGCCAGGATCACCACGATCGAGGGCATCGGCACGCCCGGCGCCCTGCATCCGTTGCAGGTCGCCTGGATGGCGCACGGCGGCGCCCAGTGCGGCGTCTGCACGCCGGGCTTCATCATGTCGGCCAAGGTTCTGCTCGACACCAACACGAGCCCGACCCGCGAGCAGGTGCGCGCCTGGTTCAACCGCAATCGCAACGTCTGCCGCTGCACCGGCTACAAGCCGCTGATCGACGCGGTGATGGACGCCGCCGCGATCATGCGCGGCGAGAAGCGCCCGGAGGACCTGCTCGACGGGCCCAAGCCGGACGGCTCGATCCTCGGCACCAAATACGTCCGCCCGTCGGCGGTCGCCAAGGTCACCGGCACCTGGGACTTCGGCGCCGACCTCGCGCTGCGCATGCCGGAGGGCACGCTGCGCCTCGCGCTCGTGCAGGCCAAGGTGTCGCACGCGCTGATCAAGGGCATCGACACCGCCGAGGCGGAAGCCATGCCGGGCGTCGAGAAGGTGATCACCTGGAAAGACGTGTCCGGCAAGAACGCGATCACCGGCCTGATCACCTTCCCGACCAACAAGGGCGACGGCTGGGACCGCCCGATCCTGTGCAAGGAGAAGGTCTTCCAGTTCGGTGACGCGATCGCCATCGTCGCCGCCGACACGGTCGAGCACGCCCGTGCGGCGGCCGACAAGGTGAAGGTCGATCTCGAGGTGCTGCCGGCCTACATGTCGGGCTTCGCGGCGCTCGAGCCGGACGCGCTGGAGATCCACCCCGGCGTGCCCAACGCCTATTACGAGCAGGGCGTCGTCAAGGGGCTGGACACCAAGCCGTTCTTCGAGAGCGCGGCGGCCACCGTCGACATCACCACCTATTGCAGCCGCCAGCCGCACCTGCATCTCGAGCCCGACTGCGGCGAGGCGTTCGTCGACGACGACGGCGTGCTCACCATCCTGTCGAAGTCGATCGGCGTGCATCTGCATCACGCGATGATCTGCCCCGGCCTCGGCATCCCGCCCGAGAAGCTGCGGCTGATCCAGAACCCGACCGGCGGCACCTTCGGCTACAAGTTCTCGCCGACCATGGAGGCGCTGCTCGGCGTCGCCGCGCTCGCCACCGGCAAGCCGGTCTCGCTGGTGTACGATCAGTTCCAGAACATCACCTACACCGGCAAGCGCTCGCCGGCCAACATCAACATCCGGCTCGCCTGCGACGGCAACGGCAAGCTCACCGCGATGGAGACCGACTGGTGGCTCGACCACGGTCCTTATTCGGAGTTCGGTGATCTCGTCACGCTGCGGCAGGGCCAGTTCACCGGCGCCGGCTATCATCTCGAGAACATCCGCGGCCACGGCCGCACGGTCGCCACCAATCATGCCTGGGGCTCGGCGTTCCGCGCCTACGGCTCGCCGCAGGCCTTTCTCGCCTCCGAGATCGCCATCGACATGCTGGCGGAGAAGATGGGCGAGGATCCGTTCGAGTTCCGCTACAAGAACCTCTACGACGAGACCTCGACCACCCCGACCGGGCAGAAACCCGAGGTGCTGGTGCTGCCCCAGCTGTTCGACATGCTGCGGCCGAAATACCGGGAGGCGAAGGCCCGCTGCGCCGCCTTCAACGCCGAGAGCACCGAGGCGAAGCGGGGCGTCGGCATCGCGCTCGGCATCTATGGCTGCGGCCTCGACGGGCCGGACAGCTCGGAGGCGCGGGTGGAGATGACGCCGCGCGGCTTCGTCGTCCATTCCGGCTGGGAGGACCACGGGCAGGGCGCCGATCTCGCCGCCCAGACGATCGCCCACGAGGTTCTCCGCGCCGCCGGCGTGACGCCCGGCGAGATCACGCTGGTGATGGCCGACACCTTCGGCCCGAACTCGGGGCCGGCCGGCGGCAGCCGCTCCAACGTCTTCTGCGGCAACGCCATCCGGGTCGCCGCCGAGATGATGCTGAACGCCCTGAAGAAGCCGGACGGCACCTACCGGACCTACCAGGAGATGGTCGCCGACAACGTCCCGCTCTCCTACGACGGCAAGTGGGTGGCGGCGGCCTGCACCGACTGCAGCCCGGACACCGCGCAGGGCAATCCGTTCCCGATCTACATGTACTCGGTGTTCATGCCGGAGGTCGAGGTCGACCTCGAGAGCGGCCAGGCCAAGGTGGTGAAGTTCACCGTCGCCACCGACGTCGGCACGATCATCAACAAGGCGACCGTCGACGGCCAGATGTATGGCGGCCTCGCCCAGGGCATCGGCCTCGCGCTGACCGAGGACTTCGAGGATCTGGAGCTGCACACCACGCTGCGCGACTGCGGCATCCCGTATCCGAAGGACGTCCCCGACGACATGGAGGTGCTCTATCTCGAGACGCCGCGCGGCGACGGTCCGTTCGGGGCCGCCGGCGTCGGCGAGGCGCCGCTCACGGCGCCCCATCCGGCGATCCTCAACGCCGTCTACGACGCGTGCGGCGTGCGGATCTTCCGCGTGCCGGCGTTGCCCGAGGCGATCAAGGCCGGCCTCGATGCGCTGGCCGGCGGCGCCGCGAGCAAGAGCTTGGAGCCGGCCTGACGTCGCCCGGCTCCACGGCGTCCCTCGCCCGCCCGCTCGCGGGCGGGGGACGCGGTTCCGGGGGATCGGAGATCGCCCTCCGCTGCCGATCCCCCGCTTCTTCTCCGCACGCCATCGGGTCCGCCCGCCGCGGACCGCCGGGACAGCCGCCATGGACGCCGCGCAGGTCAAGGCCTGGGAAGCCCGCTGCACCGAGGAGCAACCACCCGCCTGCCGGGCCGCCTGTCCGCTGCGGGTCGACGCCCGCGCGATGGCCGAGGCGACGGCGGCCGGCGACCTCGCCGGAGCCTTTGCGATCTACACCACCGTCGTGCCGTTTCCGGCGATCCTGAGCCGGGTGTGCGACCACCCCTGCGAGACGGCGTGCCGGCGCGCCGAGGCGGGCGGCGCGGTCCGCATCCGCGCGCTCGAGCGAGCCTGCGTCGAGGAAGCCTACGGCACGCGGCGCCGCACCGTCCGCAAGGCCTACAAGGCGAAGCGGATCGCGATCGTCGGCGCCGGGCTCGCCGGCCTCACCGCCGCCTCCGATCTCGCGACGAAGGGGCACACGGTCACCGTTCACGAGGCGGACGCGCAAGCACTCGAGACGCTGCGCCACGACCACGACGAGGCGACCCTGCCGCACGCGGTGCTCGACGCCGAGATCGCCGGCCTCCTCGCGCTCGGCGTGACGTTGCGGTGCCGCTCGCGGATCGCCGCGGGCGACGGGCCGCTCGGGCTCGAGACGCTGATCGCCGAGAACGATGCGGTGCTGCTGTCGATCGGGCCCGGCCCGGCGAAGGCGTTCGCCGGCGCGCTCGCGCTCGGCCCCTCCGGCCGCCTCGTCGTCGATGCCGAGACCCGCGCCACCGGCCGGCCAAAGGTGTTCGCCTCCGGCCTGCACGACGGCGGCGAGGAGAACCGCTCGGCGATCGCGGCGACGAGCGACGGCCGGCGCGCCGCCGCCTCGATCGAGCGCTTTCTGCAGGGCGCCTCGCTGACCGCCGCGCGCGACGACACGGCCGGCACCTGCCTCTATGTGAACGTCGCCGCACAGGCGCCGCGGCCGCCGGTCGTGGCGAGTTTTCCGGACGGCGTCTACAGCCGGGCCGAGGCGGTGGCGGAGGCCGCGCGCTGCTTCCCGTGCCGCTGCCTCGAATGCGTGAAGGCGTGCGCCTATCTCGCCCGCTACGGCGGCTATCCGAAGCGCTACGTGCGGGAGATCTACAACAACGACTCGATCGTGATGGGCAACCGCAAGGCCAACCGAATGATCGACTCGTGCACGCTGTGCGGCCTGTGCGAGACGCTGTGCCCGAACGACCTCGCGATGGGCGACGTCTGCCTCGAGGCGCGCCGCAGCATGGTGCGGCGGGGCAAGATGCCGCCTTCGCACCACGACTTCGCGCTGCGCGACATGGCGTTCGCGCGCTCGGCGGAGGTGACGCTGGCGCGCCACCAGCCGGGGCACGCGGAAAGCGCGGTGGCGTTCTTCCCCGGCTGCCAGCTCGCCGGGTCGTCGCCCGATCACGTCGCCCGCGTCTATTCCCATCTGTGCGACCGTTTGCCGGGCGGCGTCGGCCTGATGCTCGACTGCTGCGGCGCGCCGGCCCATTGGGCGGGGCGCGAGACGCTCGATGCCGAGGTGCGCGACGGCTTGGTCGCGACCTGGGAGCGGCTCGGCCGCCCGGAGCTGATCACCGCCTGCGCGACCTGCCTGGTGCGGCTTCGCGAGGTGCATCCCGAGATGCGGGTGCGCTCGCTGTGGCCGCTGCTCGCCGAGCTCGGCTGGCCCGAGGGACCGCGCGTCGCGTCCGGCCGGCCGCTCGCGATCCACGATCCCTGCCCGGCGCGCCACGACGTCGTGGCGCAGCGCGCGGTGCGCGACCTCGCCGCCCGCCTCGGCCTCGCGGTGCACGAGCTGGGCGGCGCCGAGCACACCACCTGCTGCGGCTTCGGCGGGCTCGTCACCTTCGCCAATCGCGAGGTCGCCGACGCCATCGTCGATCGCCGGATCGGCGAGAGCGACGACGACTATCTGGTGTGGTGCGCGATGTGCCGCGACAGCTTCGCCCGCCGCGGCAAGCGCGCCGTCCATCTGCTCGACCTCGCCTTCCCACCGCCCGACGCCGGCGGCGACGCCGATCCGGCGGCGCGACCCGACCCCGGCTTCTCCGGACGGCGCGACAACCGGCGCCGGCTGCGCATCCGGCTGGCGCGCGAGCTTTGGGGGGAGGAGCCCGCCGCGACGACCGACGATCCGGCACCGGCATGCACGCTGATCATCGAGCCCGCGGTGCGCGCCGACATGGAGCGCAAGCTGATCCTCGAGGAGGACGTCGCCCGTGTTGTCGCGCAGGCGGAGGCGAGCGGGGCGAAGCTGAAGGACCGCACGACCGGCCGCACCGTCGCCTCGGCGCGGCTCGGCAGCCTCACCTGCTGGGTCGAGTACGACGTGGTGCCGGCCGGCGTCGTGGTCCACCGCGCCTACGGGCACCGCATGACCGTGGAGGCGAAATCGTGAGCGCGCCCGCCCTCGGCGATCTCGTCTGCGTCGCCTGCGACCGGCCGCTCGAGGTCGGGCGGGTGGTCGGCTCCTATCTCGGCCAGCGCTTCGAGGTCGACCTGCCGCGCTGTCCGGGCTGCGGCTTCGTCTACGTCTCCGAGGAGCTCGCCTCCGGCAAGATGCTGAAGGTCGAGCAGGCGCTGGAGGACAAGTGATGCCCGAGACGGCGCTCTGTCGCGGCCTGTTCGGCAGCGGTCTCGTCCACGACAGCGACGGCACGCCGCTGCGGCCGGGCGGCGTCGCGCTCACCGAGCTTTTGATCGCGCGGGGCCGCTTCGGCCCCGGCGACGTGGTGCTCGACATCGGCTGCGGGCAGGGCGCCGGCACCGGCCGGCTGCTGTCGCGCGGGGTGCGGGCGATCGGCCTCGACACCTCGGCCGCCGCGCTGTGGGTCGCCCGCGAGCGCGCCCCGGACGCCCGCTTCGTCGCCGGCTCCGGCGCGCTGCTGCCGCTGCGGGCGAGCAGCGTCGACGGCGTGATCGCCGAGTGCAGCCTGTCGGTGGTCGGCGAGCGGTGCCGCGCGCTCGCCGAATGGAGCCGGGTGCTGAAGCCGGGCGGCCGCCTCGCGGTGAGCGACGTCTATCGCCGCACGGCTCCCGGCGAGCCGGGCGAGGAGCGCGGCGACGGCGTCGCCTGCTGGCGCACGATCGACCGCGAGGTCTGCGCCGCCGGTTTCACGGTGCTGCAGTTCGAGGATCGCTCGGAGGTCCTCAAGGAGTGGGTCGCGCGCTTCATCTTCGCCTACGGCTCGCTCGACCCGCTGTGGGGCGAGGCGTGCGGGCGCGGCCGCTTCACCGGCCGGCGCGCCGCCCTC
Organism: Rhodovulum sp. PH10; assembly: GCF_000293785.1. Taxonomy (GTDB): domain Bacteria; phylum Pseudomonadota; class Alphaproteobacteria; order Rhizobiales; family Xanthobacteraceae; genus Rhodoplanes. The sequence goes on along the minus strand of NZ_AKZI01000089.1, from coordinate 39,218 downwards.
GGCTACTACCTGATGCTGGCCGGCAAGCCGGTCGCCGGCAAGCCGGTCGCCGGCGAGCCGGTCCGCCGCAAGAGGAGTTGACGATGGACACCGACGTGTCGTTCCGCGTCGCCGAGCTGCTGCTCGCCGGCTTCAAGTGCAGCCATGTCCTGGCGATGCTGGCGCTCGAGGCGCAGGGCCGCGACGACCCCGATCTGGTGCGGGCGATGTCCGGCCTCGCGGTCGGCATGGGGCAGGGCTTCAATTGCGGCGCGCTCGCCGCCGGCTGCTGCGTGATCGGCCTCCATGCCGGCCGCGGGCCGGGCGACGCCGCCGAGGATCCGCGCTTCGCCGACGCGCTCGACGCGTTCTCGGGCTGGTTCCAGGCGATGGCGAAGGAACGCTACGGCGGCATCGACTGCGCCGACATCATGAAGTTCGACCCCGTCTTGAAGGCGGAGCGCTGCCCCGGCCTGATCCTCGACACCTGGGCCCGGGTCGCCGCGATCCTGACCGAGCACGGCTTCGATCTCGCCGCGCCGCGTCCCGCGGCGGGCGATCCCGTCGATCCGTCTGCCGATCCGGCGCACTGAGGGCACGGGCATGGCATTCCGCTCGCGAGAGAAATCGGGCCGCCCCGAGATCGCCGCCGTGGTGCTCGCCGCCGGCCGCTCGACCCGCATGGGGGCGTTCAAGCCGCTGCTGCCGTTCGGCGCCGCCACCGTGCTCGACCACGTGGTCGGCCGTCTGCGGATCGCCGGCATCACGCAGATCCGCGTGGTGGTCGGCCACAATGCCGAGGACATGCGGGCGGCGGTGGCGCGGCTCGGCGTTGCCGCCGTGCTCAACCCGGACCTCGACCGCGGCATGTTCTCGAGCGTTCAGGTCGGCATCGCCGCGCTGCCGCACGAGGTCGCCGGCTGCCTGATGCTGCCGGTCGACGTTCCGCTTCTGCGCGCCGCGACGCTCGGCCGGGTGCTCGACGCGGCGGCCGCCACCGGCGCGGCGATCGTCCATCCGACCTTTCGCGGCGTGCGCGGCCATCCGCCGTTTCTCTGCGCGAGCCTGTTCGAGACGATCGGCCGCTGTGATCCGTGCGGCAGCCTGCGCGATCTCCTGGAGGCGCACGAGGCGGCGCGCCCGGCGGCGGTGCGCGAGGTCGCGGTGTTCGACCGCGGCTGCCTGCGCGACATGGACTACCCGGCCGATTATCGCCGCCTCGTCGCCGCGCTCGCCCGCCACCGCGCGCCCGACCCGGAGGAGTGCGACGCGATGCTCGACGCGGCCGCCGCCGGCGACACCGTGCGGGCGCACGGCCGGGCGGTCGCGGCGCTCGCGGAAACCCTCGCCGAGCGGCTCGCCGCGGCCGGCGTGCGGATCGACGTCGATCTGGTGCGGGCGGGCGCGCTCCTCCACGACATCGCCAAGGGCCGCCGCCGCCACGCCGAGGTGGGCGCCGCGATGGTGCGCGCGTTCGGTTTTCCCGAGGTGGCGCGGGTGGTCGCCCGGCACATGGAGATCGCCTTCGACGGCGAGACGCTGGACGAGGCGGCGGTGGTCCATCTCGCCGACAAGCTGGTCACCGGCGAGCGGCGGGTCGGCCTCGCCGAGCGGTTCGCGCCGGCGCTCGCCCGCTTCCGCGACGACCCCGAGGCGCTCGCCGCCGCCCGCCGGCGGCTCGCCACCGCCGAGGCGATTCTCGATGCCGTCGTGCTGCGGCTCGGCGGCGGGCGTCGCGGTTTTCCCGCGAGCGCGCCGGTCTCGTTCGTCCACCGGCCGAGCCACGGGAGCGCGCGATGACCTGCTCGTGTCCCGGGTTTCCCGACGAGCCGACCGAGAGCGTTTGCCCGGTCTGCCTCGCCACCATTCCGGCGGTCCGCCGCGCGATCGGCGACGCCGTTCACCTCGTCAAGACCTGCCCGACGCACGGCACCTTCTCGGTGCCGGTGTGGCGGGGGCTGGCGAGCCGGGTGCGCTGGGGCGCCGGGGCGCGCACTTTTGCGCAGCCGCCGGTGTGCGCCACGCCGGTGTCGAAGGGGTGTCCGCACGATTGCGGTCTCTGCCCCGATCACCGCCAGCAGAGCTGCTGCGTGCTGCTCGAGGTGACCTCGCGCTGCGACCTCGCCTGCCCGGTCTGCTTCGCCTCGGCGGGACGGCACGGGCGCGACGCGAGCCTCGCCGAGATCGACCGCTCGCTCGACACGCTGCTTGAAGCGACCGGCGGCCGCGTCCATGTGCAGCTCTCGGGCGGCGAGCCGACCGTGCGCGACGATCTCCCCGAGATCGTGCGGCGCGTGCACGCGCGCGGCTTCGAGTTCGTCCAGCTCAACACCAACGGCATCCGGCTCGCCCGCGACCCGGCCTATGTCGAGGCCTTGGCCGCGGCCGGTCTCGACTGCGTGTTTCTCCAGTTCGACGGCGTGACCGACGCCGTGCACCGCGCGCTGCGCGGGGCGCGCCTCGCCGCGCTGAAGGAGCATGCGGTGGCGAGCTGCGGCAATGCCGGGATCGGCGTCGTGCTGGTGCCGACCGTGGTGCCCGGCGTCAACGACGGCGAGATCGGCGCGATCGTCGACTTCGCGGTGGCGCATCTGCCGGAGGTGCGGGCGGTGCATTTCCAGCCGATCGCCTATTTCGGCCGCTGTCCGGAGCCGTCGGCGGACGCCCGCATCACGCTGCCCGAGATCGTCGAGCGGCTGGTGGCGTACGGCGCCGGCACCATCCGGTTCGACGACTTCCGGCCCGGCTCGGTCGAGAACCCGTACTGCTCGTTCTCCGGCCGCTTCCGGGTCGACGCGTCGGGCCGCCTGCGCGCCGAGCGCGACGCGCCCGCCGCCTGCTGCGGGGTCTCCGTGGAGCCGGTGGCGAAGGCGGCAAAGAGTGCCTGCTGCGGCTCCTCGACGCCGAGCCCCGACGTCGCCCGCGCGCGCCGCTACGTCGCCGGCCAATGGCGGGCGGCACCGTCGCCGTCCGTCGACACGCCGGCCGCCGGGCTCGACGCGTTCGACGCGATCCTGGCCGCGCGGTCGCACACGCTGAGCCTGTCCGGCATGGCGTTCCAGGACGCCTGGACGCTCGACCTCGACCGCGTCCGCCAGTGCCACATCCACGTGGTCGCGCCCGACACCCGGCTCGTGCCGTTCTGCGCCTTCAATCTCACCGCGATCGACGGCCGCTCGCTCTATCGGGATCAGGCCGCCGCGCCGGCCCCGGCTCCGGCGGAGGCGTGACGATGGCCGCGACGCTCGATGCGCCCCTCGATGCGACGCTCGATGGCTGGGTCGCCCGGCGGATGGGCCTCGCTCTGCCGCTCTCCCGGCCGGCGGTCGACGCCTGGCAGCGCGCGCGCCTTGCCGAGCGGGTCGCCGAGGCGCGGCGCACGAGCCCGTTCTACCGCACCCGGCCGGGCTGGCCGGACGGGCCGATCGACACCTTCGACGATCTCGCGCGGCTGCCCTTCACCCGGCCGGCCGATCTCGTGCGCAACGATCCGCCGCTGGTCGCCCTGTCTCAGAGCGCGGTCGCCCGCGTCGTCACCCTGCAGACGTCCGGCACCAGCGGGCCGCCCAAGCGGCTGCACTTTTCCGCCGACGAGCTGGAGGCGACGCTCGACTTCTTCCACCACGGCATGGGCACGTTCACCCGCCCCGGCGACCGGGTGGCGATCCTGTTTCCCGGCGAGCGGCCGGGCAGCGTCGGCGATGCGCTGGTCGGCGCGCTCGGCCGGCTCGGGGCGGTGTCGTTGCTGGTGCCGGCCGATGCGACCGCCGCCGAGGCCGCCGAGCATCTCCGGCTCGCCCGGCCGGCGGTGGTCGTCGGCCCGCCGGTGCGGCTTCTGGCGGTCGCCCGCGAGCAGGCCGCCGACGGCGGCGTGCCGATCCGGCTGCGGGCGGCGCTCGCCAGCTCCGAGCGCCTGTCGCCGGCCGTCGCGCGGGCGCTGGCAAGCATCTGGGGCTGCGCGGTGCACGACCACTGGGGCATGACCGAGACCGGCTATGGCGGCGCGGTCGACTGTGCGGCGCATGCCGGTTGCCACCTGCGCGAGGCCGATCTCCTGGTCGAGATCGTCGACCCGGCGAATGGGGCACGGCTGCCGCCCGGCGCGTGCGGCGAGGTGGTGGTCACCACGCTGCAGCCGCGCGCAGTGCCGCTGCTGCGCTACCGCACCGGCGACCTCGCCCGGCTCGACGACACCCCGTGCGCCTGCGGCTCGGTGCTGCGGCGGCTGACCGGCTTTGCCGGCCGCATCGGTGCGGCGGTGCCGCTGCCGGGCGGCGGCGAGATCTCGCTCGAAACGCTCGACGACGCGCTGTTCGCGCTGCCGTCGGTGGCGGACTTCTCCGCGACCCTGGTCGGCGGCGATCCGGCGGTGCTCGAGCTTCTCGTCGCCACCCCGGCCGGCGGGCGGACCGCCGCGACGCGCGCCGCGGTGTGGGCCGCAGCCGACGAGATCCCGGCGGTGCGGGCGGCCGCCGCCCGCGGCCGGCTCGGCCTGCGCGTCGCGCTGGTCGATGCGGTCCGCCACGACGGCAAGCGGCGATTGTTGCGGAGGGCGGCATGACCGAGCGCGTCCTGCTGATCCGCCACGGCGAGGTGGAGGGCGACGCCGGCAGCCGCTTTCTCGGCCGCACCGACGTGGCGATGAGCGCGGCCGGCGAGGCGCGGCTCGCGCGGCTCGCGCAAATGCTGGCCGTCTGGCCACTCGAGGCCGTGTGGTGCAGCCCGCTCCGCCGCTCGCGGCGCACCGCGGCGCTGATCGCCGCCGGCCGCGGCGTCCCGGTGCGGGTCGCCCCGGCGCTCGCCGAGATCGACATGGGTGATTGGGAAAATCTGTCCCGCCGCGAGGTCGCCCGGTCGCAGCCGGCCGTTTTCGCCGCGCGCGGAAAGGCGATCGACACCTTTCGCCCGCCGGGCGGCGAGAGCTTCGCCGACCTCGCGGCGCGCGTCCTGCCGTGCTGGCGCGCCATCCTGGCCTCGCCCGAGAAGACGGTCGCGGTCGCCGGCCATGCCGGGGTCGACCGGGTGATCCTGTGCGACCTGCTCGGCATGCCGCTCGCCAACCTGTTTCGCCTCGCCCAGCCGCCGGGCTGCGTCGACCTGATCGAGATCGGCCGGGCCGGGCCGGTGGTGGCGATGCTCGGTGCCACGGCTCCCGCCCTTTTGCCCGCCCTTTTGCCGGCCGGCCCGCCGGCCTCCCCGCCCGGGTCGCCGGCCACCGGGCGGAGCCCTCACGACCTTCCGGAGACACCCCGATGCTGGACGCCTGCGGCCGCGACATCACCTATCTGCGGGTCTCGGTGACCGATCGCTGCGACTTCCGCTGCCGCTACTGCATGGCCGAGCACATGCGCTTCGCGCCGCGGGCCGAGGTGCTCGGGCTCGAGGAGCTCGACCGACTGTGCGCGGTGTTCGTGCGGCTCGGCGTGCGCAAGCTGCGGCTCACCGGCGGCGAGCCGCTGGTCCGCCGCGGCGTCGGCGACTTGATTCGCTCGCTCGGCGGCCACCTCGCGAGCGGTGCGCTCGACGAGCTGACCCTCACCACCAACGGCGCCAACCTCGCCCGTCACGCCGCCGCGCTCGCCGCGTGCGGCGTCCGCCGGGTCAATGTCTCGCTCGACACGCTGCGACCCGAGGTGTTTCGCAGCGTCACCCGGCGCGGCGAGCTGTCCGACGTGCTGGCCGGCATCGCCGCCGCCCGGCGCGCCGGGCTCACGGTGAAGATCAACACGGTGGTGCTCGCCGGCATCAACGAGGACGAGATCGCCGATCTCCTCGGCTGGGCACACGGGCAGGGGATGGACCTCGTGCTGATCGAGGTGATGCCGCTCGGCGAGGTCGACCCGTGGGGCGGCGACCGGTTGGTGCCGCTCTCGCTGGTGCGGGCACGGCTCGCAGCGCGCTTCGGCCTGACCGACATCCCCTACACCACCGGCGGGCCGGCGCGCTGGGTGCGGGTCGCCGAGACCGGCGGCCGGCTCGGCTTCATCGCGCCGCGCTCGCACGATTTCTGCAGAACCTGCAATCGCGTGCGGCTGACCTGCACGGGCCGGCTCTATCTGTGCCTCGGGCGGGAGAGCGCGGTCGAGCTGGCGCCGCTGCTGCGCGGCTCCGAGAGTGACGAGGCGCTGTGCGGGGCGATTCGCGCGGCGGTGCTGCGCAAGCCGACCGGCCACGATTTCGCGCTGGGCACTGCGGGCGCGGGGTCTGCCGGTCATCCGGCGCTCGCCCGCCACATGAGCGTCACCGGCGGCTGACCGGCCCGGCCGATCCGCTCCGTAAAACTCACGTATTTTCGAAGACTTGCCGGGATGGTGGGCGCGACAGGGATCGAACCTGTGACCCCTACCATGTCAAGGTAGTGCTCTTCCGCTGAGCTACGCGCCCGTCCGTCTCGTGCCGGCTCGCTTGCGCGACGACACGACGGTGACGGTTCCTATATCGGGTCGCTCGGGCCGGGGCAAGCGGGTGCGAGCGGGTAATTTCCGGATGATGTCCAAGCCGTGTTCGAGCCGTGTCCGAGCCGGGTCCGGCCCGTGCTCCGGCGGCCGCACGAGTGCCGTCCGCGGGCGGACGGCCGCAGGGAAAACGAGACGACGCAAGGAGATGCGAGGACGTTGCCGATCCGCTCAGGCGGCCAGCATCTTCTGCACCTCGCTCACCAGCTCGCGCAGGTGGAACGGCTTCGACAGGACCTTGGCGTGCTTGGGCGCCTGCGAATCGGGATTGAGGGCGACCGCGGCGAACCCCGTGATGAACATGATCTTGATGTCGGGATCGAGCTCGGAGGCCCGGCGGGCCAGCTCGATGCCGTCCATCTCCGGCATCACGATGTCGGTCAGCAGGAGCTGGAACGGCTCCTCCCGCAGACGGTGATAGGCCGACAGGCCGTTGTCGTAGGAGATGACGTCGTAGCCCGCCGTCTGCAGCGCCTTCACCAGAAAGCGCCGCATGTCGTTGTCGTCTTCTGCCAAGAGGATTCTGAACATAGCCGCCCACCCGGGCCATCGCCCGTTTCGGAATCGTCCCGTGCCACATGCTCACGGGTCAGGATTCCATAAGCCGGAGTCTTGGTAAACACGAAGTGAAGCCGCCGACGATCTTGGCAGACGGCCGGACATGTCCGACTATGACGACGGACCGACGCTCGCGGGCGCGGCCGACCCCCTCGCGGCGTGCCGCGCCGCCACCGCTCGCCGCCGGCGAGAGCCTGGAGTCCCATGTCCGATCCGCTGTCCGACACGCCGTTCGACCCGCTGCCCGCGCCGCGCGACGAGTTCGACCCGCCGTTCGACGTCCTGGAGCCGCCGGTGCTGCGTGCGCCGGTGCTGTTCAGCTCGCCGCACAGCGGCGCCGTCTATCCCAAAACCTTCCTCGACGCGACCCGGCTCGACCTCGCCACCCTGCGGCGCTCGGAGGATGCGTTCGTCGACGAGCTGTTCGCCGGCGTGGTCGAGCGCGGCCATCCGTTGGTCCGGGCGCATTTTCCGCGCTGCTACGTCGACGTCAACCGCGAGCCCTACGAGCTCGACCCGCGGATGTTCGAGGGGCGGCTACCGTCGTTCGCCAATACCCGCTCGATGCGGGTCGCCGGCGGGCTCGGCACCATCGCCCGGGTGGTCGGCGACGCGCAGGAGATCTACGAGCACCGCATCCCGGTCGACGAGGCGATGACCCGGATCGAGACGCTCTACAAGCCCTATCACCGGGCGCTGCGCCGCCTGCTCGCCGGCCTGCACTCCGATTACGGTCATGCGGTGCTGGTCGACTGCCACTCGATGCCGTCGAGCGCCGGCCCACGCGACGACCGGCCGCGCGCCGACGCGGTGCTGGGCGACCGCTACGGCACCAGCTGCTTCCCGGTCGTCACCGAGGTGGTGGAGCAGACCCTGCGCGGGCTCGGCTGGAGCGTCACCCGCAACAAGCCCTATGCCGGCGGCTTCATCACCGAGCACTACGGCAATCCGGCGAACGGCCTGCACGCCCTTCAGCTCGAGCTCAACCGCGCCCTCTACATGGACGAGCGGCGCCAGGTGCGCGGACCGAATTTCCAGAGGGTGGCGGCCGACCTCGGCGTGTTGGCCGATCGGCTGGCGGCGATCCCCGACGAAGATTTGCGTCCCTATCGCATGGCGGCGGAATGAGCCGGAGTCGGGGGAAATTCTGGTCAAGAATGCGGCAGTCTAGGTCGATGCCACGTCTTCGGGCAGGCAGGACCACCGTCGTATATGATGCCAGGGCCCGGTATATTTATGACTTGGGGCTCATCTAATAATTGCCACTCGTGATGGATGTGGTAGAACTTGATCAATCATAACGCTCTTTGCTCGTCCATCCGAAAATACCGCTTCGGCCCCCGCCCCCGAGACCCAAGCAATCGGCACGATCGAGGAAAGACCAGGCACAAAAAAAGAGGCCGCCAGCGGATGCTAGCGGCCCAAGTCTAGGGAGGAAACGCCCAAGGAGGGCGGCGGTAACACGCGACAACGCGTTACCGCACTGCCGAAATATGTCATCGCAGCGCACCGAATGCAAGCCGGGTGGAAACATGGCTGGCCTGCTGCCGGCGGTTTCCGCAGCCGGCGTTGCTTCCCGGACATAGACGTTCGTAGGGGGTGCGCTTGGCCAGCGGGACGGGTTCTGCCGCGTAGCGCCTGCCGATTGTTCAGCGAAAACCACGCTGTATGCAGACTTTTGCGGGCGTTGCGAGAGTCGGCTGTGCGACTTTGCACAATTTGCGGTCTGCGACAGAACGCCGCTCCCTCGATGGGCATTTCGTTCCTGGACAGCCGCGTGCGGTGCCGCACGGCCTACCGCAGGCACGCCGAATCGAGCGCACCGACCCGTCGCGACCCGGCGGCGCATCCCTCCGCATCGCCGGCCGCCTTGCCCGGCCGCCCGCCGTCTCATATGCCAGGGGGCCGGCACCGGCGGCGGGTCGCCGTCCCGGCCGGCGGCGCACCGGCGCGCCGGTGCGCGACCCGCCGACGACACCGTTCATGTTCGACCACGAAGCCCATTTCATGCCGGCGGCCGGAACGCCCCGGTCCCGTGCAGGATCCTCAATCATGACTGCGATCGATTTCGCGGCCTTCATCGACCGGCTGGCGACCGTGTCGGGGGACGCCATTCTGCCGTTCTTCCGCACCGCGCTGTCGGTCGACGACAAGGGCGGCAGCGGCGGCTTCGACCCGGTGACGGCGGCCGACCGCGCCGCCGAGCTGGCCATGCGCGCGCTGATCCGCGACACCTTTCCCGGCCACGGCATCGTCGGCGAGGAGTTCGGCTCCGACCGTCCCGATGCCGAGTACGTCTGGGTGCTCGATCCGATCGACGGCACGAAGTCGTTCATCGCCGGCATGCCGGCCTGGGGCACGTTGATCGCGCTCACCCGCGGCGGCCGGCCGGTGTTCGGGCTGATGCATCAGCCGTTCTTCGCCGAGCGCTTCTCCGGCGACGGCAAGGCGGCGCGCTACCGCGGCCCGCGCGGCGACCGGGCGATGATGGTGCGGCCGTGCCCCTCGCTCGACCGGGCGGTGATGTTCACCACCAATCCGCGGCTGATGAACGAGGCCGACCGGGCGGCGTTCGGCCGGGTCGAGGAGAAGGTCAAGCTGTCGCGCTACGGCGGCGACTGCTACGCCTACTGCATGCTGGCCTCGGGCCACATCGATCTGGTCGTCGAGACCGAGCTGAAGCCCTACGACATCTCGGCGCTGGTGCCGATCGTCACCGGGGCCGGCGGCATCGTCACCACCTGGGAGGGCGAGAGCCCGGAGAAGGGCGGCCGCATCGTCGCCGCCGGCGACCGCCGCGTCCACGCCGCCGCCCGCGAGATGCTTTTGGCGGGCTGACGGGCTCGCCCGCCGCCGACCAGTCGGCGCGACCGACTCGTCGGCCCGTCCGGGCCAAAAACTCACTTGTAGAGCGGCGTGCCCGGCACGAAGGCGTCGAAGGCGGCGAGAAACAGCTCGCGAAAACGGTCCTGCTCCATCGGCAGGTCGTGGCGGGCCCCCGGCACGATCAGATGCGAGCCGGCCCGCAGGCCGATGCCGAAGGTTTCGATCGCCGCGGTCGAGGCGATCGTGTCGGCGCCGGCGGCGATCAACAGCATCGGCTGGCGCAGCCGCGCGGCGTAGGAGGGCGCGCGCATCGCCGCCATCGTGCGAAACGCGCTGTCGGCCCAGGCCACCGTCGGCGCGCCGACCCCGAGCGCCGGCTCCTCCGCCAGCACCGCGGCGGTGCGGGCGAACCGCACCGCGTCCGAGGTCAGCGGGTTGTCGGCGAACGGCGCGGCGGCGAGCGGTTCTCCGCCACCGCCCGGCACGTAACGCCCGCCGAGCCCGGCGAGCCGCATCGCCCGCAGGATCGTGCCGCCGGCGCCGCGCAGCGGCCGGTGGGCGAGGTCGATCAGCGGCGCCGTCGCCACCACCCGGTCGAACCAGCGATGGCCGCGCGCGGCCGACTCGATCAGCACCGTGCCGCCCATGCCGAGGCCGAGCGCGAAATAGGGCGGCGGGCAGTCCGGCAGCAGAACCTCCTTCACGAAGGTTTCCAGGTCGGTCAGGTAGTCCGAGAAGCGCCGCACATGGCCCTTGCGCGGGTCGCGCAGGCGCCGCTGCGACAGCCCCTGGCCGCGAAAATCGATGGTGGCGACGGCGAAGCCGCGGCGGCGCAGGTCGGCCACCAGCTCGAAATGTTTTTCGATGAAGTCGCCGCGGTCCTGGAACAGGCACACCGTGCCCTTGCGGCCGGGCGGCGGCGCCCAGCGCGCCACGCGCAGCGTCACCCCGTCGGGCGTCTTCAGCGCGCCGCACGACGCCTCGGGAGGCGCCGGATTGGCGGGAATCGACACGAGCTTCATCGGAGGGCCTTCGCGCCGCGGGAGGATGGCGGCTTATAGCAGCCCGGCCGCCCCGCTCAACCGGATCGATCGGTTCTCGGGCGATTCCGAGGGTTTGGCGGGGCGTCGCGCGACCGTCTCGAAAGGCTCTCGAAACGCCCCCGGAGAGGACCCCGAGAGGGTCTTGAAGTGGCGCGCGCCCCTCCCATATCGAACGGTGCGCCGGCCAGTCGGCGGCGCACGAACGGTCCGGCCCGAGGCGGGCGGATCGGCTTCGGAACACAGCTCAGTCGCTCATCGCTTTACGGAGGATGTCATGCGCACCACGTTCGATCTCACCCCCCTCTATCGCTCCACCGTCGGCTTCGACCGGCTCTTTTCGATGCTCGACCAGGTCGGCGGCTTCGACGGCGCCCAGGGCTCGTCCTACCCGCCCTACAATATCGAGCGGACCGGCGAGAACGCCTACCGCATCACCCTGGCCGTCGCGGGCTTCGCGGCCGACGATCTGTCGATCGAGGCCAAGGAGAACACGCTGACCGTGCGGGGCGACAAGCAGGCGCCCAAGGCCGAGGACGAGAAGCGGGGCGAGGTGCTCTATCAGGGCATCGCCGCGCGCGCCTTCGAGCGCGTCTTCCAGCTCGCCGACTTCGTCGAGGTGCGGGGCGCCAGCCTGGAGAACGGCCTGCTCCACATCGATCTCGTGCGCGAAATCCCCGAGAAGATGAAGCCGCGCCAGATCGCCATCAACGGCGTGGGCGGCGCGGCCGGCCCGAAGGTGTTGGACACCAAGGCGGCGTGACGCCGCCCCGCGGGATGCGGCGCGCCACCGGGCGCGCCGACCCGGCGACCGAACCACGAGGCCGGGTCCCGGACCACCGGGACCACGCGACCGGCAGAGAAACCGGCAGGAGACGACGATACGGAAGCGCCCCACGGGGCGCTTTCTTCGTGTCGAGAGGCGGTCGTCCGCACCGAGCTCCGTCGATCGGACAGGGCAGGGGTGCGGCCGGCGCCGGCGCCGGGACCGCACCGAGGCGCCGCGACACGGAAAACCGAGCCGGTTCCTCGGCCCGGCGCACCCTCCCGGGGTCGCGCACAACTGGCAATTTGCGAGGATTTCGGGCAAACTCGGCGAATCCGAGTGCCGGTGCCTTGAATGGATGGCAAGAGTTTGGCATTCTAAATTTAGGACAGCAATACTGTCCCAGTTTGCAGAATTGGTTCTGACGTCATCGGCCGAGATCGTGGCCGGCGCGCCGGAGGCCCAGGGGGGTCCCGGAGCCGGCGGGAAAAGCTCCACACGACCCGGCACGGCGCCTGGCCGGCGATAACGAGCCCGTTCGTGCCGTAGCCTTTTTCCGGGGCTGCGAGCGCAACGGGCACGCCCGCGTCTGCGGGCAGACGAAAGGTTTGCACATGAGCGCGAACGGATCCGGCTTCAGCCACGATCACCTTCGGGCCGCCCGGCCGGCCACGGCCGAGGTCGCGACCCCGGTGACGACGGATGCGGCGGCGCGTGCGCGTGGGCTCTACGATCCCGCGCTGGAGAAAGATTCCTGCGGCGTCGGCTTCATCGCCGACATCAAGGGGCGCAAGTCGCACAAGATCGTCGAGGACGCGCTGGCGATCCTGTGCAACCTCGAGCACCGCGGCGCGGTCGGCGCCGATCCGCGCGCCGGCGACGGCGCCGGCATTCTGGTGCAGATGCCGCACGCGTTCTTCGCCAAGAAGACGGAGGAGCTCGGCTTCCGCCTGCCGGCGCCCGGCCGCTACGCCGTCGCCCAGGTCTTCCTGCCGCACGACGAGGAGCGGCGTGCGGAGATCATGGAGCTGTTCCGCGCCAACGCCGCGCGCGAAAGCATGGTGGTGCTCGGCTTCCGCGACGTGCCGACCGACGACGCGAGCCTCGGCGAGTCGGTCAAGCCGACCGAGCCGTTCCATCGCCAGATCTTCATCGGCCAAGGCGAGCGGCACTATTCCGAGGACGAGTTCGAGCGCCGGCTCTACATCCTGCGCAAGACCATTTCGCGCGCATTGTACGAGCGGCGCGGCCGCGACACCGCGATGTACTATCCGGTGTCGTTCTCCTGCCGCACGGTGATCTACAAGGGCATGTTCCTCGCCGACCAGCTCGGCAAGTACTATCCCGACCTGTCGGATCCCGACTTCGAGAGCGCCCTCGCGCTGGTCCACCAACGCTTCTCGACCAACACCTTCCCGACCTGGTCGCTGGCGCACCCGTACCGCTACGTCGCCCACAACGGCGAGATCAACACGCTGCGCGGCAACGTCAACTGGATGGCCGCCCGCCAGCACTCGGCGCGCTCGCCCAAGTACGGCGACGACATCGAGCGGCTGTGGCCGATCTCCTACGAGGGCCAGTCCGACACCGCCTGCTTCGACAATGCGCTCGAGTTCCTGGTGCAGGGCGGCTACTCGCTCGCCCACGCCGTGATGATGATGATTCCCGAGGCGTGGGCCGGCAACCCGCTGATGGACGCGCATCGCCGCGCCTTCTACGAGTACCACGCAGCCCTGATGGAGCCGTGGGACGGCCCGGCGGCGATCGCCTTCACCGACGGCCGCCAGATCGGCGCGACGCTCGACCGCAACGGCCTGCGGCCGGCGCGCTATCTCGTCACCCGTGACGACCGCATCCTGATGGCCTCCGAGATGGGCGTGTTGAACATCCCGGAGAAGGACATCGTCTGCAAGTGGCGCCTGCAGCCCGGCAAGATGCTGCTGGTCGACCTCGCCCAGGGCCGCCTGATCCCGGACGACGAGATCAAGGCGACGCTCGCCCAGAAGCACCCCTATCACGAGTGGCTGTCGCGCACCCAGCTGGTGCTCGAGGATCTGCCGCCGGCCAAGAGCTGCCCGGTGTTTCCGGCCTCGGGGCTGCTCGATCGCCAGCAGGCGTTCGGCTACAGCCAGGAGGATCTGCGCATCCTGATGGCGCCGATGGGCGCCACCGGCGAGGAGGCGATCGGCTCGATGGGCAACGACACGCCGATCTCGGCGCTGTCGCGGCGGCCCAAGCTCCTGTTCACCTACTTCAAGCAGAACTTCGCGCAGGTGACGAACCCGCCGATCGATCCGATCCGCGAGGACATCGTCATGAGCCTCGTCTCGATCATCGGGCCGCGGCCGAACCTGTTCGACCTCGAGGGGCTGTCCAAGACCATGCGCCTCGAGGCGCGCCAGCCGATCCTCTCCAACCAGGACCTCGAGAAGATCCGCTCGATCGCCGACATGGACGGCTCGCAGTTCCGCTCGATCACGCTCGACGTCACCTGGCCGGCGGCGGACGGCGCCGACGGGCTGCGCCCGGCGATCCGCGAGCTGTGCGCCAAGGCCGAGCAGGCGGTGCTGGACGGCTTCAACATCGTCATCCTGTCGGATCGCGCGGTGTCGGCCGATCGCATCCCGATCCCGTCGCTGCTCGCCTGCGCGGCGGTGCATCACCACCTGATCCGCGAGGGCCTGCGCACCTCGGTCGGTCTCGTCGTCGAGTCCGGCGAGCCGCGCGAGGTGCACCACTTCGCCTGCCTCGCCGGCTACGGCGCCGAGGCGATCAACCCCTATCTCGCCTTCGAGACGCTGCTGTCGATCCGCGGCGAGCTGCCCTCGAAGCCGGACGAGAAGGAGGTGGTGAAGCGCTACGTCAAGTCGGTCGGCAAGGGGATCAAGAAGGTGATGTCCAAGATGGGCATCTCCACCTACCAGTCCTATTGCGGCGCCCAGATCTTCGACGCGGTCGGCCTCTCCTCCGAGTTCGTCCACGACTACTTCACCGGCACCGCGACCCGCATCGAGGGCGCCGGCCTCGACGAGATCGCCGAGGAGACGGTGGCTCGCCATCGCGACGCCTTCGGCGACGCGCCGATCTATCGCAACGCCCTCGACGTCGGCGGCGAGTACGCTTGGCGCCAGCGCGGCGAGGAGCACGTCTGGACCTCGGCGACGGTCGCCACGCTGCAGCACGCCGTGCGTGGCAACTCCTACGACCGCTACCGCGCCTTCGCGGCGATGGTGAACGAGCAGTCCGAGAAGCTGCTCACCATCCGCGGCCTGTTCCGCATCAAGTCGGCCGAGCAGGCCGGGCGCACCAAGGTGCCGCTCGACGAGGTGGAGCCGGCGGCCGCGATCGTCCGGCGCTTCGCCACCGGCGCGATGTCGTACGGCTCGATCTCGCGCGAGGCGCACACCACGCTCGCGATCGCCATGAACCGGATCGGCGGCAAGTCGAACACCGGCGAGGGCGGCGAGGAGCCCGATCGCTTCAAGCCGCTGCCGAACGGCGACTCGATGCGCTCCGCCATCAAGCAGGTGGCGTCCGGCCGCTTCGGGGTGACGACCGAGTATCTCGTCAACTCCGACATGATGCAGATCAAGATGGCGCAGGGCGCCAAGCCCGGCGAGGGCGGCCAGCTGCCCGGCCACAAGGTCGACAAGGTGATCGCCCGGGTGCGCCACTCGACGCCCGGTGTCGGCCTGATCTCGCCGCCGCCGCATCACGACATCTACTCGATCGAGGACTTGGCCCAGCTGATCTTCGATCTGAAGAACGTGAACCCGAACGGTGACGTCTCGGTGAAGCTGGTCTCCGAGGTCGGCGTCGGCACGGTCGCGGCCGGCGTCTCCAAGGCGCGCGCCGATCACGTGACGATCTCCGGCTACGAGGGCGGCACCGGCGCCTCGCCGCTCACCTCGATCAAGCACGCGGGCTCGCCTTGGGAGATCGGCCTGGCCGAGACCCACCAGACGCTGGTCGCCAACCGCCTGCGCGGCCGCATCGCCGTGCAGGTCGACGGTGGCTTGCGCACCGGGCGCGACGTCGTGATCGGCGCGCTGCTCGGTGCCGACGAGTTCGGCTTCGCCACCGCGCCGCTGATCGCCGCCGGCTGCATCATGATGCGCAAGTGCCATCTCAACACCTGCCCGGTCGGCGTCGCCACCCAGGACCCGGTGTTGCGGGCCCGCTTCAAGGGCGCCCCCGAGCACGTCATCAACTACTTCTTCTTCGTCGCCGAGGAAGTCCGCGAGCTGATGGCCGAGATGGGCTTCCGCCGCTTCGACGAGATGATCGGCCAGATGCAGATGCTCGACCAGCGCCGCATGATCGAGCACTGGAAGGCCAAGGGCCTCGACTTCTCGCGCCTGTTCATGAAGCCGGAGGCGCCGGCCGGGGTGCACATCTTCAAGTCCGAGGTGCAGGACCACAAGCTCGACCTGGTGCTCGACCGCAAGCTGATCGCCGAGGCACAGCCGGCGCTCGACCGCGGCGCCCCGGTGCGGATCGTCTCCGAGGTGCACAACACCGACCGCACGGTCGGCGCCATGCTGTCGGGCGAGGTCGCCCGCCGCTACGGCCATGCCGGCCTGCCGGACGACACCGTGCACATCCGCCTCTCCGGCACCGCCGGCCAGAGCTTCGGCGCCTGGCTCGCGCACGGCGTCACCCTCGAGCTCGAGGGCGACGGCAACGACTATGTCGGCAAGGGCTTGTCGGGCGGCCGCATCGTCGTCAAGCCGCAGAGCAATTCCGGCATCGTGCCGGAGGAGTCGATCATCGTCGGCAACACCGTGCTGTACGGCGCGATCTCCGGCGAGTGCTACTTCCGCGGCGTCGCCGGCGAGCGCTTCGCGGTGCGCAACTCGGGCGCCACCGCGGTGGTCGAGGGTGCCGGCGATCACTGCTGCGAGTACATGACGGGCGGCGTGGTGGTGGTGCTCGGCCCGACCGGGCGCAACTTCGCGGCCGGCATGTCGGGCGGCATCGCCTATGTGCTGGACGAGGACGGCAGCTTCCCGAGCCGCTGCAACATGGCGATGGTCGAGCTCGAGCCCTTGCCGGCGGAGGAGGCGGTCAACGCCGCCGCCTATCACCACGTTCGCGACCTCGAGAGCGCCGGCCGGGTGGAGGTCCGCCAGGACATGACCCGGTACGACTGCGAGCGCCTGCATCTCCTGATCTCGCGCCACGCCCGCTTCGCGGGCTCGCGCCGGGCCCAGCAGATCCTCGACGACTGGTCGAGCTATCTGCCGAAGTTCCGCAAGGTCATGCCGGTCGAGTACAAGCGCGCGCTCGCCGAGCTCGCGAAGGAAAAGCAGGCCGCCATGCAGGCGGCGGAGTGACGCGCGCCGGGTGATCGTTCCTGCGCCGGTCCGTGATGCCGCCTCGCCAGGCGGCCGGACCGGCGACGGACAGTCGGACGGACGGGAGACAAGAAGCCCCGGACATGCGACGGGGGCGCGACCGGCCGCGAGGACCTGGTCGGCGGCAAGGGCTGAGAACGACGATGGGTAAGGTCACAGGGTTCCTGGAATTCGAGCGCACCGACCGCAAGTACGCGCCGGTCGAAGAGCGCCTCCGCGATTATCACGAGTTCATGATCCCGCTGCCGGAGGACATTCTCCGCCAGCAGGCCGCGCGCTGCATGAATTGCGGGATTCCGTATTGTCACACCGGCTGTCCGGTGAACAACCAGATCCCCGACTGGAACGACCTCGTCTATCTCGACGACTGGAAGACGGCGGCGCAGAACCTGCACTCGACCAACAACTTTCCGGAGTTCACCGGAAGGGTTTGTCCGGCGCCGTGCGAGGAAGCCTGCACCCTCAATCTCGAGGACACGCCGGTCACCATCAAGACGATCGAGTGCGCGATCGCCGACCGCGCCTTCGCCGAAGGCTGGCTGAAGCCCGAGCCGCCGGCGCGGAAGACCGGCCGCAAGGTCGCGGTGGTCGGCTCCGGCCCCGCCGGCCTCGCCTGCGCCCAGCAGCTCGCCCGCGCCGGCCACGAGGTCCATCTGTTCGAGAAGAACGCCAAGGCCGGCGGCCTGCTGCGCTACGGCATTCCCGACTTCAAGATGGAGAAGCATCTGATCGACCGCCGGGTCGCGCAGATGGAGGGCGAGGGCGTCACCTTCCATTACGGCGCCCATGTCGGCGTGACGATCGACGCCAAGGCGCTGCTCGACGGCCACGACGCGGTGGTGCTGGCCGGCGGCTCGGAGAAGCCGCGCGACCTGCCGATCCCCGGCCGCGAGCTCGACGGCATCCATTTCGCGATGGATTTTCTGCCGCAGCAGAACCGCCGCAACAGCCAGGAGTCGTTCCAGGCCGAGCCGATTCTCGCCACCGGCAAGCACGTGGTGGTGATCGGCGGCGGCGACACCGGCTCCGACTGCATCGGCACCTCGGCCCGCCAGGGCGCCGCCTCGATCGTCCAGCTCGAGATTCTGCCGCGGCCGCCGGAAAAGGCCGACAAGCTGACCACGTGGCCGAACTGGCCGCTCAAGCTGCGCACCTCCTCCTCGCACCTCGAGGGCGCCACCCGCGAGTTCTCGGTGCTGACGGAAAAGTTCACCGGCGAGAACGGCAAGGTGACGACGCTGCATTGCGTGCGGGTCGACGACAAGATGAAGCCGGTCCCAGGCTCCGGCTTCGAGCTGAAGGCCGAGCTGGTGCTGCTGGCGATGGGCTTCGTCCATCCGGTGCACGAGGGCATGCTCGCCGCGCTCGGCGTGACGCTCGACCCGCGCGGCAACGTCAAGGCCGGCGTCGACGACTACAAGACCTCGATCGACAAGGTTTTCGCCGCCGGCGACATGCGCCGCGGCCAGTCGCTCGTGGTGTGGGCGATCCGCGAGGGCCGGCAGGCGGCCCGCGCCGTCGACGAGTTCTTGATGGGCGAATCGGCGCTGCCGCGCTGATTTTCGTCACCTCGCTCCGTGTTGTACGGCCGGCTTCGGAGATCATCCGGGGCCGGCCGTTTTCTCTTTTA
Organism: Rhodovulum sp. PH10; assembly: GCF_000293785.1. Lineage (GTDB taxonomy): Bacteria > Pseudomonadota > Alphaproteobacteria > Rhizobiales > Xanthobacteraceae > Rhodoplanes. Next base: position 20,607 of record NZ_AKZI01000089.1, on the reverse strand, counting down.
CGACGGCGACGGTGGTCGGTCGCCTCCCGAACGACGGGGGGCGCCCCCCGCGCCGGTCGCTGTCAATTCACCGTGCGCTCGTGCGGCAGGTCGAGCGCGAAGGCGGGGATGTCGATCTCGAACCGCTCGCCGGTCTGCGACAGCATCCCGTAGGTGCCCACCATGAAGCCGGACGGCGTCGGCAGCGGCACTCCGCTGGTGTATTCGTAGGTGCCGCCCGGCGGCAGCACCGGCTGCTCGCCGACCACGCCGGCCCCGCTCACCTCCTGCCGCCGGCCGAGCGCGTCGGTGATCCGCCAGTGGCGGGTCTCCAGCCGGACGGTCTCCTCGCCGTGATTGGTGATCCGGATCGTGTAGGTCCAGAACCAGGTGCGCTCGTCGGTCGAGGAGCGCTCGGGCAGGAAGCGGGGAGCCACCTCCACCTCGATCTCGCGGGTCCGTGCAACGAACATGAAGGGCAACCTCGTCGGGGGCGGACGCCACCCCGGCGGGGCGGCGCGAAGGGAGATGCAGAGCGCGCCGGCTTGCGCCGGCTCGGTGCCAATTTCGCCGCGATCGTGACGAGGATGCGGCGCGCCACCACGAAGCAACGACCGTGCCGGGCACGCCTGCTGGCTCTCTTGCAGGGCGCCGATGCCGCCACGGGCTCCGTCCGGCGTGGCGCCGGCGCCGGAGCCGAAAAAATGGCCGGCGGCGGAGCCGGGGAAAAGGAAAACCATGCCGCTCGCTGCGGGGGAACGGGATCTGCGCCTCGACCTGTTTCGGGGGCTGGCGCTGTGGCTGATCTTCCTCGACCACATTCCCTCGAACGTGGTGAGCTGGCTCACCATCCGCAATTTCGGCTTCAGCGACGCCACCGAGATCTTCGTCTTCATCTCCGGCTACACCGCCGCCTATGTCTATGGCCGCACCATGCGCGAGCGTGGCTTCGTGGTGGCCGGCGCACGCATCCTGCGTCGCGCCTGGCAGGTCTACGTCGCCCACATCTTCCTGTTCTGCATCTACATGGCGGAGATCGCCTACGTCTCCCGCTCGTTCGAGAACCCGCTCTATGCCGAGGAGATGGGCGTGTTCGACTTCCTGCGGCAGCCGGACGTCACGCTGATCCAGGCGCTTCTTCTGAAGTTCAAGCCGGCCAACATGGACGTGCTGCCGCTCTACATCACGCTGCTCGCGGCGTTTCCGCCGTTCGTCTGGCTCCTGCTGCGCCGGCCGACGCTGGCGCTCGTCGGCACCGTCGGCCTCTATGCCGCGGCGCTCGAGCTCGACATCAACCTGCCCTCCTATCCGTCCGGCCACTGGGCGTTCAATCCGTTCGCCTGGCAGCTCCTGTTCGGCTTCGGCGCGTGGTGCGCGCTCGGCGGCGCCGAGCGGATCGGGCCGTTCGTGCGCTCGCGCACCGCGGTCGTGCTGGCCGTCCTCTATCTCCTCGCCGCCTTCCTGGTGGTGCTCACCTGGTACGTCCCGGCCTGGACGCCGATCGTTCCGACCAAAATCGCCGAATGGATGTACCCGATCGACAAGACCAATCTCGACGGGCTGCGGGTCGCCCACTTCTTCGCGCTGGCGGTGCTGACGGTGCGCTTCGTGCCGGCCGACTGGCCGGGCCTGCGCTCGCCCTGGCTGCGGCCCGCCGTCATTTGCGGGCAGCATTCGCTCGAGATCTTCTGCCTCGGCGTGTTTCTCGCGTTCGCCGCCCATTTCGTCATGGTCGAAGTCTCGGATGGTATTCCGATTCAGATCGTTGTCAGCGTCATGGGCATTGTGCTTATGATTGCGGCCGCTGCGCTTATGGCTTGGTACAAGGCGATCGAGGGGCGCAGCCGCGGGTCGCGTTCCGCCCCGCCGCGCACCGATCCGGCCGGGAGTCCGCCATGATGCGTGCCGTGCCGTTCGCGACGAGCCTGATGCTCGCGCTCGCGATGTTGCTGGCGTCGTCGCCGGTGGGCACGGCCGTCGCCGCCGACGATCTGCCCTGCGAGGTGCCGGACGGGGTGGTGCAGGCCGCCTTCCCGATGCCGCACGTCGCCGCCGCGATCGCCGCCAAAAAACTCGACGTCGCCGTGCTCGGCAGCGCCTCCTCGGCGCTGGTCGGGCCGACCGGCATGGCGCGCGGCTATCCCGGACGGTTCGAGGCGGCGCTGTCGGCGCAGCGGCCGGGCGTCGCGGTCCGTGTCGTTCCGTACGCCAAATCCCGGCAGAGCGCGGCCGAGATGGAGGCTAGGATCGGCGAGGTGCTGGCCGGTGCGAAGCCCACGCTGGTCGTGTGGCAGACCGGCACGGTCGACGCCATCCGCGGCATCGACCCGGAGGAGTTCGGCACGGCGCTCGACCGCGGCGTCGAGAGGCTGCAGGCCGCGGGTGTGGACGTCGTCTTGATGAATATGCAGTTCAGCCCGCGCACCGAGTCGATGATCGCGCTCGACGGCTATCTCGATCGCATGCGGTTCGTCGCCCTGCAGCGCTCGGTGAACTCGTTCGACCGTTTCGCGGTGATGAAGGGCTGGCACGAATCCGGCGTGTTCGACCTCTCCGCCGCCACCAACAAGATCGACATGGCGGCGAGCGTGCACGCCTGCATCGGGCGGCTGCTCGCCCGCCTGGTGATCGAAGGCGCCGACCTCGCGACCGCCGCCGCGGCCGAGGGAGCCGGCAAGCCGCCGGACGGCGCCCGCCCGTCGGATCTGGCGCGCAGCGGCGGACAGTCGGGAGTGCGGAAGTGAGTTTTCGTCTGCGTCTTCGTGGTGCCGTGCGCTTCGCGTTCCCGTTGTCCATTCTGGCGCTCGCCGCCGTGCTCCCACCGATCGGCTCCGGACCGGCGGCCGCCGCCGAGCCCGCCTGCCGCGCGCAGCCGGCCCTCACCCGCCTGTCGGATCGGCTGCCGCGCGTCGCCGCCCGCCTCGCCCGGCACGAGCCGGTGACGATCGTCGCGCTCGGCTCCTCCTCGACCGCCGGTGCCGGCGCCAGCTCGCCCGCTGCCGCCTATCCGCAACGGTTCGCCGCCCGGCTCGCCGAAACCCTGCCCGGTGAGACCGTGCGGGTGGTCAATCAGGGCGTCAACGGCGAGACCGTGGTCGACATGCTGGCCCGCTTCGACGCGAGCGTCGCGGCGGAGAAGCCCGATCTCGTGCTGTGGCAGACCGGCACCAACGCGCTGCTGCGCGGCAACTCGCTCGCCTCCGTGCGGGCGCTGGTCGCCGGCGGCATCGCCCGCATGCGCGCGCTCGGCGCCGACGTGATCCTGATCGACCCGCAATACGCGCCGGCGGTGCTGGAGAAGCCCGCGGCGCACGCGATGATCGCGCTGCTCGCCAAGATGGCCAAGGAGGGTCACGCCGACCTCTTCCCGCGCTTCGCGGTGATGCAGGGCTGGCACGAGCAGGACGGGCTGCCGTTTTCGGCGTTCACCGTGCCCGACGGGCTCCACATGAACGATTGGGGCTATGGCTGCTTCGGTCGGCTGCTCGCCGACGCCGTGACCGAGGCGGCGACCCGCCGCGCGACGCTCGCCGCCGCCCCCGAGGCGACCGACCTTCGGGTGCCCTGACCGGGCTCTCTCCCGTCCTCGATTCGTCGCGTGGTCGGTGCCGGCGGCGATCGGCCGCCGCCCGGCGTCCCTGGCCGGGGTTGCCGGGCCGCTCTCGCGGGCCTATCTCCGAAAGAGGCGGCCGGTGTCCCCTGCAGGCTTCGGCCGCGCCCGAGCGAGCCGCCGAAACCGGGATGTCACACGTGTCGAGGTCCGACGTCACCAGCCGCGCCCTCGTCGTCCAGCGCACGATCGTCGCGGTGGCGCTCGGCTGCGCCGTGCTGCTGGTCGGGCTCGCGGTCGCCCTGTGGGCCCATTACGGCACGGCCGTGTTCTTCGAGGCGATCTCGGCCGGCATCGCCGGCTGCTTCTGACCGCGCCCCGGCGTCCGTGCCGTTCGCCACCCGACGAGGATGATGCCGATGTCCGCGCGCCGCTCCCGCTTCGCCCTGATGGCCGCCGTCTTCGCCCTCGGCCTCGTCGTCTGTCTCGGCCTGGTGGTGCTGCTGACCCGCGGGCTCGGCGGGCCGGAGGGGACGGCGGGCGCGGCGGTCGGCGGGTCGTACCGGCTGACCGATCAGAACGGCGCGCCGTTCTCCGACGACCAGCTGCGCGGCCGGCCGTATTTGATGTTCTTCGGCTTCACGCACTGCCCAGACGTGTGCCCGACCTCGCTGTGGGAGGCCTCCGAGGTGTTGCGCGCCCTCGGGCCCGACGCCGACCGCACCGCGGTGATCTTCGTCTCGGTCGATCCCGAGCGCGACACGCCCGAGCTTCTGAAGACCTATCTCGCGAGCTTCGACCCGCACATCCGCGGCCTCACCGGCACGCCGGAGGAGATCGCCGCGGTCGCGAAGAAATTCCGCGTCTACTACAAGAAGATCCCGCTCGAGGACGGCGACTACACGATGGACCACACGGCCATCGTCTATCTGATGGACAAGCAGGGCCGGTTCGTCGCGCCGTTCAACATCAAGCGGCCGCCCGAGCAGGCGGCCGCCGATCTGCGCAAGTATTTTTGAGGCGGCGCGCCGCGCAGCCCGACGGCAGGATCCGGCGGGGCCTCGAAGGGGCCGGCCAAGTCGGTGCCCTCGTCCTTCGAGACGCGGGCGTCCCGCCCGCCCTCAGGACGAGGTCGAACTCTGTCGCTGCGGGTACGAGGCGGCGCGCCGCGCGCGTGAAGGGCGGCAGCCGAGGCTGTTACGCCGCGTCGGACACCTTTTTCGGCACCTGACGCTCGCTGCCGAGCGCGGCGCGGAGGCCCGCGCGGCCGGCCTCGTGATATTCCGCGTCCTCGTTGACCATCCACACGTCGTAGAGGTCCTCGCCGGCCAGGATGTTCTCCACCGTCAGGAGCGCGGTCATCATCGCGTGGTCCTGGTTGTTGTACTTGTGCATGCCGTTGCGGCCGACGAGATGCAGGTTCGGATAGCCGAGCGCGAGGTCGCGCCGCACTGTCGCGACGTGCTCGCGGTAATCCTCGTCGTACACCGGATAGGCCTTGGGCTGGCGCACCACGCAGCCGCCGGAGACGTCGGCGGCGGTGACGAGCCCGATCTTCTCCACCTCGGCGGTGGCGAGCGCGATCAGCGCCTCGTCCGAGGTGGCCCACAGGCCGTCGCCCTCGAAGCAGAAATATTCGAGCCCGAGGCAGCTCTTGCCGGGCGGCGCCATCTCCGGCGACCAGGAGGTGAAGTTCTGCACCCGGCCGACCTTCACCGACGGGTCGTGGATGTAGATCCAGTTGTCCGGGAACGGCGTCGGCTTGTCGATCGTCAGTGCCACCGTGAGGAAATCGCGGTAGCGCAGCGAGCGGGCGTGAAACAGCGAGATCGGCCGCGGGCGGATCTTGTTGACGAGCTCGGCGAGCGGGGCGGACGAGATCACGTGCCAGCTGGTGTAGCGCTCGATCTCGCCGGAGGCGGTCGCGACCTCGATGTTCCACAGCTCGAGGTTCTCGTCGTAGGTGAGCGAGCGGAGGTCGCGGCCCAGAAGCACCTGCGCGCCTCGTGCGCGGATTTTTTCCGCCGCCGCCTCCCACATCATGCCGGGACCCTTGCGCGGATAGCGGAAGGTCTCGATCAAGGTCTTCACCACCGGCTCGCCGGCTTTTGCCTTCGGCTTGATGCCGAGCGAGCGGGCGAGCGCATCGGTGACCGCGACGCGCAGGTCGAGCCCCTTGATGCGCTGGGCCGCCCAGTCGGCGGAGATCTCGTCGCACGACATGCCCCACACCTTCTCGGTGTAGGTCTTGAAGAAGATCGAGAACAGTCGCTCGCCGAACTGGTTGCGCACCCAGTCATGGAAGGTCGCGGGCTCGGCGATCGGCTTCGCCCGCGCTTCGAGGTACGACAGCACGCAGGCGACGCTCTCCTTGATGCCGAGATTGCGCAAGGCCTCCATCGCGTTGAGCGGATAGGAGTAGAACTTGCCGTCGTAAAAAATGCGGGAGAGGCGCGGCCGCTCGATGAAGTCGTCCGGCAGAATCTCGTTCCACAGGTCGACCACCTCCTTCGACTTCGAGAAGAAGCGGTGGCCGCCGATGTCGAACAGATAGTCGCCGTGCCGCACCGTGCGGCTGATGCCGCCGACCCGCACCGGATCCTTCTCGATCACGACGACGGCGGGGGTGTGCTTGCTGAGAGCGTAGGCGGCGGTCAGCCCGGCAGGCCCGGCGCCGATCACGAACACGTCGGTGTGGATGCTCATTCGACAACTCCGGTCTTGCGGGAGGGCGGATCGGCCGCCGGCGGCCCGGCGGAAGGCGGTTCGGTCTCGGGCGGAACGATAGGCGCAAAGGCGTAGAGCCGGTGGCCGTTGTAGGAGACCAGCGCGCCGATCGCGGCGCCGATCACGGTCGCGCCCTGCGGGAAGACGCCGAGCACGGTGAGCACGAGGGCGGCGAACACCGCGTAGCTGGTGCCCTGGGCGACCGCGGTGACCACCGCGTAGCGCACCGCCTCGGCGTGCTGCCGGCGGCCCGACCGCTCGAAGGTGACGGCGCGGTTGAGCCGCCAGGTGACCAGCGTCGCCACCGCGATCGACAGCAGCCGCACCGCGAGCGGATGGTGAAGGTGCCACGGGATCACGGTGAACACCGCGAGATCGACCGCGAGGCCGACCAGCCCGACCGCAATGAAGCGCATCGGACGCGGCAGCCGGGCCATCAGGCGGCCGACGAGGCCGCGGCGGCGGCCATCCGCTCCCGACCCGGAGAAATCGTCCGCCGCCATCACCACGTCCCCGAACCCCTGCACGACGGCACAGTCCCCACTGCTTCGCCGATGGTTTCCGAGCGAGTGTCGCGGCCGAGCGTTAACGGCACGCTTCGCATGCGGCAAAGCCACCGGCTCCCTCGCGCGCAGGCTTAATGGAACGTCAATGCGCGCACGCGATGGTGCCGTCCTCCGGCAATCGACGGGACGAGGGGGCACCGATGTCGTGCACGACGCCGCCGAGCACGCTTTTTTCGCGCCCGTCCGGGGCGAACTCCGCATCGGGCTCGCCCGCTTCGGAGACGACCGCCGGGCCGCACTGGGCGACGTTCGCGCTGCTGCTGATCGGTGCGTGGCTGGTCGTGGTCGCCCAGCTCGCGGTCGCCGACTGGGCGGTGACGGCAAAAACGCTCGGCGACACCGACGACGCGATGCGGCTCGTCGAGGTGCGGGCGTTTCTCGCCGGCCAAAACTGGTTCGATCTGCACGAGCCGCGGCTCGCCCCGCCCGGCGGCTACGACACCCACTGGTCGCGGCTGATCGATGCCGGGCTCGCCGGCCTTTTTCTCCTGTTCGAGCCGCTCGCCGGCCCGGCGCTCGCCGAGCGGCTGATGCGGGCGGTATGGCCGGCGCTGTGGCTGCTGCCCTCGATCGCCGCGGTGGCGCTGCTCGCCCGCCGGATCGCCGGCCGCGAGGCGGCGCTGATCGCGCTCCTGATGGTGGTGCTCGGCCTGCCGGCGTTCCAGCAGTTCCGGCTCGGCCGGATCGACCACCACAACGTCCAGATCGCGCTGGCGCTCGGCGCGCTCGCCGCGGCCGCCTGGAGCGACCGGGTGCGATGGGCGGCGGCGCTCGCCGGCGCGCTCACCGGGCTCGCGCTCGCGGTCGGCATGGAGAATTTGCTTTTCCTGCTGCTCGCCGCCGCGGTGCCGATCCTGCGCTTCTGCCTGACGGGGCAGGGGGCGGCCGCCCTGCGCAGTTGGGGCTTTGCGCTCGCCACCGCCACCGCCGCCGGCTTTTTCGCCGAGGTGCCGCCCGACCGCTGGGGCACCGCCGCTTGCGACGGCATGGCGGTGAACTGGGTGGTGCCGGTGGCTCTGGCGGGCCTTTTGTCGGCGCTCGCCACTGTTCTCGCGGCGCGCGGACCGGTGGTCCGGCTCGCCGCCTTCGCCGGCATCACGCTGCTCGCTGGCGGCCTGTTCGTCGGGCTCGAGCCACGCTGCCTCGGCGGCCCCTACGCGATGATGGACCCGGCGCTGAAGACCATCTGGATGGGCAAGGTCAGCGAGATGCAGTCGATCGCCGCGACCATGGCGCATTCGCCTTCGATCGCCGCGATGATCTTGCCGTTTCCGCTCGCCGCCCTTCTCGCCGGCGCGATGCTCGCGCGGTCGCGCGAGGTGCGGTGCAATCCGGGCTTCCTGGTGGCTGTCGCGGCGCTCGGCGTGTCGGTCCTGATCGGCTGCGTGGCGATAAAGGGGTTCGGCTACGCCCTGTGGCTCGGCATCCCGCCGATGGCGGTCGCCGCGATGCGCCTCGCCGACCGGCTGAGGCTCGCCTCGCCGGCGGCCCGCGTGTGTCTCGCCATGCCGCTCGCCCCGGCGGTGCTTTCGGCGCTGACGCTGCTCGCGGTGGAGGCGCTCGGCGCCGCGCCGCCGAAGGACAATCCGCGGGTCGCGCGCGGCTGCTTCGCCACGGCGAGCTATGCCCGCCTCGCCGCGCTGCCGCCGGGGCTGGTCGCCGGCGACGTCGATTACGGCGCGTTCGTGCTCGCGAACACGCCGCATGCGGCGCTGGCGGCGCCCTATCACCGCATCGGCGACGCCATCCTCGCCATCCACGATCTCCTCGCGGCCTCGCCCGACCGGGCGCACGAGATGGTCGTGGCGCGGAAGATGAGCTACTTCGTGACCTGCCCGGGCTCGCCCGCCCCACCGACCGCCGCACCGAGCGCCGCTTCGGCCGGCTCGCCGGGCGCTGCGCCCCCCGCCGCAGCCGACGGCCTCGGCGCCCGCCTCGCCGCCGGCGAGGTGCCGGACTGGCTGGTCCCGCTCTCCGCGCCGGACGAGGTGCTGCAGATTTTTCAGGTCGTCGGGGAGCCGGCGGTCGCCGAGCGCGCTGGCAAGCCATGACGGAACGCCCCGATCCCGGGTCGGCGACTCCTGCCTCCGTTGCCGTAACCGGGAAGGTGCGGACGTCGGGGTCTCCCGAAAGCCGCCGTGCCGCCGCCTTCGCTTGTCTCGGGCTCGCGGTGTCGCTGCCGATTCTCGTCTGGATCTACTTGCCGGCGGGAAATGGGCTGGACATTCGGGGGCACGCGATCGGCCGAGACTTCATCAATGTGTGGGCCGGCACTCGGCTTGCGTTCTCCGGCGAGGTCGCCACCCTGTTCGACCTCCCCGGCTCTGTGGATGCGATCGGCCGGCTGTTCGGCGTGCCGTTGCCGTTCCATTCCTGGAGCTATCCGCCGAGCGCGTTCGCCCTGTTTCTGCCCTTCGCGGTGCCCCCCTATTTCGTCGCGCTCGCCGTGTGGACGGCGGTCTCGTTCGCGGCGTTCGCGTGGGTGACGCTGTCGCCGCTCGCTCGGGAACGCCGGCCGCTCGCCCTGCTGCTTCTCGTCCTCGCTCCCGCCAGCCTGATCAATATGGTGGGCGGCCAGAACGGCTTCTTCTCGGCGGCGCTGCTTCTCGGCAGTCTGCTGTGGCTCGACCGCCAGCCGATCGCGGCAGGCGTGCTGATCGGGATCCTCACCGTGAAGCCGCAACTCGGCGTCGTCCTGCCACTCGCTCTGGTGGCTCTCGGGGCATGGCGCACCATCGCGGCCGCCGCGGTGACGGCGCTCCTGTTGGTCGGGCTGTCGATCGCCGTGTTCGGGATCGAGCCTTGGCAGCGTTGGCTCGACGTCACGCTGCCGTTCCATCTGTTCACGCTGCAGAGGTTCGACGGCTTCTACACCACAATGATGGTCTCGGTGCTGGCCGGCGCCCGCACCGTCGGCATCCCTTACGGCGAGGCGTTCGGCCTCCAGATCGCGGTGGCGCTGCCGGTCGTCGCCGTCGCCGCCTGGGCGGTGCGGCGCACCGGCGATCCGTGCCGGCGGGCGTTCGTGCTGGCGAGCGCGGCGCCGCTCGCGACCCCCTACGCCTTCTCCTACGACCTCACGGCTCTCGCCGTCCCGCTCGTCTGGGTGCTGGCCGGCCGGCTGCCGTGGCGGTCGCGATGGCGGGCCGTGCTCCTGCTCGCCTGGGTGATTCCGACCGGCACCATGGTGGCCACCATGCTTGGGCTCGGCCTCGCGCCGCTCGTCTCGATCGCGGTCTTCGCCGTGGCCGTCGCGGAGGCGGTGAACGGCCCCCGCCGGTGCTCCGGCGCCGGCGGCGCCGGGCGGCGCGAAAACGCCCCCGGAACGGGTTCCCGGCGGTGGGTACGGCCCCACCGGGACCGCCCGTCCCGCAGTGGTTTTCCCGAAACTCCGCCTTGCGGGGCATGACGGCCCTCCTATATGACCTTTCGAAACCCGCCGGAGGGCGGTTGCCGTTACGTTCCATAAAGGGGCCGGACCCAAGGCATCCACCAGGCGCGACGCCTGCGGACGCTTCCGGGTGCTGTTCAGGCTCGGCCGGCCTGCTGTGAAGAGAAGGACAAGGACAATGGGCAAGGTCATCGGGATCGACCTCGGCACGACCAATTCGTGCGTCTCCGTGATGGAAGGCAAGACGCCGAAGGTCATCGAGAACTCCGAAGGCAAGAACACCACCCCGTCGATCGTCGCGTTCACGGACGACGGCGAGCGGCTGGTCGGCCAGCCGGCGAAACGCCAGGCGGTCACCAACCCCGAGCGCACCTTCTTCGCCGTCAAGCGGCTGATCGGCCGCCGCTACGACGACCCGATGGTGGAGAAGGACAAGAAGCTCGTCCCCTACAAGATCGTGCGCGCCAGTAACGGCGACGCCTGGGTCGAGGCGGACGGCAAGACCTACTCGCCCTCGCAGATCTCCGCCTTCACGCTCCAGAAGATGAAGGAGACGGCGGAATCGTATCTCGGGCAGAAGGTCACCCAGGCCGTCATCACCGTGCCGGCCTACTTCAACGACGCCCAGCGCCAGGCCACCAAGGACGCCGGCCGAATCGCCGGCCTCGAGGTGTTGCGCATCATCAACGAGCCGACCGCGGCGGCGCTCGCCTACGGCCTCGACAAGCAGAAGCAGGGCACCATCGCGGTCTACGACCTCGGCGGCGGCACCTTCGACATCTCGATCCTCGAGATCGGCGACGGCGTGTTCGAGGTGAAGTCGACCAACGGCGACACCTTCCTCGGCGGCGAGGACTTCGACATGCGGCTCGTCAGCTACCTGGCCGACGAGTTCCAGAAGGAGCAGGGCATCGACCTGCGCAAGGACAAGCTGGCGCTGCAGCGCCTGAAGGAGGCGGCCGAGACCGCCAAGATCGAGCTGTCCTCGACCTCGCAGACCGAGATCAACCTGCCCTACATCACGGCCGACGCCACCGGCCCGAAGCATCTGACGCTGAAGCTGACCCGGGCGAAGTTCGAGGCGCTGGTCGACGACCTGATCCAGCGCACCGTCGAGCCGTGCCGCCTCGCGCTCAAGGACGCCGGCCTGTCGGCGGGCGAGATCAACGAGGTGGTGCTGGTCGGCGGCATGACCCGCATGCCGAAGGTCCAGGAGATGGTCCGCCAGTTCTTCGGCCGGGAGCCCCACAAGGGCGTCAACCCGGACGAGGTGGTGGCGATCGGCGCGTCGATCCAGGCGGGCGTGCTGCAGGGCGACGTCAAGGACGTGCTGCTGCTCGACGTGACCCCGCTGTCGCTCGGCATCGAGACGCTGGGCGGCGTGTTCACCCGCATCATCGACCGCAACACGACGATCCCGACCAAGAAGAGCCAGACCTTCTCCACCGCCGAGGACAACCAGAACGCGGTGACGATCCGGGTCTTCCAGGGCGAGCGCGAGATGGCGGCCGACAACAAGCTGCTCGGCCAGTTCGACCTGATGGGCATCCCGCCGGCGCCGCGCGGCGTGCCGCAGATCGAGGTGTCGTTCGACATCGACGCCAACGGCATCGTCAACGTGTCGGCCAAGGACAAGGCGACCGGCAAGGAGCAGCAGATCCGCATCCAGGCGTCGGGCGGCCTGTCGCAGTCCGACATCGAGCGGATGGTCAAGGACGCCGAGAGCCATTCCGAGGACGACAAGAAGCGCCGCGCCGCGGTCGACGCCAAGAACCACGCCGAGGCGCTCCTGCACTCGACCGAGAAGGCGCTCGCCGAGCACGGCTCCAAGGTCGGCGACAACGAGCGCCGGATGATCGAGGACGCGATGAGCGACCTGCGCGAGGCGCTGAAGGGTGACGACGCCGAGGCGATCACCACCAAGACCAACACGCTGGCGCAGGCCTCGATGAAGCTCGGCGAGGCGATGTACAAGCAGAGCGAGGACGGCGCGCCCGGCGGTGCGGCGGGTGGTCAGGCGTCCGGCAAGGACGAGGACGTGGTCGACGCGGAGTTCACCGAGGTCGACGACGACAAGAAGAACAAGAAGAGCGCGTGAGGCCCGAACCCTCTCCCGTCGCCGGGAGAGGGAGCCGTCCGGGCGGCTGCCGTCCGGACGGTGGGCGAGGGGGCTTTACCGCCGTCGAACGTGCCGTCTTTTCATCGATGTCGAGCGCCCCCTCCAGCCCGCCTCGCGCCCAAACGTTCGCTCGGCACCCTCTTCCGGACGGGAAGAGGGTTTTTCGTGCGTGGGGGACCGGCTGAATGGCCAAGCGCGATTATTACGAGGTGCTCGGAGTCCAGCGCACCGCCAGCGAGGCCGAGCTGAAGACGGCCTATCGCAAGCTCGCGATGAAGTTCCACCCGGACCGTAATCCGGGCGACAGCGAGTGCGAGATCCACTTCAAGGAGGTCAACGAGGCCTACGAGGTCCTCAAGGACGGCGACAAGCGCGCCGCCTACGACCGCTTCGGCCACGCCGCCTTCGAGCAGGGCGGGGCGGGCGGTCCGGGCTTCGGCGCCGACTTCGCCACCACCTTCGCCGACATCTTCGACGACTTCTTCGGCATGGGCCGTGGGCGCGGCCGCGGCACCGGCCGCGAGCGCGGCGCCGATCTCCGCTACAACATGGAGATCACCCTCGAGGATGCCTATCACGGCAAGGTCGCGCCGGTGCACATCCCGACGTCCGTCACCTGCGAGGTGTGCTCCGGCACCGGCGCCAAGGCCGGCACCAAGCCGAAGACCTGCACCACCTGCGGCGGACACGGAAAGATCCGCCACGCGCAGGGCTTCTTCACGCTCGAGCGGACCTGCCCGGCCTGCCACGGCCGCGGCCAGGTGATCGACGATCCGTGCCCGGCCTGCGCCGGGGCGGGGCGCGTCACCCGCGAGCGCACGCTGTCGGTCAACATTCCGCCGGGCGTCGAGGACGGCACCCGCATCCGGCTCGCCGGCGAGGGCGAGGCGGGCGTGCGCGGGGGGCCTGCGGGCGACCTCTACATCTTCCTGTCGATCGGGCCGAACGCCTTCTTTCAGCGCGACGGCGCCGACCTCCACTGCCGGGTGCCGATCTCGATGGTCACCGCCGCGCTCGGCGGCGACTTCGAGGTGCCGACCATCGACGGCGGCAAGACCAAGGTGAAGGTGCCGGACGGCACCCAGTCGGGCCGCCGGTTCCGGCTCACCTCCAAGGGCATGCCGGTGCTGCGCTCCAAGCAGATGGGCGACATGTACGTCCAGGTGGTGGTCGAGACGCCGCAGAATCTCACCAAGCGGCAGCGCGAGCTGCTGGCCGAGTTCGACAAGCTGTCGTCCACCCAGACGCACCCCGAGTCGAGCGGATTCTTCGGCAAGGTCAAGGAGTTCTTCGGCAACAAGGCGGGCTCTCCGTGACCCGCCGGGCGGCCGTCGCAGCCACTGGTTCCCATGCCGGAACACCACACGAGTATTGACCCGGAGGGGTCTGACCTGTAGGCGTGACGGTTTGGTGACAGAGCATTTCGCCGCGTCGCAGCCACGCCGAAAGACATGCCGTTTCAGTCCGCTGTGGGCACCCCCAGAAAGAGCCTCCGCATCGACGACGATGTGAGGTTCATCCGTTCGTGGATCGAGAAGCCGTTGGCCATCGGGGCCGTCATGCCGTCGAGCAAGCCGCTCGCGCGCGTCATGGCGAGCTACGTGGACCCGGCCTCCGACGGTCCCGTCGTCGAGCTCGGTCCCGGGACCGGAGCCATCACCGAGGCGCTGGTCGAGCACGGCATCGCCGAGTCCCGGCTGGTGCTGGTCGAGTACGACCGCACCTTCTGCCGCCTCCTGCGCGCCCGCTATCCGGCGGCGACGGTGGTGCAGGGCGATGCCTATCGCCTGCGCCGCTCGCTCGGTGACGTGCTGCAGGAGAAGGCCGCCGCGGTGGTCTCCGGCCTGCCGCTGCTGACCAAGCCGTTGTGGACGCGCCTGCGCCTCCTCAACGAGGTTTTTGGCCTGCTGCGCTCCGGCTGCCCGTTCGTGCAGTTCACCTACTCGGTGGCACCGCCGATCCCGCGCCAGCTCGCCCGCATCCGGGTCGAGGCCTCCGAGCGGATCTGGCTCAACCTGCCGCCCGCCCGCGTGTGGGTCTATCGCCGGCGCGAGGTCGAGCCGGCGGTCGGTCGCTGCCTCGCCTGACGGGCAGACTTTTCCGCGGACTCGTCCGCCGGACGAGTTCGGCGCGGACTTGTCGGGCGCGAACTCGACCGACGTGAACTCGTGCAGGTGATTCCCGCCGGCGCCGGGCGCGCCCGTCCGGCTTGTGGTTTCGCCTCGCCTGCCGCACGCTCCGTCCAAAGGCGAGGCGACGGAGAGGCGTGACATGACCGAACCCAAAATCCTGGTGCTTGCCGGGTCGATCCGCACCGGCTCGTACAATGCAAAGCTCGCGGCGCTGGCGGTGAAGGAGCTGGCGCTGGCCGACGTGCACGTCACCCACGTGTCGCTCGCCGACTATCCGATGCCGCTCTACGACGGCGACCTGGAGGCTGCCTCCGGCCCGCCGGAGACGGCCAAAAAACTCGCGCGGATGATCGGGCTGCACCAGGGCGTCTTCATCGCGAGCCCCGAATACAACGCCTCCGTCACGCCGCTCCTGAAGAACACCGTCGACTGGGTGTCGCGGGTGCGCGAGGAGGGGGCGCCGCCGCTCGCCGCCTACAAGGGCCGCGTTTTTGCGCTCGGCGCCGCTTCGCCCGGCACGCTCGGCGGCTATCGCTCGCTGATGGCGCTGCGGCAGGTGCTGGAGCTCGGCTGCGGCGCAACGGTGCTGCCGGAGCAGGTGGCGGTGCGCGAGGCCGCGACCGCCTTCGACGACGCCGGCGGCCTCGCCGACGCCCGCACGGCGGCGACCCTGCGCACCGTGCTGGCCCGCCTCGTCGAGGCGGCGCACGCGTTTGCGTGATTGGCTGCCCCCGATCGACGCCGCGGGCTCTTCCCCTCCCTCCGGACAGTCGCCAAAATGGCCGAACACGGCTAAGAGCCGTTCGGATGCCGAGACGTCGTTCATGTCGCCGTGGCTGCGCGCTGTCTTCCTCCTCATGCCAAGGAGCGGCCGGAGGCCGCGTCTCGAACCATGAGGCCGCCCGCCCTTCGAGACGCCGCCTTGGGCGGCTCCTCCGGGGGAGGGCGGGGAGATGTCGAGCCCGGTGGCGCAGGAACGAGAGAGTACCGAAGGGGACGCACCTTGGAACAGCCGCGCGACCGTCTGATCGTCGCTCTCGATCTGCCCTCCGTCGACGCCGCCGAGCAGGTGGTGGAGGCGCTCGGCGACAGCGTGACCTTCTACAAGATCGGCTATCAGCTCGCCTTCCGCGGCGGGCTGGCGCTCGCGGAGAAGCTGATCTTCAAGGGCCGGCGCGTGTTCGTCGACCTCAAGCTGCACGACATCGGCAACACGGTGGAGAAGGGCGTCGAGAGCGTCGCAAAACTCGGCGCGACCTTCCTCACCGTGCACGCCTATCCGCAGACCATGAAGGCGGCGGTCGCCGGGCGCGGCGATTCGAACCTGCGCATCCTCGCGGTCACCGTGCTCACCTCCTACGACGACGCGGACCTCGCCGCCGCCGGCTACGACTTCACCGTGCCCGAGCTGGTGGCCGAGCGCGCCGCGCAGGCGCAGGACATCGGCGTCGACGGGCTGGTCTGCTCGGCCGAGGAGGCGGCGATGCTGCGGCCGAAGCTCGCCCACGGCATGGTCCTGGTGACGCCCGGCATCCGCCCGGCGGGCGCCGAGGTCGGCGACCAGAAGCGGGTCAAGACGCCGCGCGACGCGATTCTCGCCGGCGCCGACTATCTGGTGGTCGGCCGGCCGATCGTCGCGGCAACGAATCCTCGGGTGGCGGCGGACGGCATCGTCGCCGAGATCGCGGCGGCCGCCGACGCGTCGGCGTGACGACGAGGGGCACACCGATGGCGAAGGGGTACTGGATCGGCCGCGTCGAGGTGCACGACGCCGAAGGCTATGCGGCCTATGTCGCGGCCAATGCCGCCGCGTTCCGCAAATACGGCGGGCGGTTCCTGGTGCGGGCGGGGCAATACGAGACGCCGGAGGGCGAGAGCCGCTCGCGCAACGTGGTGATCGAGTTTCCCGACTATGCGAGCGCGCTCGCCTGCTGGCATTCGCCGGAATACCAGGCGGCGCGCGCCCACCGGCTCGGCCGGGCCGACACCGATCTCGTCGTCGTCGAGGGCTATGACGGCCCGCAGCCCTGAGGCGCCGACGGCGAGGTCACGGCATCGCGCAAGGCCGCGAATCGGCGCCGGCTTGACCGGCCGCGCGTTTCGTGGACAGTGCCGCCGACGAAAGGAATTGTTGCCGTGCCCGACACCGTCACCCGCCCCGTCTCCCGCCGCATCGTCTGGAAGAACGTCGTGACCGTGCTGTCCGCCGCCGTGCTGATCGGCGCGGAGGTGTTCGGCGCCGCCTTCGCCGGCGGTTGGGCGCTCGCCAATTTGTTCGGTATCGGCGGCATCGGCGTGTGGGGCCTGCAGGGCTTCTTCATGCTGCTCGGCATCGTCGTGATGGTGCAGTTCGTGCGCTCCGGCATGAAGGTCGAGCCCTTCACCGCCCGCGGCTGACGGCCGCTCGCGGCCGTCCTCGGCGCCTCGCGAAGCCCTCGGAGTGCGGCGGTATCGGCCGACGAGTCGGCCGCGCTCCGGTGCCCCGCGGAAACGGTGAACGACCCGTTAAAATCCCTCGCGTTTTCCCGGCAAAATTTGTCCCCGAAAATCGGCTCCGCGGGCACTTGCGGGGTTGCATCGGCGGGACGGATCGCTTAAGTCACCACTTGCCCAATTTCGCACGTGCCTGTGGCCGTGTGTCGATCGGTGGGCATCCGGACAAGAGGCCGGACAGCCGCCCGGAGCGAGACCCGAGGTTTTGCGAACCGACTGGTTCACGAGCCCCCTGGTCGCAAATGCTCCGAACCACTTGATCGGCAGCCGGAGGCGAAACCGGCGCACCTCGTTCTCCACGAGGGACGCGGCTTAAAGCAACGACGACACGGGCTTTTTTGGTCTCTGCCGGCCTTCCACCGCCGGCTCGGGTCACCGAAGAGGCTTGTTCATCATTGCCGGGCGTGCGGAAGGGGACTCCCTTTCCAATCCAAGGCAGCACACGGACGGGTGAAGAACCCTTCGCGGCTGGCGCGTCCCCATCGCGTGTCGCCTGTGGAGCTTTTCACCCGCACTCACTCGGGGTGGCCGGCCGCCGCCCCCCTTGGCCTGTCGGGGAGAGCGCCATGACCGCGCGCATCCGTGAGTTTCTGCGCCGTCGTCGCGAGGACGGACCGTGCCTCGTCGTCGATCTCGACGTCGTCCGCGACAACTATCTCGCCTTCGCCCATGCGCTTCCGGACACCCGGGTATTTTACGCCGTGAAGGCGAACCCGGCGCCGGAGGTGCTGTCGCTGCTCGCCGGCCTCGGCTCGTGCTTCGACGCGGCCTCGGTGCCCGAGATCGAGATGGTCCTGGCGGCCGGCGCGTCGGCGGACCGCATCTCGTTCGGCAACACCATCAAGAAGGAGCGCGACGTCGCCCGTGCTTTCGAGCTCGGCGTGCGGATGTTCGCGGTCGACTCGCTCGCCGAGGTCGAGAAGATTTCGCGCGCAGCGCCCGGGGCGCGGGTGTTCTGCCGGTTCCTGTACGACTGCGCCGGCGCCGAGTGGCCGCTCTCGCGAAAGTTCGGGTGCGACGCCGAGATGGCGGTCGACGTGCTCGAGCACGCCCGGCGGCTCGGCCTCGAGCCCTACGGCGTGTCGTTCCATGTCGGCTCGCAGCAGCGCAACGTCCGCTCGTGGGACCGCGCGCTGAAGTCGGCCGGCCAGATCTTCCGCGAGTGCGCGGAGCGCGGCATCCAGCTGCAGATGGTCAATCTCGGCGGTGGCTTCCCGACCGAGTACCTGAAGCGCGTGCCGGCGGTGGAGAATTACGGCCGCTCGATCTTCCGGGCGCTGCGCAAGCATTTCGGCAACGCGATCCCGGAGACGATCATCGAGCCGGGCCGCGGCATGGTGGGCAATGCCGGGATCATCGAAACCGAGGTGGTGCTGGTCTCGACCAAGAGCCGCGAGGACGAGCTGCGCTGGGTCTATCTCGACATCGGCAAGTTCGGCGGGCTCGCCGAGACGATGGACGAGGCGATCCGCTACCCGATCCGCACGCCGCGCGACGGCGACCGCACGACCGGCTGCGTGCTCGCCGGCCCGACCTGCGATTCGGCCGACGTGATGTACGAGAAGAACCCGTACCCGCTGCCGGTGAGCCTCGAGATCGGCGACAAGCTCTTGATCGAGGGGACCGGCGCCTACACCTCGACCTACTCGGCGGTGGCCTTCAACGGTTTTGCGCCCTTGAAGACGTACCACATCTGATCACGGGGACGGCCGGCGCAGCGCCGGCCGTCGTCCCCGGTCGAGGCGAGAAAAAAAGAGCCGATCCCGGTGTCCCGGGATCGGCTTTTTCATTGGTCCGTGTGCGCCGTCGAAAGCGGATCAGCCGACCTCGGCGACGCCGGCCGTCTCGGCCGCTTCGAGCGCCTTCGACGAGCCGCCGCCGAGCCCGTTGAAGAAGGCGTTGAGCGCCACCGACGAGATCGCCGCCAGGAGAATGCCGGAGTCGAGCAGGGGGTGCAGCGCGTGCGGCAGCGCCTTGAAGAAGCCCGGCGCCACCAGCGGGATCATCCCGAAGCCGACCGACAGCGCCACCACGAACAGGTTGAAGCGGTTGGTCTTGAAGTCGACTGCGGTGAGGATGCGCGCGCCGGTCGCCGCCACCATGCCGAACATCACGAGCCCGGCGCCGCCCAGCACCACCTGCGGCACCGCCTCGACCAGCGCCGACATCTTCGGCACCAGGCCGAGCACCAGCATGATCACGCCGCCCGCCGCCGTCACCCAGCGCGAGCGCACGCCGGTGACGCCGACCAGCCCGACGTTCTGGGAGAACGAGGTGTAAGGGAAGGTGTTGAAGATGCCGCCGAGCAGCGTGCCGACGCCGTCGGCGCGCAGGCCGCGGGCGAGCGCCTTCTGGTCGACCGTGCGGCCGGTCATCTCGCCGAGCGCCAAGAACATGCCGAGCGATTCGATCATCACCACGATCATCACGATGCACATCGTGACGATCGGCACGAGGTGGAACTGCGGCATGCCGAAATGGAACGGCAGCACGACGTCGACCCAGTGCGCCGAGGCGACCTTCTCGAAATGCATCACGCCGAGGGCGGCGGCCAGCACCGCGCCGGCGACGATGCCGAGAAGCACCGCGATGTTGGCGAGGAAGCCCTTGCCCCAGCGGATCAGCGCGAGGATCACCAGGAGCACGAACAGCGCGATGCCGAGCCCCTGGACCTGGCCGTAGGCGGGGTTGGGGAAGGCGCCGGGCACGCCGTCGACCACCTTCGTCAGGGTCGGCAGGCCGCCGCCCGCCCAGTTGATGCCGACCCGCATCAGCGAGATGCCGATCACCAGGATGATCGTGCCGGTGACGACCGGTGGAAACAGCGGCAACAGCCGGCTGACGAACGGGGCGATGACGATGCCGAACAGGCCGGCGGCGATCACCGAGCCGTAGATGCCGAGCAGGCCGATCTCCGGCGCGCCGACCATCGACAGCATCGGCCCGACGGAGGCGAAGGTGACGCCCATCATCACCGGCAGGCGGATGCCGACGCCGGGAAACCCGATCGACTGTACCAGCGTCGCGAGACCGCAGGCGAAAAGGTCGGCGGAGATCAGGAAGGCGACCTCCTCGGGCGAGAGTTTCAGCGCGCGGCCGATGATCAGCGGCACGGCGACGGCGCCGGCATACATCACCAGGACGTGCTGGAGGCCGAGCGTGGCGAGCCGGGGGACCGGCAAAAGCTCGTCGACGGGATCGGTGGCGCGCAAGGAAACCCCCTCTGGGTTCGTCGGTGTGATCACCGGAGGGGAAGCGCCATACAAATCGTGTGCCGGGTCGTCTCGTCTCGGCCGCCGGCGCGAACGCGGGCAGGGGGTGGCCGCGACGGGAGGCGGCGGGGCAGGACGCGACGCGGCGCCGGCATCCGGTCACCGGACGCAGCGTCCGGCGGCGCCACTCACCACGAATTTCCGCGTCTCGCGTCCGAGGATTTACGGAGGATCGCGCTGTCTCACCGCTTTCGGAGAATTATGACGCCCCTGCGCGGTGCGGCGGCCACGTGTCCCCACGCCCAGTTCCGGCGCCTGCACACCGGTCGTCGGCACGCCGGCCCGGCGGCCTGCGCCTCCGGACCGATGCGGACCCCGCGGGCCGGGAGGCTCAGAGCCCGTTTGGAAACTCGGACGCGGGCTGCGTTGCGGCGCGAA
>NZ_AKZI01000088.1 GCF_000293785.1 Rhodovulum sp. PH10 | reverse complement strand
AGGAGTTTCGTGAGGGCCTCGCCGAAAACGGGACCTTGATAAGCGCCGTGGTGCCGTCGCGGGAGTGGTGGGAATTGAGGGTGGCGTAGTCTCCGGGGTTCTGAACCTCGAATCATCCGGCGTTGGCGCGCCGGACTGGAGACCACGCCATGACGAGCCCTACCACGAAGAGTGCCATCTCGCAGCCGGCCGCCGAGCCGACCTCCTGCCTTTTCGACAACTGGATCGATCCGATCGAGACCGCGGTGCGCCGCCGTGTTCGATCGTTCATCGAAGCGCTGATCGAGAGCGAGCTCGAAGCTGCCTTGGACCGTCCGCGCTATGGCCGGCGAGCGACCGTGAACGATGATTCGGAGGAGCCTTCGCCGGGCGCTGTCGGATACCGACACGGTAAGCGGACGCGCAAGCTGACGGGAACGTTCGGGACCACCGAGATCGCCGTGCCGCGGGCGCGGCTGGTGCGGCCGGATGGCGGCACGACGGAATGGAAGAGCCAGGCACTTCGCGCCTATCAGCGCCGCACGGTCGCCGCCGACGCGCTGATCGCCAGCAGCTATCTCGCCGGCACCAACACGCGACGGGTCCGGCGAGCGCTGGCGACGCTGTTCGGTGGCGCGATCGGCAAGGACATCGTGAGCCGGACGTGGCGCAAGGTGAAGGGCGACTGGGACGCCTGGAACGCCCGCTCGCTCGCCGGCGAGCCGATCGTGAGATTGATCCTGAACGGCACGGTGGTGCGCGTGCGGCTCGACCGCAAGGCGACCGCGATCTCGCTGCTGGTCGTGATGGGCGTGCGAGCCGACGGCCAGAAGGTGCTGCTGGCGGCACGGAGCATGGGCGGCGAGAGCGCCGAGGCGTGGCGCGCGGTGCTCGACGATCTGATTCGCCGCGGTCTGCGTCGACCGGAGTTCCTGATCGTCGACGGCGCCGCCGGGCTCGACGCCGCGATCGCCGCCGTGTGGGACGGCGTTCCGGTGCAGCGCTGCACGGTGCACAAGCATCGCAATCTGCTCGCTCACGCGCCCGAGCGCCTGCACGAGGAAATCACGTCCGACTACACCGACATGATCTACGCGGCGACCCCCGAGGAGATCGAGGCGCGCCGCAAGGCATTCCTCCGCAAATGGCGCCTGAAGCATCGCGCCGTCGCCGACAGCCTGGAGGAGGCCGGCGAGCGTCTGTTCACGTTCGCGCGGTTGCCGCCGAGCCAATGGAAGAGCGCGCGAACAACAAACGCGATCGAGCGGCTGCACGAGGAGTTCAAGCGCAGGATCAAGACGCAGACCGTGCTGCCCTCCGCCGAAACCGCCGCGATGCTGTTCTGGGCGCTGCTCGCGTCCGGTCAGATCAGCATGCGAAAGGTCGACGGCTGGCAGACCCTCGCCACGCAACCCATCGCTCACACCATTGACCTCACCGCCTGAAACGGTACCTTCAAGTGCCCGGTGATCACCTCACCCGGATTCCAACCACATTCGCGACGGCACCAGCGCCGTCGGCGAAGAGCTTCTTCAAGAATGGATGGAGGCCGAACAGC
>NZ_AKZI01000087.1 GCF_000293785.1 Rhodovulum sp. PH10 | reverse complement strand
GCCGGTGCCGGGCAGCGAGATATCGATTCGTCTGCTGCCGCTGGCGGCGGGCTCGCTGGCGGCGGGCTCGGAGGCGGCGGGCTCGGAGGCCGCCGGCGCGTCGGCCGGCTCGCTCGCCTGGGCGGTGGTCTCGTCGGCGGCGGCCGGTGCGGTGGTCGCGCCGGTGTCGCTCGGGGCGATGGTCTGCGTCGCGGCCGGGGCCGCGGCGCCGTCGGGGGTCGCGGTCTGGGCGTAGGCCGCGCCCGCCGCGAAGAAGGCCGCCGTCGCGAGGGCGATCAAGCCCGCACGATACGGTGTTCTGAAGATCATGGGTGTCACTCCTGTCCGGATGGCCGCAAGCTCACAGAGCCGCATTGTCGGTTTCGCCGGTCCGGATGCGGACCGCCTGGTCGATGCCGACCACGAAGATCTTGCCGTCGCCGATCTGGCCGGTCTTGGCGGCACCCGAGATGGTCTCGATCACCTTCTCGACCTGGCTGCTCGGCACCGCGATCTCGACCTTGACCTTCGGCAGGAAGCTGACCGCGTACTCGGTCCCGCGATAAATCTCGGTGTGCCCCTTTTGGCGCCCGTAGCCCTTCACCTCGGTCACGGTCATGCCGTAGACCCCGATGGAGGTGAGCGCATCGCGGACCTCGTCGAGCTTGAATGGCTTGATGATGGCCATGACGATTTTCATGAATGTCGATCCCCGCTGAAGCCCTCCCGGAACGGGAACGGGCCGAAACAGATCGGCTCCGCGCGCGAGATCGCCCCCCCGCAAGCCGAAGCCTCGGCCTGGCGAATCAAGCCGCGTGCCAACTGGGTGCGGTGCGGTGCGAGGCCTGCGGCCGACGGTCTTTGGGCCGCTGCCGCACCGACATGCCGCAAAAGGCGGGAACCGGCGGGCCGTCAACCGAGGCGCGACGTGCCGGCCGGCCGAACGAACATGCTCAAAAAAGATGTAACGACTGCCCACGAAAGAGGCAGTCGGCCCGGCCGTGCCGGCTCCGAGCCGGTCGCCCGCAACGCATGCGGTCGCAAGGAGACGATTTCGCGCAAAAAGAGCTGGCGGGAGCCAGCGGGAGTGGGACGCCGGCCGGCGGGGGAAGAAAGACCCCGGTGGAGCCGCCGGGCAGACCAGCGCGGAAAAGAAAAAGATCCCGGCGGAGCCGCCGGGATCGGATCTTCGGTTTTGCGATGCACCCGGCGTGCTGCCGGTGAGCGACCCGCTCACGTTCGGCCGGCCGCCGACCGCTCGTGCGGTCAGAGCGCGTCCTGGTCGGTCTCGCCGGTGCGGATGCGCATCGCCCGGTCGATCGGCGTGACGAAGATCTTGCCGTCGCCGATCTGGCCGGTGCGGGCGGTCGAGGTGATCGCCTCGATCACCGCCTCGACGCGATCGGCCGGCACCACCACGTCGATGCGCACCTTCGGCAGGAAGCTCACCGCATACTCGGCGCCGCGATAGATCTCGGTGTGGCCCTTCTGGCGGCCGTAGCCCTTGACCTCGGCGACGGTCATGCCGCTGACGCCGATGCGGGTCAGCGCCTCGTGGACCTCGTCGAGCTTGAACGGCTTGATGACGGCGATGACGAGCTTCATGAGACCCCCTCGAATGCGACGATACGAACGTTTTCGGGTGCACCCTACGACGTTCGCCGCGCGCCGTCAGCCGTCCGTGCTGCGGTGCGGCCGTGCGTCCAAAGGGTTCTTTCTCGCCGAGGCGTCGGGCGCCGCTCAGTCGTGGCGGTCGCGGATCACGCCCTCCTGCGCCACCGAGGCGATCAGCGTGCCGTCGCGCGCAAAGATCAGCCCGCGGCCGAGCCCGCGGCCGCCGCAGGCGCTCGGGCTGTCCTGGCAGTACAGCAGCCACTCGTCGGCGCGGAACGGCCGGTGGAACCACATCGCGTGGTCGAGGCTCGCGGCCATCACCGTCTTCTCGAACAGCGTGCGGCCGTGCGGGATCATCGCGGCATCGAGCAGCAGCATGTCGGAGGCGTAGGCGAGCACGCAGCGGTGGATCGCCGGGTCGCCGTCCGGCAGCTTGCCGGTGGTGCGGATCCACACGTGGAAGCGGCCCTCCGGATGCGCCTTGCCGAGATAGCGCTCGAACTCCACCGGGCGCAGCTCGATCGGCCGCTCGCGCTCGTAATAGCCGCGCACCGGGTCCGGCATCAGCGGCAGGATGCGCTCCTTGAGGTCGAGCTCGGTCGGCAGCGTCTCGGGGTCGGCGACCTCCGGCATGCGGAACTGGTGAGTCAGGCCCGGCTCGGCGCCGTGGAAGCTGACCATCATCGAGTAGATCGGCCGGCCGTGCTGGATCGCGGTGACGCGGCGGGTGGAGTAGCTGCGCCCGTCGCGCAGCCGCTCGACCTCGTAGATGATCGGCACCTTGGGGTCGCCCGGTAGCAGGAAATAGGCGTGCAGCGAGTGCGGCGGGTGGGCGGCGAGGTCGTCGACCGTGCGGCAGGCGGCGACCAGCGCCTGGCCGATCACCTGACCGCCGAAGACGCGCTGCCAGCCGGATTGAGGCGAGCGGCCACGAAACAGGTTCACCTCGAGCGTCTCGAGGTCGAGAATCGAAAGGAGCTGCTGAACGGCGACGGCCATGGTGTCTCGGGGGATGGGGTGCTGAGAACGAGTGTCCGCCAGTGACGCCGGGGCCCGCTCGAATGTCAAGGACGCCCGCGTCTGCGACGCCAGCGTCTGCGACGGGAGGGTCCGGGACGCGAGGGTAGGGACGCGAGCGTCCGTCCGCTTGCGCGCCGGTCGCCGCCGCCGCATGATGCGCGCACAGGTCGTTCCACGACGAGATCGTCCCGCGAAGAAACTCCGCCACGTCCGGGAGCCGGTTCCGATGATCCAGGCATTTCACGACGAGGCGATGCATTACGACGCGCCGCTCTACCGGCCGCCGAGCGAAGGCCGCAACACGATCGTTCAGGTGACGATCGGCTGCTCGTTCAATCGCTGCACCTTCTGCGGCATGTACAAGACGAAGGCGTTTCGCGCGCGCCCGCTCGCCGACGTCTTCGCCGACATCGAGACCGCGGCGCGGATGTGGCCCGGTGCCGACCGCATCTTTCTCGCCGACGGCGACGCCTTGGTGCTGCCGACCGCCGATCTTTCGGCGATCCTCGACCGGCTCGCGGCGGCGTTTCCGGCGCTCGAGCGCGTCTCGTGCTACGCGACGCCGATCAATCTGAACGGCAAGCCGCCCGAGGAGCTGCGCCTGTTGCGGGCGAAAAAGCTGGCGCTCGTCTATGTCGGGGTCGAATCGGGGGCGGCGAGCGTGCTCGCGCGGATCGCCAAGGGCGCGACGCCGGACGCCATCGCCGCGGCGATCGCGCGTGCGGAAGCGGCCGGCATCGCGGTGTCGGCGACGGTGATCCTCGGCATCGGCGGACGCCGCTTCTGGCGCGAGCACGTGGAGGGCACCGCGGCGGTGATCGATCGCGCGCCGCCGCGTTTTCTCTCCACCTTGCAGCTGCGTCTCGGCGACGGTGAGCGGGACGACTTCCTCGCCCGCTTCGCGCGCGACGGCACGCCGTTCGAGCCGCAGGACGACGACGGAATCTTGGCCGAGCAGGAAGCGCTGCTGCGCGCGCTCGATCCGCCGCGGGCGGTCGTGTTCCGCTCGAATCACGCCTCCAACTGCCTCCCGCTCGCCGGCACGCTGCCGGCCGATCGCGAACGTCTGGTCGCACTCGTTGCCGCAGCGCGGGATGGCGCGCCGCTGCTGCGTCCCGAGTTTTTGCGCGGCTTGTGAGAAAGCGCGGGCAGCGCACCATCCGACGCTGCGACATGCGGTCTCCGACGTCGCTCGCGCTTGACAAGCCGGCGGCCGGAACAAACACTCGCGGCGATCAGTCGTTTCACCAAGGGCGCAGAACCGCGCGGCACCGAGGCCGGCGGAGGACATGCCCGGCCACCGCGAGCCCTGCGGTGCCACACCGGGCAGCGTGCGCACGGCGGATCGTTTCCGACCCGGACCGAAATTTTTACGGAGCAGGTTCATGACTGTCGTTCGTCGCCCGATCGGCGCCTTTGTCGGCGCCGCCTTCGCCGCGGCCGTGCTGATCTCGGGCGCCTTCTCGCTCGCGCGCCCGACGCCCGCAGTCGCGCAGGAGCCGATAAAGATCGGCGAGCTGAACAGCTACAAGGCGATCCCCGCCTTTCTCGATCCCTATCGCAAGGGCTGGCAGCTCGCGCTCGAGGAGATCAATGCGGAAGGCGGCGTGCTCGGCCGCAAGCTCGAGGTGATCTCGCGCGACGACGGCGGCAATCCGGGCGACGCGGTGCGCACCGCCGACGAGCTGGTCGCCCGCGAGGGCGTGTCGGTGCTGGCCGGCACCTTCCTCTCGCATGTCGGCCTCGCCGTGACCGAATATGCCGGCAAGCGGAAAGTGTTCTTCCTCGCCGCCGAGCCCTTGACCGACAAGATCACCTGGCAGAACGGCAACCGCTACACCTATCGCCTGCGGCCCTCGACCTACATGCAGGTCGCGATGCTGATGCCGGCGGCGATCGCCGCGAAGAAGCAGCGCTGGGCAATCGTCTATCCGAACTACGAGTACGGCCAGTCGGCAGCCAGCTGGTTCAAGGAGATGCTGAAAAAGGCGCAGCCGGACGTCGAGTTCGTCGGCGAGCAGGCGCCGCCGCTCGGCAAGATCGACGCCGGCGCGGTGGTGCAGGCGATCGCCGACACAAAACCCGACGCGATCTTCAACGTGCTGTTCGGACCGGACCTCGCGAAGCTGGTGCGCGAGGGCGAGACCCGCGGCGCCTTCGAGAACCGCACGGTGGTCAGCCTGCTCGGCGGCGAGCCGGAATATCTCGATCCGCTCGGCAAGGAGGCGCCGGCAGGCTGGATCGTCAACGGCTACCCTTGGAAGAAGATTTCCACGCCCGAGCACACGGCGTTCCTGAATGCTTATCAGAAGCGGTGGAACGACCACCCGCGGCTCGGCTCGATCGTCGGCTACAACACGATGAAATCGCTCGCCGCCGGCATCGAGAAGGCGGGCTCGACCGACCCCGAAAAGCTCGCCGACGCCTTTGCCGGGCTCGAGGTGAAGGGGCCGTTCGGAACCTATCACTACCGGGCGAGCGATCATCAGTCGACCATGGGCGCCTATGTCGGCACCGTCGCGCTCGACGGCGACGACCCGACCATGGCCGACTTTCACTATGTCGACGGCGCCACCGTGCTGCCCTCCGACGACGAGGTGAAAAAGATGCGGCCGGCGGAATGAGACACCTCTTCTCCCTCTCCCCGCGTGCGGGGAGAGGGTTTTGGCGAGGGGACGCCGCCCCGACCTCGCAATTCGCGACCAAGCCCCCCTCACCCGGATTCCGCGCAGGCGCGCGCGGAATCCGACCTCTCCCCGCGAGCGGGGAGAGGTGCAGTGCCTCGTGTTCGCTCCGTCGTGCTCGTCCGTCGTGATCGATAAATCCTTCCTGTCGCCATGTCCCTCGATGCCTTCCTGTTCCAGGCGCTGAACGGTCTCGGCGCGGCCTCCGGCCTGTTTCTGGTCGCGGCCGGGTTGTCGCTGATTTTTGGCGTCACCCGCATCGTCAACATGGCGCACGGCTCGTTCTACATGCTCGGCGCCTATCTCGCCTGGACCTTTGCGACCGGGCTCGGCGGTGCCTTCGGCTGGTGGGGCGGCATTCTGCTTGCGGCGGCCGGCGTCGCGGCTCTCGGCGTTCTGGTCGAGCTGACGCTGCTCCGCCGGATTTATAAAGCGCCGGAGCTGTTTCAGCTGCTGGCGACCTTCGCGCTGCTCTTGGTGATCAACGACGCGACGCTGTGGCTTTGGGGACCGGAAGATCTGCTCGCCCCGCGCGCGCCCGGCCTCGACGGCGCGGTCGACATTCTGGGCCGAAAATTTCCGAGCTACGACCTGTTCCTGATCGCGGTCGGCCCGCTGGTGCTGTCGGCCGCGCATCTCACATTGACGCGCACGCGGTTCGGCCGGCTGGTGCGCGCCGCGACGCAGGACCGCGAGATGGTCGGCGCGCTCGGCGTCAATCAATCTCTCCTGTTCACCGCGGTGTTCGCGGCCGGCGCGTTTCTCGCCGGCCTCGGCGGCGCGCTGCAGATCGCCCGCGAGCCGGCGGCGCTTTCGATGGATCTCGGCGTGCTGGCGGACGCCTTCGTGGTGGTGGTGGTCGGCGGCATGGGCTCGATTCCGGGCGCCTGGCTCGCCGCGGTGCTGATCGCCGAGGTGAAGGCCTTGTGCATCGGCCTCGGCGTCGTCCATGTCGGCGACGTCGCGATCAACGCCTCGCGCTTCACACTGGTCGCCGAGTTTCTGGTGATGGCAGTGGTGCTGATCGTGCGGCCCTACGGTTTGCTCGGACGCGCGCCGGCGATCGTGCGGGCGGTCGCCGAGGCCGAGACGCCGCTGCGTCCCGCCTCGCCGTGGTTGCGCGCCGCCGGCGCCGTCGTGCTGGTCGCGCTCGCGCTGCTGCCGCTTCTCGCCTCCTCGCCCTACACGCTGGTGCTCGGGGTCGACGTGCTGATCGCCGTGCTGTTCGCCGCGAGCCTGCAATTCATCATGGGGCCGGGCGGGCTGCACTCCTTCGGTCACGCCGCCTATTTCGGCCTCGGGGCCTATGCCGCGGCGCTCGCGGTCGCAAAGCTCGGCGCGCCGATGGGCGTGGCGCTCGTGCTCGCCCCGGTCGCCTCCGGCCTCGGCGCGGTGCTGTTCGGCTGGTTCTGCGTGCGGCTCTCCGGCGTCTATCTCGCGATGCTGACGCTCGCCTTCGCGCAAATCGTCTGGTCGGTCGTCTATCAGTGGGAGGAGCTGACCGGCGGCTCGAACGGCGTGTTCGGCATCTGGCCTGCGCCGCCCTTCGACAGCCGCGCCGGCTTCTACTGGCTGGTGCTCGCGCTGGTGACCGCCGGCGTGCTCTTTCTGCGGATGGTGATGCACGCGCCGTTCGGCTATGCGCTGCGGGCCTGTCGCGATTCCCCGCTGCGGGCGGAAGCGGTCGGCATCGACGTGCGCCGCGTGCAGTGGGCCGCCTTCGCGATCGCCGGCACCGTGTGCGGCGTGGCCGGCGGGCTGTTCGCCTTCGCCAAAGGCTCGATCTCGCCGGAGACGATCTCGATCGGCCGCTCGATCGACGGCCTGGTGATGGTCCTGCTCGGCGGCATCGGCTCGCCGACCGGCCCGCTGCTCGGCGCCTCGCTCTACACGCTCCTGCAGGACAGCGTGGCGCGCTGGACCGACTATTGGCGGGCGCTGCTCGGCGCCATCGTGCTGGTGCTGGTGCTGGTGTTTCCCGGCGGCCTTTCCGGCATCGCCGCGCGCGTGCGGGATCTCGTCCGGGGACCTTTGCGCGGACTGTTGCCCCGGCGGGGCGCGCCATGAGCATGCTCGAGGTGAAAACGCTCGAGGCGTGGTACGGCGCCGCGCAGGTGTTGTTCGGGCTCGACCTCACCGTCGGGCCCGGCGAGGTCCTCGCACTGATGGGCCGCAACGGGGCGGGAAAATCCACCACGCTGAAGGCGGTGATGGGGCTGGTCGAGCGGCGCGGCAGCGTGCGCTTTCTCGGCCGCGAGGTGTCGCGGCTCGCCCCGTTCCGTATCGCCCGGCTCGGGCTCGGCTTCGTGCCGGAGGATCGCCGCATCTTCTCCGACCTCACGGTGATGGAGAATCTCGACATCGGCCGGCAGCCGCCGCGCAGCTTTCCGGACGGCCGACCGGCGCCTGCCTGGACGCCGGAAAAGCTGTTTGCGCTGTTTCCCAATCTCGCCGGGATGCGCGACCGCCGTGGCGGCGCGACCAGCGGCGGCGAGCAGCAGATGCTGACGCTCGCCCGCACCCTGATGGGAAATCCGCTGATGGTGCTGCTCGACGAGCCGTCCGAAGGGGTCGCCCCGGTGATCGTCGAGGAGATGGCGCGCACCATCGTCGCCCTCAAGCGCGAGGGGATTTCGGTGGTGCTGTCCGAGCAGAACATTCACTTCGCCGCACTGGTCGCCGACCGTGCGGTGGTGCTGGAGAAGGGCGAGGTGCGCTGGCGCGGCTCCATGGCGACGCTGCTCGCCGATGCCGAGGCGCAGCGCGCGTTTCTGGCGGTGTGACCGACATTGCCAGTGCGCCGGCGAACTGCTTCGATGAAGACCGCATTTCCGAGGAGGCATCTCGGCATGGGACGGCTGATTCTCGTTCGCGCGACCTGGGATCCGGAGGCGAGCGTGTGGGTGGCGGAAAGCCCGGATCTGCCCGGCCTCGTCACCGAGGCGGACAGCCTGAACGCGCTCGAGGCGAAGCTGCCGGACCTGGTCCGCGACCTGATCGAGGACGACGGCGGAAGCGCCGAGGAGATCGAGATTCCGATCGAGGTGGTGGCGAGCTTCTCACTCCGCATCCGGGCCCGCGCGCCCGCCGCATGAACGATTACGCGCCCCTGATCCGCCGGCTTCTGAAGGAGGCGGGCTGCGTCCTGGTTCGCCAGGGGCGCGGCGACCACGAGATCTGGCAAAGCCCGATCACCGGCCTGCGGATCACCGTCGACGGAAAGATCAAGTCCCGGCACACGGCTAACGCCGTGCTGAAGCGGGCCGGGATCCGCACCAAGGTGTGAGTGTCGCGCGGCCCCTTCGCACCCGCTCACGAAAGCGTGCGATGCGGGAGCGGCACCCGAACGGGCCGCGGGTCCGTTGAAACATCGCTTACCATCAAGCGTTTCCACACACCGATCGGGGCCGGGCTCGGTCGAATCCGAACGATCCGGGCAACCCCGCCTTGACTTTCTCGTGATGACTGACGATTTACGTCAATCGTCAGTCATCAGTATCAGGGCGCCATGGTCCCCGTCGTCACCCCCGCCACCTCTCCCGATCCGGGCTCCCGCCGGGCGCCGGCCCTCGGTGCCGCGCACCGTGCCGCACGCCGCGCAGGGCTGCGGGCCGCCGGCCTGCTGGCCGTGTTGTCGCTCGCGCTCGCCGGTTGCGATTCCGGCAACGGCAAGACCGAGGCGCCGCCGGCCCCGCCGCGGCCGGTGCTGGTCGCCCCGGTGCACTACGAGGAGGTGGTCGAGACCCGGACATTCGCGGCGACGATAAAACCGCGGATCGAGAGCGATCTCGGCTTTCGGGTCGGCGGCAAGGTGGCCGAGCGCTTGGTGCAGGTCGGCGACCGGGTGACCAAGGGCCAGCCGCTGCTCAGGCTCGACACCACCGATCTCGCGCTCCAGGTCGATCAGGCGGAGGCCGAGGTGAAGGCCGCCGAGACCAGCCAGATGCAGGCGGTCGCCGAGGAGGCCCGTGCGATCGAGCTGCAGAAGAAGGGCTGGGCCGCCGCCGCCACGCTCGACAAGGCCCGCGCCGCTGCCGACGAGGCGCGCGGCCGGCTGCGGCGCGCCCGCCGATCGCTCGATCTGGCGCAGAACTCGCTCGAATACGCCACTCTCGAGGCGGATGCCGACGGCGCCATCACGGCGACCCCGGTCGAGCCCGGGCAGGTGGTGGCGGCGGGCCAGGCGGCGGTGCGGCTCGCCCGCACGGCCGAGGTCGAGGCCCTGGTGGCGCTGCCGGAGACATTTGTCGAGCGGGCGCGCGGCGCCCGCGCGAGCCTGACGCTGTGGTCGCTGCCGGACCGCCGCTACGAGGTGACGTTGCGCGAGCTCGCACCGGCCGCCGATCCGGCGACCCGCACCTATGCCGCCCGCTACACCATCCCGCACGCCGACGACGCGGTGCGGCTCGGCATGAGCGCGACGCTGGCGCTGACCGCGCCGAACGGCATCCGCGCCGCCCGCCTGCCGCTCACCGCCATGTTCGACCACGGCGACGGCCCGCGCGTGTGGGTGATCGATCGCGACGGCCATCCGGTGGCGCGGCCGATCACCATCGCCCGCTACGAGGACGACGACGTGCTGATCACCGGCGGGGTCGACGAAGGCCAGAAGGTGGTGACGCTCGGGGTCGAGAAGCTCGATCCGGGTCTGACGGTGCGCCCGACCGAGACACTGGCGTTCTGAGGGGGCGGAGATGATCGTGATTTTCGGTCCTTCGCGACCTTCCGAGCGCGCGCCGAGAACTCTTTGCAGCGTCTCTCCTTGCCCGAGCTGTTCCGTCCTCGGCGGCGAGCGTGATCGCCGCCTCGCGATCCGGGGAGCCGTGTGATGCGCCGCTTCAACGTCTCCGCCTGGGCGGTCGCGCATCCGACCCTGGTGCTGTTCCTGATCATCATGCTGGCGCTCGCCGGCGGGCTCTCCTACGAGCGGCTCGGCCGCGCCGAGGATCCCTCCTTCACCATCAAGGTGGCGGTGGTCACCGCCGCCTGGCCGGGCGCGACCGCGCAGGAGATGCAGGATCAGGTCGCCGACCGCATCGAGAAGAAGCTCCAGGAGCTGCCCTACTTCTACCGCGTCACGACCTACTCGAAGCCCGGCTTCATCGCCTCGCAGATGGAGTTCCGCGACACCACGCCGCCCAAGGAGGTGCCGTGGCTGTTCTATCTCCTGCGCAAGAAGATGGCCGACCTGCAGCCGGATCTGCCGGACGGCGTGCTCGGGCCCTTCGTCAACGACGAGTACGGCGACGTCGATTCCATCCTCTACACGCTGCGCTCGGGAACCGCCGACTACGCGACGCTGAAGGAGGTTGCCGAGGGCGTGCGGCAAAAGCTCCTGAAGGTGCCGGACGTCACCAAGGTGACGATATACGGCGTGCAGGACCAGCGCATCTTCGTCGACTTCGATCATGTCAAGCTCGCCACCCTCGGCATCACCCCGCAGGCGATCTTCGACAGCCTCGCCAAGCAGAACGCGATGACGCCGGCCGGTACCGTGCAGACCGGCGCGACCCGCATTCCGCTGCGCGTCACCGGCGCGCTCGACGGAGTGGCGGCGGTGCGCGAGACGCCGGTCGCCGCCTCGGACGGCACGGTGGTGCGGCTCGGCGACATCGCCACCGTCTCGCGCGGCTACGAGGACCCGCCGGACTTTCTGCTGCGTCAGCGCGGCGTGCCGGCGCTGGCGATCGGCGTCGTCATGCAGAAGGGCGCCAACATCCTGACGCTCGGCGAGAACGTCGACAAGGTGATGAAGGGCGTGGTCGCCGAGACGCCGGTCGGCCTCACCTTCGAGCGGATCGCCGACCAGCCGAAGATCGTCGAGGAGGCGGTCGGCGACTTCATGCAGTCCTTCGTCGAGGCGCTCGCCATCGTGCTGGCGGTGAGCTTCCTCTCGCTCGGCTGGCGCACCGGCATCGTGGTGGCGCTGTCGGTGCCGCTGGTGCTCGCCATCGTCTTCACCATCATGCTGCTGATCGGGCTCGATCTCCATCGGGTCACGCTCGGCGCGCTGATCATCGCCCTCGGCCTCCTGGTCGACGACGCGATCATCGCGGTGGAGATGATGGTGGTGAAGATGGAGCAGGGATACGACCGCCCGCGCGCCGCCTCGTTCGCCTGGGTCTCGACCGCCTTCCCGATGCTCACCGGCACGCTGGTGACCGCCGCGGGCTTTTTGCCGGTCGGCTTCGCGGCGTCGGCGACCGGCGAGTATGCCGGCGGCATCTTCTGGGTGGTGGCGATCGCGCTGGTGGCGTCGTGGGTCGTCGCGGTGGT
The DNA here is from genome assembly GCF_000293785.1 of Rhodovulum sp. PH10. GTDB lineage: Bacteria > Pseudomonadota > Alphaproteobacteria > Rhizobiales > Xanthobacteraceae > Rhodoplanes. Next base: position 33,152 of record NZ_AKZI01000087.1, on the reverse strand, counting down.
GTTCACGCCCTATCTCGGCATGAAGCTCCTGCCGAACTTCCCCGTGCTGGAAGGCGACCCCGAGCAGATCTATCACACGCGCATCTATGCGCGGCTGCGCCGGGCGATCCGCTTCTGCGTGCGCCACCGGGTGGTGGTGGTCGCCGGCACGCTGGTGGTCTTCGGGCTGGCCGTGGTCGGCTTCGGCCGCATCCCGCAGCAGTTCTTCCCGGTCTCCGAGCGCACCGAGCTCTTCCTGCAGATCCGTATGCCGGAAGGCACCGCGATCGGCGCCACGCTCGACACCGCGAAGAAGGCCGAGAGCCTGATCGCCGGCGACGACGACGCCGCGACCTGGACCACCTATGTCGGCCAGGGCCCGCCCCGCTTCTGGCTCGGCCTGTCGCCGGCGCTGCCGAACGAGGCCTATGCCGAGATCGTCATCGTCGCCAGGAACGTCGAGGCGCGCGAGCGGCTCAAGGCGAAGATCGACGGCGCCGTCGCCGAGGGCGCGCTGGCGCAGGCCCGCGTGCGGGTCGACCGCTTCTCGTTCGGGCCGCCGGTCGGCTTCCCGGTGCAGTTCCGGGTGATCGGCAACGATCCCGACCGCCTGCGCCAGATCGCCTACCGGGTGCGCGACCGCATGCGCCAGGACCCCGACGTGCTGGAGCCGCAGCTCGACTGGAACGAGGAGATGCCATCGGTGCGGCTGGTGCTCGACCAGGACCGCGCCCGCGCGCTCGGCCTCGATCCGCAGACGGTGGCGCAGACGCTGCAGACACTGGTGTCCGGCTACACGGTGACCACCATCCGCGACGGCACCGAGAAGGTGGCGGTGGTGGCGCGCGCGATCGCCCCGCAGCGAGGCGGCCTCGGCCATCTCGGCGACCTCACGGTGCTGTCGCGGAACGGCGTGCCAGTGCCGCTGTCGCAGGTCGCCCGCATCGAGGAGAGCCACGAGCCGGCGATCTTCTGGCGCCGCAACCGCGATCTCGCCATCACGGTGCGCACCGACATCCGCGACGGCGTGCAGGCGCCCGACGTGTCGAACCGCATCTGGGAAAAACTCGGCGACCTCCGCGCGTCGCTGCCGGAGGGCTACCGGATGGAGGTCGGCGGTGCGGTCGAGGAATCGGCCAAGGCCAACACCTCGCTGTTCGCCGTCTTCCCGGTGATGATCGTCGCCATGCTGACCATCCTGATGGTTCAGCTGCAGAGCTTCTCGCGGCTCGGACTGGTGCTCCTGACGGCGCCGCTCGGGCTGATCGGGGCGACCCTCGGGCTTCTGGTGTCCGGCATGCCGTTCGGCTTCGTCGCGCTGCTCGGCCTGATCGCGCTCGCCGGCATGATCATCCGCAACACGGTGATCCTGGTCGACCAGATCGAGCAGGACGTGTCGCACGGCCGCACCCGGGGCGAGGCGATCGTCGAGGCGACGGTGCGCCGCGCCCGGCCGGTGGTGCTCACCGCGATGGCCGCGGTGCTCGCCATGATTCCGCTGTCGCGCTCGGGTTTCTGGGGGCCGATGGCGGTCACCATCATGGGCGGGCTTCTGGTCGCGACCGCGCTGACGCTGTTGTTCCTGCCGGCGCTGTATGCCTTGTGGTTCCGCCGCTCGCTCGACGAGCGCGGCACCCCGCCGGCGGACCGCGACGAGCCGTTGCCGGCCCCGGCGGGCGGCGCGCCGGCGCTGGTTCCCAACGGGACCGGCAACGGAGACGGCAACGGACATGCCCCGGCCGAGGCGGGGACCGAGGCCGAGGACGGGACCGATAGGTCGGGCGAGAATGCGCCGGACGAGCGAACGGGTGCCGAAACGGCGCCGAAAAGCACCGAGGACCGGTGAGAGCGATGCGGCAGGCGAAAACGATCGTCGACAAGATTCGTGCGGTGGCGAAGGCCTCCGGCCGGGGCGCAGCGGCGTCGGGCGACCCCGCGGGCCAGCCCGCTGGCCACCCCGCGAGCCATCCCGCGGGCGACGCGCGGGAGACCGACACCCGCAGCCGCATCGTCGCCACCGCCGAGCGGCTCTACCGGCAGGTCGGCTACCAGAAGACCACGGTCGCCGACATCGCCCGCACGCTCGGCATGTCGCCGGCCAACGTCTACCGCTTCTTCCGCTCCAAGGACGAGATCAACGAGGCGGTCGGCCGCAAGCTGCTCGCCGAGGTGATCTCCGCCGCGGAGGCGGTCGCCGCGAGCGACGCGCCGGCCTCGACCCGCCTGCGCAACCTCCTGACCGCGCTCGAGCGGCTCAATGCGGAGCGCTTCACCGTCGAGCAGAAACTGCACGATCTGGTGGCGATCGCGATCAGCGAGCGGTGGGACATGGTGACCGAGTATGTCGACCGGATGGACGGCATCCTCGCCGGCATCGTCGCCGACGGAATGGCGGCGGGCGAGTTCCGCAAGGGCGACCCGCTCACGGCGGCACGCTGCGTCCATGTCGCGACAATGCGGTACACGCATCCCCGCCTCATGGTGGAATGTGCGGACTTTCCGGATCCCCCGCTCGATCTTATGTTGGATTTCTGTATCGCCGCGCTTCGGTGAGGCGATCCTGTCGGGGGGAACGAAGACGCGGAGCGGGCGCGAGACGCGCCCGGCCGGTTGGCTCGAAACGACGCGGCGCCGTATGATGCCGCAGGCCGCAAGGAGACTCGGGATGCCCCTCGTTCTTGTGTTCGCCGTGCCGGTGATCTTCATCCTGGCGTTGATGAGCGTTCCGGTCCACGCCTTCTATCCGCAGGTGGCGACCGCGAAGGTGCCCGTCGCCGCCCGCCGGCGGGTGCGCGGCGCCGGCAGCGAGCCGGTCTGAGCGGCCGGCTCACGCGCCGCGGGGACGCCGCTCGAAGACCAGATAGCAGGGGGTACGGCCCTCGCGGATCGCCTTCGCCTCGTAGCGGGTGCGGCTCCAGCCGGCCCACGGCGTTCGCCAATCGCTCGCGCGCTCGGCCGTCCACGAAAAATCGGGCGAGCGGAGGAGGCGCGCGAGCGTCCACTCGGCATAATTCGGCCAGTCGGAGGCGAAGCGAAAGTGCCCGCCGTCGGCGAGCGCGCGGGCGACGAGCGCCACCGTCTCGGCCTGCACGAAGCGGCGCTTCCAGTGGCGGCGCTTCGGCCACGGGTCGGGATAGAGGAGATCGACGCGGGCGAGCGAGCCTTCCGGCAGCCAGCGCAAGATCTCGATCGCGTCGCCGTGGTGCAGGCGGATGTTGTTCAGCCCCTTCGCCTCGAACAGCGCGAGGCCCTGCGCCATGCCGTTGACGAACGGCTCGCAGCCGACGAAGCCGGTCGCCGGCTCCGCCTCGGCCTGGGCGGCGAGGTGCTCGCCGGCGCCGAAGCCGATCTCGAGCTTCACCTCACCGACCATCTGCCCGACCATCTGGCCGGCCGCCGGATCGAACAGCGCGGCGAGGTTTTCCGGCGCGGGCGTCGAAAGGTCGAGGGCCAGCCGCGGCAGCACCGTCTCCAACAGGTCCGACTGATGCGCCCGGAGCTTGTGGCCCTTGCGGCGGCCGAAGAAGGCGCGGGGATTTGCGTTCGGATCCATGACGGCGTTCGGGCGGGTGTGGTCGGGCCTGTCCCGGCCGAGAAAAACGGCCGGCGGAGATTTGTCTGCTCCACCGGCCGTCGGATCGTTCGGTGCGAGCGCGGAGCGAAGACCGCCGCGCTCGCGAATTGCATCATACGGTTTTCGGCGGAACGGCTCGGGTTCTCATACCAACGGCGACAGAAGCTTCACCTCGTCCCGAGGAGCACTCCGCAGGAGTGCGTCTCGAAGGGCGGGGCCACGGTGCGGGCCTCATCCTTGGAGACGTCGCCTTCGGCGACCCTCAGGATGAGGTCATGGCTTCCGGCCGCTCGTTCGGAAACCGGATCACACCGCGCCGCGGATCGCCTCGGCGAGGTCGGTGGCCTCCCAGGAGAAGCCGCCATCGGCCTCCGGCGCCCGGCCGAAATGGCCGTAGGACGACGTGCGGGCGTAGATCGGGCGGTTGAGCTTGAGGTGCTCGCGGATGCCGCGCGGGGAGAGGTCCATCACCTCGCCGAGCACGGTCTCGAGCTTGGCCTCGTCGACCTTGCCGGTGCCGTGCAGGTCGACATAGAGCGACAGCGGCCGCGACACGCCGATCGCGTAGGAGAGCTGGATGGTGCAGCGCTCGGCGAGGCCGGCGGCGACCACGTTCTTGGCGAGATAGCGCGCCGCATAGGCGGCCGAGCGGTCGACCTTGGTCGGGTCCTTGCCCGAGAAGGCGCCGCCGCCGTGCGGGGCCGCGCCGCCATAGGTGTCGACGATGATCTTTCGGCCGGTCAGGCCGCAGTCGCCGTCCGGGCCGCCGATCACGAATTTTCCGGTCGGGTTGACGTGCCAGATCGTCTTGGCGCCGACCCAGCCGTCCGGCAAAGCCTCGCGCACGAACGGCTCGACGATCGCCCGGATGTCCTCCGAGGTCTGGCTCTCGCTGGTGTGCTGGGTCGAGACCACCACCTCGGTCACCTCGACCGGCTTGCCGTTCTCGTAGCGGACGGTGACCTGGCTCTTGGCGTCGGGGCCGAGCGAGGTGGTGCGGCCGGCGTGGCGGGCCTCCGCCATCAGCTTGAGGATCTTGTGGGCGTAGTAGATCGGCGCCGGCATCAGCTCGGGGGTCTCGCGGCAGGCATAGCCGAACATGATGCCCTGGTCGCCGGCGCCCTCGTCCTTGTTGCCGGTGGAATCGACGCCCTGGGCGATGTCGGCCGACTGGGCGTGCAGCAGGACCTCGACCTCGGCGTTCTTCCAGTGGAAGCCGTCCTGCTCGTAACCGATGTCCTTGATGGCGGCTCGGGCACGCTCGATCAGGAGATCGGGCGAGATCTCGGCGGGGCCGCGGGTCTCGCCGGCGATCACCACGCGATTGGTGGTGGCCAGCGTCTCGCAGGCGACGCGCAGGTTGCGCGCATCCCAGCCGTGCTTCGGGCCGAGCTCGAAGAAGGTGTCGACGACCTCGTCGGAAATGCGGTCGCAAACCTTGTCGGGATGACCTTCGGAAACTGATTCGCTCGTGAAAAGATAGCTCGCGCGGGACACGTTCGACTCTCCAGGCGGGACGCGGACCTCCGCGTCGACCGTGCGGCGCCTGTTCTTGCAGCGGCGACCTGCCCGGTCAAGAGCCGCGTGCCCGGTCGGCAGGCAACGCCGCGAGGTCGCGGCGTGCCGGAGGGACGCGCAGAAAAGCGAAGGACGCGAAGCGAAGGGAAGGGTGGCGGGGATTTCGGGACGGGTAGGGACGTTCGGGGGTGGAGGCGGCGCGTCCGCGAGGACGCGCTCACATCCTGTTGGTCGGTGGTCCGATCAGTGCTCGACGGCGGCGGCACTGGTGCCGTTGCCGTTCTCGGCCGGTTCGCCGGCGATGTGCTCGACCAGGTCGACGATCCGCCGGCGCAGCTTGACGTCGCCGATGCGCATGAACGCCTTGGTCAGAGCGAGGCCGTCGGAGGTCGCGAGAAAGTCGGAGATGTAGGCCGGCGACGGAGCTTCACCGAGGCCGGTCGCGTTCGAGTCGCCACTCAGATCGGGGGCGCCTTCGAAGAAGAATGCGACCGGAACCTGAAGGATGTGAGCGATCTGCTGCAGTCGGCTGGCGCCGATGCGGTTCGTCCCCTTCTCGTACTTCTGCACCTGCTGGAAGGTGAGGCTCAACGCATCACCGAGCTTCTCCTGGCTCATTCCCAGCATCATGCGACGCATGCGAACACGGCTCCCGACATGTTTGTCGATGGGGTTCGGAGCCTTCTTTGCCATCATCTTTTCTCTCTCCTTTTTTTATCCCCCGCCGACCACCTATCTCTGCCGAACCTCGATCTGTTGCAATCGTAGGATTGCACAGCTGATCTGCCTGTCGCTGAAACAGACTTAAATCGAATATAATGTGTAGGCGAATTATTTCTACCCAGCCGAGCGCGGATTAACCATTACACGCTGGTAAAACTTGTCTTTACTAGCCTTGCTTAGTCCGTCGAGTTTCGGGCGATTTCTCCCGAGAAACCCGACGTCTACGTGTGGAGCCAGGTCGAGATCGAGTACGGAACAGCGTGGTGGACGCCGGGTTGCAGGCGACACCCTTATCGTCTCGCGAGCGGGATGTCAGCAGAATGATACCTGTAATTGCGGCGGTTTTGGCCGCATCCGAAGCGGGTCAGCCATGCGCGCGGATCGCCTGTCGACAGGCGATTTTCGCCGAATCGTCGGCACGAAGCAGGGAGAGTGTGCATCTGGTGGTCGCCCTGAGGCGCTCCGGCTGTGGGTCAATGTGCCGCGCTGCGGTCCTCCTCCGAAACCGGACGAGCACCTGCGACGCCTCACGTTTCTCCCCGTGAGCGGCAGATTTCGGGCGATATGAGAAAACGAGCCGAAAAAACGCGCGGTAGTGCGCGGGTGCCACAGCGCCCGAGGCGCGAGACACGCAGGGGTCGCGTCAGCGACCGCGATCGGCTGCCTTCAGGACGCGCAGCCGGGCCCGAACGCCCGCCACGAGCGTGAGGGCGATCGCAATCAGGGCGGGTGCGTCGCCGGCCTTTGCATACACGGTGGGCGCGATCGCCGCCGGCAACCCGGAGTCGAGCACGCCCTCGCGGCCGAGCCCGAGCTCGGCGACGATCCGGCCGAGCGGATCGACCACCACCGAGATGCCGGTGTTGGCGACCCGCACCAGCGGCAGGCCCTCCTCCACGGCGCGCATGCGCGCCTGCAGGAGATGCTGGAACGGGCCGGGGCTGATGCCGAACCAGGCGTCGTTGGTGAGATTGAGGAGCCAGCCGGGGCGCTCGCCGGGCGGCACCACCGCGTTCGGAAACACCGCCTCGTAGCACACCAGCGGCACCACCGGCGGGGCGCCGGGAACGTCCAGCCGGCGCAGCCGGTCGCCGGCCAAAAAGCCGCCGGGAATGCGGACGAGCTGCTCGAGCCCGAGCCGGGTCAGCAGGCTGCCGAGCGGCACGTACTCGCCGAACGGCACCAGATGCACCTTGTCGTAGATCGACAGGATCGAGCCGGCGTCGTCGAACACGTAGACCGAGTTGTACGCGCGCACGTGGCCGGGCCGCGAGCCGTCGGCGAGCCGGGCGCCGCCGGTGATCAGCACGGTGCCTTCGGGCAAAAGGTCGGCGATCGCCGCCAGCGCGTCGGCCTCGCGGGTGACGAAGAACGGAAAGGCCGATTCCGGCCAGATCAGATGAGTGACGTCGGCGATGCCGTTCGGGCGGGACGCGGTGGTGCGGCCGGACAGCGCGAGATAGCGGCGCATGATGTCGGCCTTGGCCGAATAGCCGAAGCGCTGGTCCTGCGGCACGTTGGGCTGCATCAGCCGCAGCCGCACGCCGTCGACCATCGTGGCCGGGGTGGTGGCGAGGCGCACCGCGCCGAACACCGCGAGTGCCGCGAGAAGCAGCGCCGAAACCGCCGGCAGCACGAACCGGCCGCGGCCGCCGCTCGGCCCGTCGGCCAGCACCGCCGGGCTCGCCAGCACCAGCACCGCGAGGAAGGTCATGCCCCACAGGCCGATCAGCGAGAATCCTTGGGCGAGCGGCAGCGGCGTGGCGAACGCATAGCCGAACGCATTCCACGGAAACCCGGACAGCATGTGCCCGCGCAAGAACTCGGCGAGCGTCAGCGTGCCGGCGAGCGTGACGATCCGCAGCGCGTTGCCGGTCCACAGGGCGCGGGCGAGGCCGAAGCCGAACGCGGTGTAGATCGCCATGCCGCCGGGCAGCACCAGCACGGCGACCGGCATCAGCGCGGCGAAACGGTCGGCATCGACCAGGAAGGCGGCGCCGACCCAGTAGAGGCCGGAGAGGAAATAGCCGAAGCCGAACCACCAGCCGGCGGCGGCGGCGGCGAGCGCGCCGTTCCAGCGGCCGATGCCGGCGCCGTCGATCAGCCAGACGGCGACCGGGAAGGTGAGCAGGAGCGCCGGCCAAAAACCGATCGGCGGCATCGCCAACGTGGTCGCGCCGCCGGCGAGGAAGGCGATCAGCGCCCGGCGCACGCCGAACGACAGCACGATCGGCTGGGCGATCCGGGCGAGCGTGCTCACGAGGCGGCTCGCCGGCGCGGATCGGCGGGCGGGGCGGCCTCGTCGGCCGGCGGCGCCCGGTCGGCGGGCGGCGGCTCCTCGTGGTCGGACGGGGCGGTGCTCTGCGACGGAATCTCGGGCGGCAGCTTCTCTCGCGGCCGCTCTTGCGGCGCCTGCTCGCGCCGTGTTTCCCGCCCGGCGCCGGGACTCGTCCCGGAACCAGTCCCAGGACTGGTGCCGCCACTCGTGGCGCCACTCGTGGCGGGGGCGATGGCGGTGCCGGTCGACGCACCGGTCGATGCGCCTGCCGCGGCCGAAGCCGCGCCGCGGCCCGGCTTGCCGCGGGAAATCTTCACCCGCTTCACCCGGCGGGGATCGGCGTCCAACACCTCGATCTCGAACGGCTCGGGGCCGGGCACGATCTCGCCGCGCACCGGCACGCGGCCGACGCGGGTGACGAGATAGCCGCCGACGGTGTCGACCTCCTCCGCCGCGTCGCCGACGTCGAACTCGGCGCCCACCGTGGCCACCACGTCCTCCAGCGGCGCGCGGGCGTCGGCCAGGAACGAGCCGTCCGGCTGGCGGACGATGCTGCGGGCGTGCTCGTCGTGCTCGTCCTCGATGTCGCCGACGATCTGCTCGACCAGATCCTCGATCGAGATGATGCCGTCGGTGCCGCCGTACTCGTCGATCACCAAAGCGAGATGGACCCGCGAGGCCTGCATCTTGGCGAGCAGGTCGAGCGCCGGCATCGACGGCGGCACGAACAGGATGTCGCGCACGATCGCGCATTTCGACAGCGGCATCGCCAGGTCGATCGCGTGCAGGTCGAGGTCGGCGAAGAACTTCCTCTTGCGCTTGGCCTTGATCTGCGGGGTCACCGCCGCGTGCTCGGCCATGTAGGCGACGAGGTCGCGGATGTGGACCATGCCGACCGGATCGTCGAGCGTGTCGTCGTAGACGACGAGGCGCGAATGGCCGGCGTTCTGGAACTCCTTCATCAGATCGCCGAGGCCGATGTCCTTCTGCACCGCGACGATGTCGGCGCGCGGCACCATGATGTCCTCGCTGCGCCGCTCGCGCAGGCCGAGGATGTTCTTCAGCATCGCCCGCTCTTCCGGCGAGAAGCCGCCTTCGGCCGGTGCGCTGCCTTCCAGCAGCACCGCGAAGTCGGAGCGGGCGGAGCCGGGCTTCCAGCCGAACAGCGCGCGCAGGGCGCGCTGCACCCAGCTCTCGCCGCTCTCGCGCGGGAGAACCTCGCCGCGCAATGCGGGCAGCGTCAGGCTGCGGGCATCCGCAGCCGCGTGCGATTCGGGTCGACTTGGGACGTCTTCGGGCATGGCGGTGGCGATCAGGCGCAGTCGCGTCCGGCGTACGGATCGGGCACCGCGAGGGTCGCGAGAATGGCCCGTTCCTGCGCCTCCATGGCGTCGGCCTCGGCATCCGTTTCGTGGTCGTGGCCGAGCAGGTGCAGAACCCCGTGCACGACCAGATGGGAAAGATGATGAGCCAACGGCTTTCCTTCGCTGTCCGCCTCGGCGCGGACGGTCTCGTAGGCGATCACCACGTCGCCGAGCGGCACCGGCAGGCCGGAGCTCGCCGCGTTCGGCACGCCGTCGCGTAGCGCCGGGAACGATAGCACATTGGTGGCGCTGTCGCGGCCCCGGTAGCGGGCGTTGAGCGCCCGCACCGCCGCGTCGTCGGCCAGCAGCACGCACAATTCGGCGTCGCGGAACGCGCGCGGCAGCGCGGCCGCGACCGCGCGCCGCACCACGGCGTCGGCGTCGGGCATCGCCGCCCACAGGGGCGAATCGACCACCACGTCGAGCGGGTCGTCGAGCGTCTCGGGAGAGGAAGCCTCGTCGTCGGGTGTCATGATGCGCCGGTCTCGCGCTCGCGCTTGCGGCCGGACGTGCCGGCCCGGTCGTAGGCGGCGACGATGCGCGCCACCAGCTCGTGTCGGATCACGTCCTCGGCGGAGAAGCCGACGACGCCGATGCCCTCGACGTCGGCGAGGAGCTTCAGGGCCTCCGCCAGTCCGGAGGTCTGGCCGGGGGGAAGGTCCACCTGGCTCGGGTCGCCGGTGACGATCATCCGGGCGTTCTCGCCGAGCCGGGTCAGAAACATCTTCATCTGCATCGAGGTGGTGTTCTGCGCCTCGTCGAGGATCACGCAGGCATTGGCGAGCGTGCGGCCGCGCATGAAGGCGAGCGGCGCGATCTCGATCTCGCCGGTCTGCAGCGCGCGCTCGACGATGCGGGCGTCCATCAGGTCGAACAACGCATCGTAGATCGGCCGCAGGTACGGATCCACCTTCTCGCGCATGTCGCCGGGGAGAAAACCGAGCCGCTCGCCGGCCTCCACCGCCGGCCGCGACAGCACGATGCGGTCGACCTCCTTGCGCTCGAACAGGGCGATCGCGTGCGCCACCGCGAGCCAGGTTTTTCCGGTGCCGGCCGGCCCCGCCCCGAACACCAGCGCGTTGCGCTTGAGCGCGCGGATATAGGCGTCCTGGGCGGCGGTGCGGGCGCGCACCGTGCGCTTGCGCAGGTCGATCGATTCGAAGCTCGCGCGCGACGCGCCGGGGTCGAAGTCGAACAGCGAGCCCTGCGAGCGGGCCAGCCGGATCGCCCCCTCGACGTCGCCCTGGCCGAGATCGTGGCCGGCGGCGAGCTGCTCGTAGAGGCTTTCCAGCACGTGGCGGGCCTGCTCGCAGGCGTCGCGCGGGCCGTCGAGGGTGACGTGGTTGCCGCGCGAATCGGCGGTGACGCCGAGCCGGCGCTCGATCAGCGCGAGGTTCTGGCCGTACTGGCCGAACAGCGCGGTGGCGAGCCGGTTGTCGTCGAAGGCCAGCACCAGCTGGGTGTCGGTCGCGTCGTCGGCGGACGGGATCAATGCGGGCGTTCCGGAAGTGCGTCGTGCCACGTCGGTTCAGAATCCTGCGCTCGCGACACGCGGCTCGTCCACTGCCGGACCGCCGGGCCGCGCGGAGGCGGACACGAGCGTCCCGAACAGGCTGTTGGAGCCGGTCGCGGTGATTCGGACGGGCACGATCTCACCCTTGGACGATGTCGGAGCCATGACCTGGACCGCCTGTAAATAGGGCGATTTGCCGACCAGCTGGCCGGGCAGCCGGCCCTCGCCTTCCAGGAGAACGTCGACGGTGCGGCCGACGGTTCCGGCATTGAAGGCGCTCGCATGGTGCTCGAGCCGGGCCTGCAGGCGGGCGAGGCGCTCGGCCTTCTCCTCCTCCGGCACCTGGTCCTCGCGCTCGGCCGCCGGCGTGCCGGGGCGCGGCGAGTACTTGAAGGAGTAGGCGCTGGCGTAGCCGACCGCATCGACCAGCGCGAGGGTGTCGCGAAAATCCTGCTCGGTCTCGCCGGGAAAGCCGACGATGAAGTCGCCGGACAGCGCGATGTCGGGCCTTGCCGCCTTCAGCCGCTCGATGATCGAAACATACTCGTCGTGGCGGTGGCGGCGGTTCATCGCCGCGAGAATTTTGTCGGAGCCCGACTGCACCGGCAGATGGAGCTGCGGCATCAGCGCCGGCAATTCGCCATGGGCGGCGATCAGCGCCTCGTCCATGTCGCGCGGGTGGCTGGTCATGTAGCGCAGCCGGGCGATGCCCGGGATTTCCGCGAGCCGTTCGAGCAGGCGCGCCAGCGTCCAGGTCGAGCCGTCCGGCCCCGCGCCGTGCCAGGCATTGACGTTCTGGCCGATCAGCCGGATTTCCCGCACCCCGGCCTCGGCGAGGCGGGTGGCGTCTTCGACGATCTTCGCCACCGGCCGCGACACCTCGGCGCCGCGCGTGTAGGGCACGACGCAGAAGGTGCAGAACTTGTCGCAGCCCTCCTGCACGGTGACGAAGGCGGCGAAACCCCGCGCGCGGGTGGCGGCGGCGCTCGGCGCCGGCAAATGGTCGAACTTGTCCTCGGCCGGGAACTCGGTGTCGACCACGCGGGCGCCGTTGCTCGTGCGGGCGACCAGCTCCGGCAGCCGGTGATAGTTCTGCGGGCCGACGACCAGATCGACGACGCGGGCGCGTCGGAGAATTTCCTCGCCTTCCGCCTGGGCGACGCAGCCGGCGACCGCCACCGTGACGCGCCGTCCGGCCTCGGCCGCCGCTTGCTTGAGCACCCGCAGCCGGCCGAGCTCGGAATAAACCTTCTCGGCGGCCTTCTCGCGGATGTGGCAGGTGTTCAGCACGATGACGTCGGCGTCGTCCGGCCCGGCGGTCTCGACATACCCGTCGCGGCCCAAGAGGTCGGCCATGCGCTGCGAGTCGTAGACGTTCATCTGGCAGCCGTACGACTTCACGTAGAGTTTTGGCGGGGCGCTGGTCACGCTCGAAATGGCCTCGATGTCCTGTGTCGGATCCTGTGCCGGATCCTGTGTCGGCCGCGTGGCCGCCTCGGCGGATGTAATGCGGAATTGCCGCTTCGCCATCGCCCGGGCCGCCTCCCGCGGCCGATTCGCCAGAAGTTCCACTCGCTCGCGCGAGATCGCCGGCACCCCGCGCGGCGCTCCGGCATCCCTGGATGCCGATCGCAACGCAAGTCCCGTGCCCGGACCGCCGCAGGCGCCCCGCGCGCCGGACGGCATCGCTCGGTCGTGCTCGTCCTTCGTCTAGCGAGTTTTTTCCGGAATGGGAACGGCGTTTGCAGCCGCCGTCGCCGGAACCGCCGGTTGCGGTGGGATGGTCCGGGTCGGTTCGGCCCGCCGGCGCCCCGCCGTCGGCCGGGCGGGCGGAAAGCCCGCGCCGCGATGCAGCGCCTCGGCGGTCATCGTCCGCACCCGCTCCTCGAGCAGGCGGGTCACCGTTTTGCGGTCGGAGGCGGCGTCGTAGGCGACCGGCTCGCCCCAAGTGAGCACCATGTCGACCGCCCCGACGCTGCCGATCTTCGCCAGATGCGGCAGGAGGTCGATCGAGCCGTACCAGGCGGCGAGCGGGCGGAACTGGCGGCCCATCGGCACCCCCTGGTAGCGGGTATAGGCGATCGACAGCGGCTGCACGTGGACCAAGCGCCCGGCCTCCGCCTCGGCGAGCGCGTCGCCCGCCGCGCCGATCAGCGCCGAGCGGAACGGCAGCACCCGGTTGCCGTCGCTCGACGTGCCCTCGCCGAACAGCACGACGGGATCGCCCTCGGCGAGCCTTTGGGCGATCTCGGCATTGACCTCGCGGGTCTTGCTGCGCCGTGCGCGGTCGACGAACACCGAGCGCTGGAGCTTCGCGAACAGGCCGAACAGCGGCCAGGTCGCGACCTCGGATTTCGCCACGAACACCACCGGCAGGCGCGAGGTGACGGCGGCGATGTCGATCCACGAGACGTGGTTGGCGACGATCAGGAGCGGCCGGTCGGTCGCCGGGCGGCCGACCTCGTGAACCCGCACGCCGAGCAGCGCACAGACGATCCGATGAAAGAATGTGGGAATTTTTCGGCGCAGCGGCAGCGCGTATTTCACCGCCACCCACTGGAACGGCAGCAGCACGACGGTCGCGACCGTGAAGCCGACCGCGAGAACGACGAGCCGCAGCATGAGGTCACGACGCCTTGTCGTCCAGCGGCACCGCGTAGAGCTCGAGGCGGTGGTCGATCAGCCGGTAGCCGAGCCGCCGCGCGATCTCGCGCTGCAGCTCCTCGATCTCCTCGGACTGGAACTCGATCACCTCGCCGTTGCGGAGATTGACCAGGTGGTCGTGGTGGGTCTCGCGGATCTGCTCGTAGCGCGCGCGCCCCTCGCGAAAATCGTGGCGCTCGATGATGCCGGCGTCCTCGAACAGCTTGACGGTGCGGTAGACGGTCGAGATCGAGATGTGGGGGTCGACCACCACGCAGCGCTTGTAGAGCTCCTCGACGTCGGGGTGGTCGTCGGACTGCGCCAGCACGCGCGCGATGATGCGGCGCTGCTCGGTCATGCGCATGCCCTTGGCGGCGCATTGCGCCTCGATGTGGTTGATCTGCTCCGTCACCCGGTTCGCTCCGCCACGTCCTCTGCGTATGCGCGATGTCGCATGAACCGGCCCATCATAAAAGCCCGCTCGGGCGGCGTCCATCGCATGCCGGCCGGTCGGGTTCGGCGGCGGACGGTCGGAGGAGGTCTCTCAGAGCAAGTCCTTGCGCATCACCAGGGCGACCGCCGGGGTTCCGTCGCCGCGGTCGTAGTAGCCCGGCCGCTCGCCGACCTGCGAGAAGCCCGCCGCCCGGTAGAGCCGGCAGGCCGGCTGATTGTCGCGATCGACCTCGAGAAACACCTTGGCGACGCCATAACCGGTGAGCCGGCCGAGATGGACCGACAACAGCCGGCTCGCGACCCGCCGGCCGCGCCGTGCGGGCGATACCGCGACCGAGAGAATCTCCGCCTCGTCGAGCGCCTGGCGCGACATCACGAAGCCGGCGAGGTCGTCGCCGAGCGTCGCGAGATCGACGATCACGTTGCGCTCGGCGAGCAGCCGCTCGAACTCCTCCTCGCTCCAGCCGCGCCGGAACGAGGCCGCGTGCAGCACCGCCAGCGCAGGGGCGTCGCCCGGCCGCCCCTCGCCGATGCGGGCGTCCTCGCGGGTCAACCATTTGCGCATCAGGTCGATCATCGTCGGGCGAGCCGGGCTCCGTCCTGTGGCTTGGCGTCGGGTGCGCGCAGATAGAGCGGCTTCGGCGCGGTGGTGGTGTCGGCGGCGACCGCGCCGAGGCGGGCCACCCAGTCGATGTCGGGGGCGGGGGTGGTGTCGACGCACACCGGCGGGCGCGAGCCGGTCATCCAGGCGGCGTGCACCATCGCGGCGGCCGAGCCGACGATCCGGGTGGGGGCGGCGGTGGCGATCCGCGCCGCCTCGCGGACGCTGGCGATGCGCGGCGCGATCAGCGCGCGGCCGCCCTCGCCGACGAGTTGCATGTAGACCTGCTCGTGGCGGGCATCGATCACCGAGAGGAGCGGCGTCTTGTCGTCTGCGGCGATGTGCGGCGCGGCGAAGGCGGCGAGCGTGGTCAGCCCGACCATCGGCTTGCCGGTGGCGAGCGCCAGCCCGCGGGCCGCCGCCACCCCGACCCGCAGGCCGGTGAAGCTGCCCGGCCCGATCGTCACCACGATGCGGTCGAGATCGACGAACTCGGTGTCGGCCTCGCTCATCACCCGGGCGACCATCGGCATCAGCGCCTCGGCGTGGCCGCGCTCCATCGGCCGGCTCTCGTGCGCCAGCACGCCGGCACTGTCGGAATCGAGCACCGCGACGGAGCAGGCCGCGAGCGCGGTGTCGAGGGCGAGGACACGCATGGGCAAGACGGCTCCGGGCAGCACGGCTCCGTTCGGCGCCGGTTTTTCGTTCGATCGCTCTCCCGGACGACCCCGTCGGGTCCCCCGGTGCGACCGCGAGCGTGCCGCCAAGCGGCCGAAGGTGCAAGCGATTCGGTGCAAGAGCCGGCATGTGGCACGGTCGGTGCTCGTCGGATCCGCGGCGCGATGCGTGGCCGATGCGGGACGAATGCCCCACGCCGGCGGGCGGCGCGGCACATCGTGTCTCCGAAAGAACAGATCTCGGTCCAAAGATGCCTTTGAAGAAACATTGCGCGGCCTCCATCTTCGACAGACCCGACCGCCGACCAGAAAAACCAGAAAAGAGACCGCCGCGATGGACCCGCGCCCTCATCACGATGCGCCGACGGAGGCCGTCGTGACCCCGTTTCCGGCCGCCCGCGCGGTTCCCCACCGCTCCGATTCCGCCGCGCCACCCCCCGAGGGGGTGCCGCCTCAGGGCGCGCCGCCCGAGGGCGCGGCGCCGGAGGGTGTGACGCCCGCACACGCCACCTCGAGCACGCCCGATGCCGGCCCGCCGCCGGACCACGACCGCGACCGGCGCGGCAAGAGCCTGCGCGCGGTGCTGCGCGAGCATCCGGCCTGGAGCGTCGCCGCGGTGGTGCTGATCGCCTTCAACCTTCGCCCGGCGATCACCAGCGTGGCGCCGCTGCTCGGCGCCATCCGCGCCGATCTCGGCCTGTCGGGCTTCGCCACCAGCGTGCTGACCATGGCGCCGGTGGTGTGCCTCGGCCTGTTCGCCCCGGCGGCGCCGCCGCTGGTGCGCCGGCTCGGGGTCGAGGCGGTGCTGCTCGCCTCGCTGCTCGGCATCGTCGCCGGCACCGTGCTGCGCGGCTTCGGCGTGCTGCCGCTGTTCGCCGGCACGATCGTCATCGGCGCCTCGATGAGCCTTCTCGGCGTGTTGGCGCCGGTGGTGGTGAAGCGCGACTTCCCCCACCGCATCGGCCCGATGATGGGGCTCTACACGATGACCATCGGGTTCGGCGCAGCGGTCTCGACCGCGACCGCGGTGCCGCTGATGGCCGCGCTCGGCGGCTCCTGGCAACAGGCGCTCCTGGTGTGGGGGCTGTCGGCGCTCTTGGCGGGCATGGTGTTCATCCCGCAGCTCTTTCGGCGCGAACGGGTCGGCGGGCGGGCGCGCACCCACCGCAAGGGCTTGATGCGCGATCCGCTCGCCTGGCAGGTGACCGGCTACATGGCGCTGGTCTCCTCGCTCGCCTATTCGGTTTTTGCCTGGGGCCCGACCATGGTCGCCGCGCGCGGGCTCGATCCGGCGGCGGCGGGCGTGATGGTGTCGATCTCTTACGTTGCCCAGATGGCCGGCGGCTTCCTCGCGCCGATGCTCGCCGTGCGCACCCGCGACCAGCGGCCGATGGCGGTGCTGATGGTGCTGATGGGGCTCGCCGGCCTCACCGGCTACATTTTCGCGCCAGTGGGGTGGCTCACGGGGGTCTCGATCGTGCTCGGCATCGGCCAGGGCGGGGCGTTCGGGGTGGCGCTGTCGCTGATCGTCATGCGGGCCGGCGACCAGCAGGTGGCGACCCAGCTGTCCGGCCTGTCGCAGAGCGTCGGCTATGCGGTGTGCGGCGTGCTCGGGCCGCTGATGGTCGGCACCATCCACGACGCCGCCGGCTGGCACGCGGTCGCGGTCTATCACCTCGTGCTGTCGGTGGCCGCGCTCGTCGCCGGGCTCGGGGCCGGCCGGCCGAAGACCATCCGCCTGCCGGGGTGAGCGGGCGAGCGAGCGGAACCCGCCGCGGCAGGCTTGCCGCGGCCGGGGGGCGGATGGCAGGCTTCTTCCGAAGGACACGACGACGGAGACGGCGAATGGCGAACCGCACCATCAGCTTCACCGCCGAGCAGGACGCCTTCATCGACCGGACGGTGGCGACCGGCGACTATCAGGACGCGAGCGAGGTGGTGCGCGACGCGGTTCGTGTGCTGCAGCAGCGCCGCGAGGAGGACGAGCTGAGGCGGGCCGCCTTGCGGCTGCAGCTCGAGGCCGGCACGCAGGCGCTCGACCGCGGCGACTGGAGCGAGATCGCCGACGCCGACCTCGACCGCTGGCTCGACGAGCTGTCGCCGCGCGCCGGCTAGGCGGACGCTTATGGCCCGGTTCCGGATTTCGCGGCCGGCCGAGCGCGATCTCGCGAAAATCCTGGCCACCAGCGAGGCGCGCTGGGGTGCGAGTGCCCGGCGCAGCTATGCGGCGCTGCTCGCCTCGGCATTCCGCGCGATCGCGGCCGATCCGAAGGCACCGCCGACCCGCGACCGCTCCGACCTCCTGCCCGGCTTGCGCAGCCTGCATCTGCGGCATGCCGAACGCGCACCGGGCGTGAAGCACCCGGTGCACGTCGTGTTCTATCGCTCGGCGGATACGGAGACGATCGAGATCGTGCGGGTGCTGCACGACCGGATGGAGCCGAGGCGGCACCTCGGCTCCTCGAACCTCGGCTCGCCGGAGCAGGGCGAGGCGTGAGCCCCCCTCACACCGGGCGGACTTCTTCCACCTCCGGCACGAAGTGGCGGAGCAGGTTCTGGATGCCGTGGCGGAGCGTCGCGGTGGAGGACGGGCAGCCCGAGCAGGCGCCCTTCATGGTGAGATAGACGACGCCGTCCTTGAACCCCTTGAAGGTGATGTCGCCGCCGTCGTTGGCCACCGCCGGGCGCACCCGGTTGTCGATCAAATCCTTGATCAGCTCGACGGTTTCCGCGTCCTTCTCGTCGAAGAACTCGTCGGTCTCGCTGGCCGGGTGGGCCTCCATCACCACCGGGGCGTCGGCCATGAAATGCTCCATGATGACGCCCAGCACCGCCGGCTTGATGTGCTGCCAGTCGGTGTCGGTCTTGGTGATGGTGATGAAGTCCGCGCCGAAGAACACGCCGACCACGCCCGGCACGTCGAACAGGCGCTGGGCGAGCGGCGAGGCGGCCGCGTCGTCCTTGCTGCGGTAGTCGAGCGTGCCGTAGGGCAGCACGGTGCGGCCCGGCAAAAACTTCAGGGTGGCGGGATTGGGCGTCTGCTCGGTCTGGATGAACATCGGTGCTCTCCTGCTCCGCGGTTCAAGGCCGCGGCGGGGTCGGTTCTTCGTCAGATGTGCCCTCGCGGCACGGGCGTCAACCGGATTTGCCCGAAGGCGCGATTTTCGAGGCGGTGCAATCATGCCGAGCGACGCGCGCCGCCCGCTCCGCGGCGCCCGCAAAAGCTCGCCTCAAGTCATCGCGTCGAGCTCGTCGTCCGACAGATGGCCCGGCACGATGGTCATCGGGATGAGGAACGAGCCCGCCGCCTGCGACAGCGAGGTCACCAGCGGCCCCGGCTCCTCGTCGTCGCCGGCGGCCAGCACCAGCACGGCGATGTCCTCGTCCTCCTCGATCAGCGCGAGGATCTCCTCGGTCGGGTCGCCCTCGCGGATCACCCGCTCCGGGGTGATGCCGGCGATCCCGTTCGCCCGCGCGGCGAAGCGGGCGACCATCTCGCCGGCCTCCTCGTGCTGCTCGGCCTGCATGATCTCGGCGACGCCGAGCCATTGCGGGGCACGGTCGCCGGTCTCGATCACCCGCAGCATGAGGACGCCGGCCCCGGTGCGTGCGGCGCGCCGGCTGGCATAATAGACGGCGCGGTCGCACTCGGCCGTCTTGTCGATCACCACGAGATATTTGGGCCTGTGCCCGGGCTCGTAGCAGCGGCGCTTGCGGCTCATGTTCGCGTTCGGCGGCGTCCCGGCGCCGCCCCCCTTCCGCCGCGATGCTGCCATGCCGGCCGCGGTCGGCACAAGCCGTCGAGCTTTTTCCACCGAAAGGGGCCGAAAGCCAGCCTCAGCCCCGCACGAAGCCGACGATGTCCTTGACGTGCGCCATGGTCTCGGCGGCCAGCACCTTTGCCCGGGCGCTGCCGTCGGCGAGCACCGCGTCGATATGGCCGGGATCGGCGGTGAGCCGGTTCATCTCGGAGGTGATCGGCGAGAGTTTTGCCACTGCGAGGTCGATCAGCGCCGCCTTGAAGGTGGAGAACTGCGCCCCGCCATACTCGCCGAGCACGTCTGCCCGGGACCGGCCGGCGAGCGCCGCAAAAATGCCGACCAGATTGTCCGCCTCGGGCCGGCCCTCGAGCCCCTTCTCCTCGCTCGGCAAGGGCTCGGGATCGGTCTTGGCCTTCTTGATCTTCTGGGCGATCGCGTCGGCGTCGTCGGACAGCGCGATGCGGGAGTAGTCCGACGGGTCGGACTTCGACATCTTCTTGGAGCCGTCACGCAGGCTCATCACCCGCGTGGCAGGGCCGCTCATCAAGCCCTCGGCGAGCGGGAAGAATCCGTCCGGAAAGCCGGCGGCGTCGATCTGCGGCTTGAAATCGTTGTTGAATTTCTGTGCGATGTCGCGGGTCAGCTCGAGGTGCTGGCGCTGGTCCTCGCCGATCGGCACGTGGGTCGCGCGATAGATCAGAATGTCGGCGGCCATCAGGTTCGGGTAGGCGTAGAGGCCGACCGAGGCGTTCTCGCGGTCCTTGCCGGCCTTCTCCTTGAACTGGGTCATGCGGTTGAGCCAGCCGAGCCGGGCCACGCAGTTGAACACCCAGGCGAGCTCGGCGTGTTCCGACACCTGGCTCTGGTTGAACACGATGTGCTTCTTCGGGTCGATGCCGGCGGCCAGGAACGCGGCGGTCACCTCGCGGATGCTCTTCTTCAGCTCGGCCGGGTCCTGCCACACGGTGATCGCGTGCATGTCGACCACGCAATAGACGCACTCGTAGGTGGCCTGCAGCTTCACGAAATTGACGATGGCGCCGAGATAGTTGCCGAGATGCAGATTTCCGGTCGGCTGGACACCGGAAAAGACCCGTTCCTTGAACGCCATTTCGACACTCCTGATGATCGCGGCGGCGGTGTGCCATTTGCCGCCCGAGGGCGCAAGGGCGGAAACCCTCACGGCGCCCGCGGCGGTTGCGGATGGCGCCGCTTCAGCGCGGCGGTGATGTCGGCGGTGGTGGCGATGCCGAGGGCTTCGAGCGCCGCGACATAGGTGCCGAGCCCGGCGCCGAGCAGGAGCGCCAGCAGAGCGAAGCGGCCGAGCGTGGTCGCCGGCACCGCGACGGAGGGGCCGAGCGCGGCCAGAAGGGTATTCGCCCCGGCGAGCACCAGCGCCATGAGAAGCGTGGCGGCGGCGATGCGCGGCAGCCGCGTGCCGGCGGCGCGGTCGAGCGAAAGCCATTTGCGCCGGGCGAGCACGGTGCCGAGAATGGCGCTGCCGACATAGCCGGCGGTCGCGATCGCCGCCGCCACGCCGACATGGCCGAAGCGTGGGAACGCCAAGATGCCGGCGGCCGCCGCGACCGCGAGGCCGCACAAGGCCGCGACCATCGGCGTGCGGGTGTCCTCGTGGGCGAAGGAGACCGCGCCGAGCACTTTCTCCGCCACGTGGCCGGGCAAGCCCATGGCGATGGCGGCGAGCGCGGCGGCGACCATTTGCGTGTCGTGCGGCGTGAAGGCGCCGCGCTCGAACAGCGCGCGGGCGATCGGCTCGGCCAGCAGCACGAAGCCGGTCGCCGCCGGCAGGGCGAGCGCGAGCGCGATCTCGAAGGCGCGCGACTGCGCCGCCGCCACCTCGGCGTTCGTGCCGGAGCGGACCTGCAGGGCGATCACCGGGCCGATCACCGCGGCGATCGCCACCGACACCACGCCGAGCGGAAACTCGTAGAGCCGGTCGGCGTAATAGAGCCACGACACCCCGGCGGGCGAGGGCGAGGCGATCATCGCGCCGGCGAGCAGCGTCAGTTGCGGGATGCCGGCCGCCACCAGCCCGGGCCCCGCCTGCACCAGGAGCCGCCGCACGTCGGGCGAGGGCTTTCGCACCACTTTTCGCGGCCGCACCGGCAGGCGCGCCACCGCACCGCCGATCAGACCCGTCTGGCCGATGCCGGCGACGACGAACGCCACCGCCAGCACCGCCGGCACCGAGACGCCGCCGGGCACGCCGCCCGGCGCATGGCCGAGCAGCAGGGCCGCCACCGCCGCCAGCATCACCGCATTGAAGACGATCGGCCCGAACGCGGTCGCCACCACCCGCCGCTCGGCATTGAGCACCGCCGCCAGCACCGCGAGCGTGCCCGCCACCGCCACATATGGCACCGACAGTCGCACCAGATGCACCGCCAGCGCGAACCGGTCGCCGCCTGCGGCAAAGCCCGGCGCGATCAGCCGCACCACGAGCGGCGCCGCCACCGCGAGCACGAGCGCGAGCGCGGCGAGCCCGAGCGCCATCGCGCCGAGCGCGCCCTCGGCGAAGCGGCGGGCGCCGTCGTCGCCGTCGCGCTCGCGGATGCGCAGCCACATCGGCACGAAGGCGGCGTTGAACGCCCCCTCGGCGAGCAGCCGGCGGAAGAGATTGGGGATTTGCAGCGCGGCGAAATAGGCGTCGGCCATCGGCCCGGCGCCGAGCAGCGCGGCGATGCCGGCGTCGCGCAGAAAGGCGAGCACCCGCGAGGCGAGCGTCGCGCCACCGACCGTGCCGACATTGCGGGCGAGCGCCATCGCGGGGTTCCGGCCTCGAGGGGTTCGGACGAGAGGCCGGCGGCACACCGCCACCGGCCGTGGACCGGCCGTTGAAAGCGGGCCGGGCGCCGCTATAGTGCGCCGCCCCCGACGCCCTTCCGGCAGCGAGCCTTTAAGACGCGCTTTCCGATCCGTCCACCGCGCCCACGATCTCGCGCCCGCGCGGCGGGATCGCCCGTACGACCCGAGGATTCTTCATGACCGAACTCCGCTACGACGTGCTCGGCATCGGCAATGCCATCGTCGACGTGCTGGCCCGCGCCGAGGACGACTTTCTCCTCGCCCACGACATGCGCAAGGGAGGCATGGCGCTGATCGACGAGCCGCGGGCGGAGGCGATCTATGCGGCGATGGGCCAGACGGTGGAGATTTCCGGCGGCTCGGCCGCCAACACCATCGTCGGCGTCGGCAGTTTCGGCGCCCGCGCCGCCTTCGTCGGCCGGGTGAAGGACGACCCGCTCGGCAGCGTCTTTGCCCACGACATTCGCGCCGCCAAGGTCGATTTCGACACGCGGCCGGCGGCGGAAGGCCCCGCCACCGCGCGCTGCTTCATCCTGGTGACGCCGGACGGCGAGCGCACCATGAACACCTATCTCGGCGCCGCCCAGGACCTCAATCCCGACGACATCGACGAGGAGGCGATCGCGGCCGCCGCGATCACCTATCTCGAGGGCTATCTGTGGGACCCGCCGGAGGCCAAGAACGCCTTCCTGAAAGCCGCGAAGATCGCCCACGAGGCCGAGCGCACCGTCGCGCTGACGCTGTCGGACGCCTTCTGCGTCGACCGCTGGCGGGTGGAGTTTCTGGAGCTGATGCGCTCCGGCACCGTCGACCTCGTCTTTGCCAACGAGGCCGAGCTGAAGAGCCTCTACCAGACCGCCGACTTCGACACCGCGGTGAAGGCGGTGCGGGGCGACGCCGCGCTCACGGTCGTCACCCGCAGCGAGCAGGGCTGCCTCGTCGTCTCGCGTGAAACCACCGCGGCGGTGAAGGCGGTGCCGGTCGGCAGCGTGGTCGACACCACGGGCGCCGGCGACCTGTTCGCCGCCGGCTTCATGGTCGGGCTCGCCCGCGGGCTGCCGCACGAGACGGCGGCCCGGCTCGGCGCGCTCGCCGCGGCGGAGGTGATCGGCCATCTCGGCGCGCGGCCGGAAAAGTCGCTCGATGCGCTCGCCCGCGAGGCCGGCCTGTTGGACTGAGCGACCGCCCCCCGCGTCGCGCCCTCGCCTTTGCCAGCGCCGACACATTCGTGCCGCGGGGCGCCTTTTCGGCGCCCCGATTCGGCCGCAGCGGCCTGCGAAGGAAATCCGTAACGGTTCCGTAAGTGGACAAGGTTACCACGATGTGAACCGCTGCAGGACGAGGGGGAGGCTCGCGATGAGCCAGCACGACGACAGCCATTCGCTCGAGCCCGCCCGCACCGGGCGTCTCGGATCGCCGGTCCCGGCAGAGGGCGAGATCGAGGGGCCGCCGCCCCGCCACGACGGCCTGCCGATCCCCGGCGCCCCGCGGATCGATCACGACGGCTGGCGCTCTGCCGGCACCGGCGGCGATTACGAGGAGACCCGCCGCTTCACGCTGCACGTGCCGCCGGCGATCAAGGTCGCCGCGGTGATCGCGCTCGCCTCCGCCTTCGGGGCGCTGGCCGGCTCGCTCGCCGCCAGCCGCGTCACCACGCCCGCCACCGACACGCCGACCGCGATGATCGCCAAGGCCGACGACGGCAGCCTCGAGGCGACCGTCGCCCGGCTGCAGCAGGACATGACGGGGCTCAAGACCAGCCTCGAAAGCTCGGCCGAGGCCTTGCGCACCCAGACGACGCGGCTGACCGAGCGGCTCGACCGCGCCGAGCGCGCCCAGGCGGAGCCCACCCAGAAGCTCGCAGATCTCGGCAAGGCGATCGAGCGGCTCGAGCGCCGCACCGCCCAGCTCGCGACGCCGACCCAGACGGCCTCGGCGGCCCAGGCTGCCGCCGCGCCGGGCCAGGCTGCCGCGAGCGGTTCGGCCGCGAGCCAGCCGGTCGCGCCCCAAGCCGCGGCGCAGGCCCCGGCAACCACCGCCTCGGTTCCGATGCCGCCGCCGGCCTCCGCCCACACCCGCACCACCCAGGTCGCCTCGGCCGATATCGGGCCGGGCGTCGCCGATCCCCGCTACGTGCCGGAGTATCGCGGCGCGCCGGTGCTGCCCGGCTGGTCGGTGCGCGACGTGCGGCGCGGCATCGCGGTGATCGAGGGCCGCTACGGCCTGATCGAGGTGGAGCCGGGCGACCGTTTGCCGGGTCTCGGGCGGATCGAGAGCATCCAGCGCCAGGACGGCCGCTGGGTGGTGGCGACCTCGCGCGGCCTGATCGTGCAGCGGTAGTTTTTCGCGGCGCGCCGGGAGCGCGCCCCGAAAGCACGTCGCCGCATCAGCCATTCGCGTTCAGCCATTCGTGTACGGCGCGGCCCGCGACGTGGGCCGCGCGTGCGTTATCCTGACGGGGTTCGACCGTCAGGAGCGCTCATGGTTGGAAAATCCCCCGTCCTGCCGCCGGTTTTGCGCCCGCGCGCCGGCCCGATCCGCCTCCTCGCTCTCGCCACCCTCGCCGCCATCCTTCTCGGGGTTTTTGCCCCGGCGACGGCCCAGCAGGCGGCGCCCTCGACAAAACTTCCGCTCTCCGAGCTGCCCGACGGCTGCCCGGGCCTCGTCTCCTACGCGCCGCGTGCGGTCCCGGCGAGCCTTCGCACCGTCGCGCTGGAAAAGGACCAGCTGCGGCTCACCTTCGTCGGCCACGCCACCTTTCTGATCGAGAGCCCACAGCTCGTCCGCGTCGCGACCGACTACAACGACTGGGTCCGGCCGCCGGTCGTGCCCGACATCGCGACGATGAACCACGCCCATTCGAGCCACTACACGCTGACGCCCGACCCGGCGATCGCCCACGTGCTGCACGGCTGGCGCGACGACGGACAGCCCGCCGCCCACGACCTCACGGTGAAGGACGTCCATGTCCGCAGCGTCGCCACCAACATCCGCACCTATGGTGACGGCACCGAGAGGCACGGCAACTCGATCTTCATCGTCGCGACCGCAAACCTCTGCATCGCCCATCTCGGCCATCTGCACCACACGCTGACCCCGCAGCAGCTCGGCGAGATCGGTCGGGTCGACGTCGTGCTGGTGCCGGTCGACGGCAGCTACACGCTCGACGTCGACGGCATGGTCGAGGTTTTGCGGGCCCTGAACGCGCCGCTGATGATCCCGATGCACTATTTCGGCCGCACCACGCTCGACCGCTTCCTCGCGCGCATCCGCGACACGTGGGAGGTCGAGTTCTCCGACACGCCCTCGGTGGTGTTGTCCAAGGCGACGCTGCCGACCGCGCCCAAGGTCTTGGTGCTGCCCGGACGGTGACGGCCGGGCGATCGCCCGAGCGATCGCCGAACAGTTTGTGCCCCGGCAAAGATCGTCCGGCCGGGGGCGGCGACACTGCGGTCCGACACGACGAGGACCGCCATGACCACCCATACCCACCAGTCCGCCCGTACCGCTCCGCCGCCCGAGGCGACGGCATTCGACGACGATGTTCTCGACTGCCTGAAGGACGTGATCGACCCCGAGATCGGGGTGAACGTAGTCGATCTCGGCCTGGTCTACCGCGCCGACCGCGCGGCGAGGACGGTGTCGGTCGCGCTCACCCTCACCACCCGCGCCTGCCCGCTCGGCGACATGCTGGCCGACGACGCCCGCGATGCGCTCGCCCGGCGTTTTGCCGATGCGGCGATCGATGTCGCGCTGGTGTTCGACCCGCCCTGGACCCCCGACCGCATCACCGATCACGGCCGCGCGCTGCTCGGCCACCCACCGAGGACCGCACCATGACGATCGTCGAAAGCCCCACCCAAGACGTCGACGCCGACTCCAACGTGATCGACGTGCGCACCATCTCGCACGGCCTGTGCCGGACGGTGATCCTGCAGAACCTGCACCAGCTCGCGGACGGCGACGTCCTCACCATCGTCAACGATCACGATCCGGCGCCGCTGCGCGAGCATCTCGGCGTCGCCTATCCCGACACGTTCGCCTTCGAATACCTCGAGGAGGGGCCGAATGTCTGGCGCGTCCGCATCCGCCGCCTCGCCGACTGAGGCGACGGCCTCCGCACCGGCCGTGCGCACCCGGATGGCGGTGCGCCTCGGCCTGCTGGCGCTCGGCGCCGCCGCCATGCTGGCCGGCCTTTATGGCGGGCTGTGGCGGCTCGGCTTCGACCTGCCGCACGCGACGACCGCGGGCGAGCTGCACGGGCCGCTCCTGATCTGCGGCCTGTTCGGCACGGTGATCGGGCTCGAGCGGGCGGTTGCGCTCGGGCGCGGCCTGGCGTTTCTGGCGCCCGGCTTCGCCGCGCTCGGCACGCTGTTGCTGCTCGCCGGCGCGCCGGTGCCGGTCGGCGCCGCCGCCTATGCCGCCGCCGCCCTGGTGCTCGCCGGGGCGACGCTGGTGATCACGCTGCAGCAGCCGGCGATCTTCACCGTGACGCTGCTCGCCGCCACGCTGTCGTGGCTCGCCGGCGATCTCCTCTGGCTCGCCGGATCGGCGGTGCCGGACGTGGTCGGCTTCTGGCTCGGCTTCCTGATCCTCACCATCGCCGGCGAGCGGCTCGAGCTCAGTCGCCTGACGGCGCGCAAGCGCGGCAGCGAGGCGCTGTTTCTCCTCGCGGTGGCGCTGCTCGCCGCCGGCGCGGTGCTCGGCCCGTGGGACGCGCTCGGCGCGCCTCTGCTCGGGCTCGCGCTGCTGGCGCTCACCATCTGGCTGCTGCGCCACGACGTGGTGCGGCACACCGTGCGCCAGCCCGGACGGACGCGCTTCATGGCGAGCTGCATGCTGGCGGGCTATTTTTGGCTCGGCGCCGGCGGCCTGCTTCTGCTGGCGATGCCGCCGGCCGACACCGCGTTCGGCTACGACGCGGCGCTGCACGCCGTGCTGATCGGCTTCGTGCTGTCGATGGTGTTCGGCCACGCGCTGATCATCCTGCCGGCGGTGGCGCGGGTGCGGATCGCCTATCGGCCGGTGCTGTACGGGCCGCTGGTGCTGCTGCACGGTTCGCTGGCGCTGCGGATCGCCGGCGACGTGCTGGCCTGGCAGGACGGCCGGCTGGCGAGCGGCCCGCTCACGCTCGTGGCGCTGCTCGGCTTCGTCGCCGCGATCGCCACCGGGATCCAGCGCCGCTAGCGGCGGGCCGCGGTCACGCCCGCACCAGCCGCGAGGAACGTCCGCTCACCCGGCCGGGCGTTCCGTTGCACACCCCGGCGCCGGTCAGGTTGGCGAGGAATTTCTTCGCGCTCTCCTCCCAGGTGAGGGTCATCGCGTAATCCCGGCACGCCTGTCGCGACAGCGCCGCGGCGCCGAGGCAGGCGGATCGTAAGTCCTCGTCGAGGACGGCGACCGGGGCGTCGCCGACCACGTCGCGGGTCGCGGCGACCGGGAAGCCGGCGACCGGCAGGCCGCTCGCCAAGGCCTCCAGCAGCACCAGGCCGAAGGTGTCGGTGCGGCTCGGAAAGACGAACACGTCGGCGGCGGCATAGACGGCGGCGAGGTCCTCGCCGTGCTTCTCGCCGAGAAAGATCGCGTCGGGAAAGCGCGCCTCGAGCGATTGCCGCGCCGGTCCGTCGCCGACCACCACCTTGGAGCCCGGCAGGTCGAGCGCCAGAAAGGCCTCGAGGTTCTTCTCCACCGCCACCCGGCCGACGCTGAGAAAGATCGGCCGCGCCGGCCTGAGGCTCGCCATCTCGCGCTTCTCGCGGGGACGAAAGAGGTCGATGTCGACGCCGCGCGGCCAGCGCACCACCCGGTGGAAGCCGCGCTCCTCCAGCTCGCCGATCAGCGAGGGGGTCGCCGCCATGGTGGCCTGGCCGGCATTGTGGAACCAGCGCAGCCAGCCCCAGGTCAGCCGGTCGGGGATCGGGAAGCGGGCGGAGGCGTAGTCGGCGAGGCGGGTGTGGAAGCTCGTGGTGAAGCGGCGGCCGGTGCGCAGGCAGTGCCGGCGGGCGAGGTGGCCGATCGGCCCCTCGGTCGCGATGTGCACGGCGTCGGGCTTCAGTGCCTCGATCCGCCGGGCGATCTCGCCGGGCGGCGGCACCGCGAGGCGGATGCTCGGATAGCTCGGCAGCGCGACGGTGCGCATCCGCTCCGGCGTCAGGAACGAAATCTTCGCGCCCAGCGCCTCGGCGGCGGCGGCGAGCGAGACCAGCGTGCGCACCACCCCGTTGACCTGGGGGTGCCACGCGTCGGTTGCGATCAGGACGTGCATGCGCCGTTGAAACCTCTCGGGACGCGAATCGGGGCCGCGGCGCGGCGTCGCCGCGGGGTCGGACGCAGGGTGTCTATGACACTCGCTTGACGGGACCATGACGGCCGACGTAATCGACCCGTGCCCGCCGGCTCCGGTCCCACCTGGTCCGGGACCGGCGGGTGCGGTCGCTTGTTTTTCCCCTCGTCCGCGCCCAGACGTCACGTCATTGTCGATCGGGTATTTTTTTCGGTCGGGCACTGTCGTCTCTCTGTCGCACGGCTGTGAACAATCCGGGCAACGCCGACTCGGGGCGGCTCGCGCACACCGCGCGGGACCCGCGGATCGGCCCGAGAGACGTGTCGGTGTCGAAACGACTGGCCGAGCCCGTAAGGGCCTGTTCTCCCCCCGAGGATGCCGACGCGCCGGCGGTTCGCCCGGAGCGCCCGCCTGCGTCGGAAAGCCTCGCCGGGCCGCGTTCGTGGTCGTCGCTGCGCTCGGTTCTCGCCCGCTTCAACTGGAACTGGATCGGCGCAGCGCTCGCCCTGACGATCATCGGCATCTCGATCGCCGTCTTGGTGAAGGTGCTGCAGGGCATCGAGATCGCCCAGATCGAGACCGGGCTCAAAAGCATCCCGCCCGAGCGGCTGGTGCTGGCCGGCCTGTGCGTGCTGTGCGCCTACGGAACACTCACTTTCTACGACTGGTTCGCGCTGCGCACGATCGGCAAGACCCACGTGCCCTACCGCACTGCGGTGCTGGCGAGCTTCTCGAGCTATGCGATCGGCCACAATGTCGGCGCCACCGCCTTCTCGGCCGGGGCGATCCGCTATAGAATATATTCCTATTGGGGAATGACCGCGATCGACGTGGCAAAACTGTGCTTCGTCACCGGGCTGACCTTCTGGCTCGGCAATCTGACGGTGCTCGGCTTCGCCCTGACGCTCGACCCGCGCGCGGTGACCAGCGTCGACCAGCTCCCGGCCTCGGCCAATTTCGCGATCGGCGTCGCGCTCCTGTGCGTGCTGGTCGGCTATGTCGCCTGGGTCGGGCACCGGCCGCGCAAGATCGGCTGGAAGAGCTTCTTGCTCACCCTGCCGAACGGCCGCTCGACGCTGCTGCAAATCCTGATCGGCATCGCCGACCTCACCTTCTGTGCCACCGCGATGTTCATGCTGGTGCCGGCCGACCCGCCGGTGCATTTCGTCACCGTCGCGGCGGTGTTCATCTCGGCGACGCTGCTCGGCTTCGCCAGCCACGCACCGGGCTCGCTCGGCGTGTTCGACGCGGCGATGCTGATCGGTCTGCCGTTCTTCGAGAAGGAGGCGCTGATCGCCGGCCTCCTGATCTTCCGCCTGATGTATTTCATCACCCCGTTCGCGATCGCGCTGACGGTGATGGGCACGCGCGAGGTCTGGGTCGGGCTGCACCGCCGCAGGAACGGCGCCCGCGCCGCCCCCAAGGTTTCGCCCTGAAGCGCACAGGCGTCCGTTCCGGAGCCTCCCCGATGGTTTCCTCGTTCCGCCGCGTCCGGCCGCTGCCGCCGTTTCTCGCCGTGCTCGCGCTGCTGGCGAGCCTTCTCGTCGCCCCGCCGGCGCAGGCGGCGAGGCTCACTTTCGTGCTGGTCAACGACATCTACCGGCTCGACGACCAGGTGGGCCCCGACGGCGCGAAGCGCGGCGGCATGGCGCGGCTCGCCGCGGTGGTGAAGGCCGAGCGGGCGAAAGCGGAGCAGGGGGCAGGTGAGGACGCCGCCGAGGGCGAGCGCAAGGTGCTGTTCGTCCATGCCGGTGACATGCTGTCGCCCTCGCTCCTGTCGGGGCTCGACCAGGGCGCCCACATGATCGCCCTCACCAACGACATCGCCCCGGACGTGTTCGTGCCGGGCAATCACGAGTTCGACTTCGGCAAGGCGGTGTTTTTCGCACGGATGGCGGAGGCGAAATTTCCCCGCCTCGCCGCCAATCTCCGGGCGGCGGACGGAACCCCGCTGCCGGGCTTTGCCGACCACCGGATGGTGGAGGTCGACGGGGTGAGGATCGGCCTCGTCGGGCTCGCCTTCGACGGCACGCCGCAGGTGTCGTCCTCCGAGGATCTCGTCTTCCGCCCGGCGGTCGCGACGCTGCGCGAGGAGGCGGGGCGGCTGCGCGCGGCGGGCGCCGACCTGATCGTCGCCGTCGTCCATGCCGAGCGCGAGCAGCAGCGGGCGATGCTCGCGACCGGCGTCGTCGACCTCGTGCTCGGCGGCCACAATCACGATCTCCTGGTGAATTTCGACGAGCGCGGCGTGCTGGCCGAATCCGCCCACGACGCGCTCTACGTGGTCGCGGTCGACCTCGATCTCGCGGTCGAGACCGTGGGCAAGAGCCGCAAGGTGCGGTGGTGGCCGCGCTTCCGGGTGATCGACACCGCCGACGTGATGCCGGACCCGGCGATGGCGACCGCGGTCGCCGCGGTGACGCGCGACCTCGACGAAGCGATGCGGGTGCCGCTGGCGACGCTCGGGGTCGAATGGGACAGCCGTGGCGCCAGCGTCCGCAGCCGCGAGACGGCGATCGGCGACGTTTTTGCCGACGCGATCCGCGAGTCGGCCGGGGCGGATGCGGCGATCCTCAATGGCGGCGGCATCCGTGGCGACCGGGTCTATCCCGCGGGCAGCGCCGTCACCCGCAGCGACGTGCTCGCCGAGCTGCCGTTCGGCAACCGCCTCGTCACCGTGACGCTGACCGGTGCCGCGCTGACGGCGGCGCTCGAGAACGGCTTTTCCAAGCTGCCGGCGCCATCGGGCCGCTTCCCGCAGATCTCGGGACTGTCGGTGGTGGTCGATCCGGCGCGCGAGCCGGGGCGGCGGGTGGTGGCGCTGGCGGTCGGCGGCGTCCCGGTCGATCCGGCGAAATCCTACAAGGTGGCGGTGAACGACTATCTCGCCCGCGGCGGCGACGGCTACACCATGCTGCGCGATGCGCCGCGGCGTCTGGCGATCGACGACGCGCCGCTCCTCGCCAACGCGGTGATGGTGCATCTGCGCCGGCTCGGCCGGATTCTTGCCGGTCCCGACGGCCGCATCGCCGTCCGCTGAGACGGAATTCAGGCCGAGGCGCGCACCGCGCGCTGGAACTCGAGCACCTGCACCGCGGTCGCGTGCTTGATGCGCTCGAAGCTCGCGCGGGCGAGATCGAGATGGCGCTCCGCCTGCGGCCCGGGGTCGAGCCGGATCGACAGCACCGCCCGCGTGGTCTCCCAGCCGAGCCCGATCGCCCGCGCCATGAACAGGAGCGACTCGGGGCGCTTCTGCAGCAGCACCCGCTCGACCACCGGGATCGGCAGGTCGCACAGCGACGACATCGCCACCACGGTGTGCTCGAACCGGCCGGCGGTCGCGAACCGGCGCAGCTCCGCCTCGCCGAGCTTGCCCGCCTCGACGAGCGCGCCGACGCTCGCGGTCGCATCGGCATAGGCCTCGGAGCGGGCGGCGGTGCGGCGGGCGATCGCCTCGGCGACCCGCGTCACCACGCCCGGAATGTCGGCGGCGGGCTCCTGGCGTGCGGCCTGCAGATGGGCGCGCACGGCGTCCGACGCCTTCGCCAGTAGCTGCACGAAGTGGCGCCGCGGCAGGTCGGAGCGCAGGCCGATCAGGGTCGCCAGCGCGTCGTCGTCGCCGGCCCGCCCGACCAGCGTGCCGAAGCCGGCCTCGGAGAAGCGCGAGCCGGCATTGTCGGCGACGCTGCGCACCACCATGTCGCTGCCGCGCTCGACCAGCACGTCGGTCACCGGCTCGGGCACCACCGCGCGCTTGGAGATCGCCAGAAGATGGATCTGGCTGCGCGTCTCGGCGCAGGCGACCAGCGCCGCCTCGTCGAGCGTCTCGGCATGGATCAGCAGCGGCGCGGCGACGGTCGGCGCCTCGTCGAGCGCGAGCGCCCGGGTGACCTTGGGCGGTGGCGAGGGGGTGGCGGCGAGCCGGCGGACGAGCTCGCGCTTGGCGGACTGCTCGAGGTCGGCGATCAGCCGCGTCAGCACGTCGTCGAACAGCGCGATCTGCTCGTCGGTGTAATGGACGTCGCCGTTGAGGAAGAGGTCGGTGATGCGGCCGAGCAGCACGGTGCGGCGGGTGCTGGAGCTGTCGGCGACCGTCTCCTCGAGATCGGCGATGAGGCTCGTCTGCTCGGACATCGTGAGGTTCCGTCGTCGCGGGCGGCGGCCCCGCTCCGCGGCCCGACCGTTTCGCACGGCCTTTCGGGAGCCGTTCGGAGCCGACGCTAGCGGACGCGCTTTGACCATCGGTTAACGAGATCGCAAGCCGACATGGTATTTGGTCGGTAAAAACACCGCCCCGAGGGATTCGTCGCGTCGCCGTGCCGCCGGCGCGCGCGGCCGCTCCGTGGCGGTGCATTGCACGACGGAGGTTTTTTCGATGCGCTCGCTTTTCTCCCTCCGGTTCCTGCTCGGTCTGGTGCCCGCGCTGATGCTCGCCGCCGCGCCGGTCACGGCGCTCGCCGCCGGCTCCTCCGCCGTCGAGCCCGGCCGCACCACCGGCCTGCCGGTTCCCCGTTTCGTCTCGGTCAAGAACAGGCCGTCCAACGTCCGCACCGCGCCGGGGCTCGACTATCCGGTCAAATGGACCTTCACCCGCAAGGATCTGCCGGTCGAGATCACCGCCGAGTTCGGCAATTGGCGACGGATCCGCGACTGGGAGGGCGAGGAGGGCTGGATGCTCGGCGCGCTTTTGTCCGGCCGGCGCACCGCGCTGGTCGCGCCGTGGAGCGGCGCCGAGCCGGTCGCGCTGCACGACGAGGCGTCAAAGACCTCGCCGGTGGTGGCGCTGATGCAGCCGAGCCTGCTGGTGCGCATCCTCGGCTGCGACGGCCGCTGGTGCGAGGTGAAGGCGAAATCCATGCGAGGATACGTGCACCAGACGCGGCTGTTCGGCGCCTATCCCGGCGAGGCGTTCTGAGAGCCCGTTTGGAAACTCGGACGCGGGCTGCGTTGCGGCGCGAA
>NZ_AKZI01000086.1 GCF_000293785.1 Rhodovulum sp. PH10 | reverse complement strand
CAGAAATTCGGTGCGTCGTCCAGAGCTATCCGCGCACAGGTCTCATAACAGGCGAGATCGGTCGGATCCGTGAGGCTGCGTCGGACCAGCAGCCAGTGATCGAACGGCTGCCCCGTGCGGGTCGGCAAGCGGAACTGGTGGCTGTGGACGTTCCACCACGGCGAGGACTGCTGCTTCGTCGTCCGGCCGAGCCGCGGCAAGGACGTAGTCGCCGAATTTCTTGGCGAGGTGCGCCCCGCCTTCTGGGTCTCCGACCGCTTCGGCGCCCAGATGGGCTGGGCCACGACCGCCAACCAGGTTTGCCTCGCCCATCTCCTGCGCGATGCCGAGTACGCCGTCGAGGCCGGCGACCTCACCTTCGCGACCGGCTTGCGCCGGCTACTGGTACGGGCCTGTGCGTTCGGCCGTCGCCGACCGGCCCTCGCCGACGCCACGCTGCGGACCGACCACCACCAGCTCGATGACGAGCTCGACCGCCTGCTCCGCATCACCCCGATGCACCCCGAGGGCGACATGCTGAAGCGCGCCATCGCGGGATGCCGGCAGTTCCTGTTCACGTTCATGGCCGAGCGCGCCGTCCCGCCGACCAACAACGGTTCCGAGCGCGCGCTGCGTCCCTGCGCCGTCTTCCGCAAGGTGACCAACGGCTTCCGCTCCGAGTGGGGCGCGCACCTCTACGCCGACATCCGTTCCGTGCGCGAGACCGCTCGCCGCCGCGCCATCGGAGCCCTCGACGCCATCCGCGCGACGCTCAGCCGCGGGCCGCTCGATCGCGGCGTGTCAACGTTGATGGCGACCGCATAGGGGTGAGAAACTACCATCTCCCCGCGGTCGACAGCGAAAACCGCGAAAATCAGTCGATTTCGCAACCCGCGCACAGGTCTCCTAACCGTAATAACTTTTGAGGCAGTCTACTGGCTCGATGCGGTCGCTGACCCGTGTTCGCCCAGCACAAGATCATCAACGAGCCTTCCCGCCCGATATCAACATCGGCCATCTTGTCCTAACGTATCATGAATATCTACGCTTGATTGGTGAAATAGCGACAGCGCAACTAAGTGCTTGCGAGCGCCTCCCGGGTAAGGCAAACTTCTGGTATTTGGACACGGGGACACGACATTGCCGACCCAAACAACTCCGATACACGATCATTATCGGGCGGAACGCCCGGACGATTTGCTGGCGACGCAGCGGCCGGCGGTGCAAGCCATGTTGCGCTACTTCGTGAAAACCGCACTCGAAGCCTTGGAATTCGACAGTTCGAAGAACGGGAGGTCCGGCCGACCCGGCGGAAGCTTTACAGGTCCACCGAAGAACGGGAACGACATCGATCGACCGCAACGTGTCTTCTGCATCGACGGTGGGCGCGGTTCCGGAAAGACCTTCACGCTGCTTTCGGCGGAGCACGCGCTGCACCAGCTCTCGAAAGCCAGAATGTCAGCGGCTGACGACGTATGGATCGAGGAATTCAAAGCGCAGTTGGAGGATTCCTTCCGTTCGCTGATGTCCGCCTGCGGGTCGGCGACACTCGCGCACGTCTTACGGATCATTTTCCCCGGCGACATGGAAGGCGGCGAGTCGCTGATGGAATCGATCTTCGCAGCCATGACCGATGAAATCGAAAAAGCGATCGAGAGGGGAAGGAAGACCGAGCTAGCGGCCGAGACGAACGAAACGTTGGAGCGCCTCAAGACGAGGCTTCGCGAAGAGGTCGCCGAGGGCTGGTACTTCGCCAAGCGATTCGGCCACGAGGCCATCATCCGGGACAGCATCGACTACCGCGACTACGTCACGAACTACGAGAAGGAAACCCGCAAGGCGGCGACCCGCATCGATGCCTGGCGGCGCTTCGTCAATGATTACCTGGACGTCAACCGGGCGGTGATGCTGGTGGTTCTCGTCGACGATACCGACGTCCATCCCGAGCTGACGCAGGACATTCTTCACGCCATACGCATGTTCCTGAACCACCCGCGCATCTTCACGGTGCTGGCCGGCAATCTCAAATCGATGCGGATGAGCCTGCTGTATCTGGCGATGAGCCGGCTCGCGCCGTCGATCGCCGCGTTCCGCGGCGCGGAGATGCACACGCCCGACGAATGGCGGCAGGTCGAGCGGAGGGCCATCGAAGACTACCTGGAAAAGGTCATTCCGCCGTCGCAGAGATTCTTTTTGCGACAGCCGTCCTCGGGCAACACGGACGACGGACGCGGCGTTACCGAAAGCGATTTTCACAAGATCGCCCGTGACGAGCTCCTGAGCATCTGCGATGCGAAAATGCGCGAGGCGCGAGAGCATTTCCTGCAAGCGAAGTTCAGCGTGGCCATCAGTGTCGAGCTCGGCGAGCCGGAAGCGGCGACCGACCTGCACCGCGGCAAGATGGAGAAGTATCTATCGTGGTGGGTGTTCGCCAATCGCTACAGCCGCCCGCTCGCCCCGCGCTCCGCCCGCCAGATCAAGACGTTCTACGATTATTTCGGCAACGACGCCCTGCCCTCGAAGAAGCGGCTGGAAGTCGTGCTGCACGGTGCGTCGGACAATTACATGCTGATTCAGCGGATGGGTGATCAGGACGTGAGGGTCTCGGCCTGGCTGCGCCAACAGAGCCTCGGGTCCGAGTGGTCCGGCCAGCGGGCATTCCTGATCAATACCCGCCGGGTCTACCAAGGCACCTACACCTACGACTTCCTGCGCTATCGGCTCGACGCCGGTCTCGCGATGCCGCTGCGCGAAAATGCCGAAGAGGCCGTTCCCCTCGACTTGCTGCCGCGGCTCTATGGCCGGCGCTTCATGCGCCGATTCTTCCACCCCCGCGTCATGCCTCGCCAGCATCGCCGGTTCGGGGTGGCGCGGCTGATCGACCATGCCGCACTCCCTGGCAATTTCGCCGACTTTTACGACCTCGGCACCTTGCCCGACATCAGCATTGCGCTCCCGCGGAAAGACGATTCCATGTCGAGCCGGGAGAGAGGCGATGCCATGCGCAACGGGAAGTGGGAAGCCTCGCTCTACGGTCGGTGGGTCGAACTGCTCGACGAAGGACAGTACGAGCCTCTGGTGAAGTATTTCACCGAGATCGTTTGCTCCCGCTTGCGCTGGACCGACGAGATCACCTCCGCAACGCTCATGCAGGAGCTGGTGCCGCCGAAAATGGACGAAGTGAAGGACCTGTTCGTCGACGCGGACAAACGGCGCTGGCAGTACGAACGGTACATCGACAGCGAAGTCGAGTCGTTCGACGCTAGGAATTCACCGGCGTCGACCGACGAGGCCGAAGAGTCCGCCCCCGGGGAACCGGCGCTTGGCAGCGGAAATTCCGGGCCGTCTGCCAACGGCAAGTCCGGAGCGACCGACTTCTCCTGGGGTCCGAAGACATGGGCCGAAGCGCGCAGACGATTATTGATGTCCGGAGAACTAGAGAACTCAGGACAAGAGACGCCTCCTGCGAACGCGAATGGAGAGAACGCGAACGGGAAGGGAGAAGAACGCCAGGCGCCCGACGAGGACACCGTCAACAGAGCGAAACGTCTGCTGGCCCTATACTCGGCCCTGGTGACCGATCTCCGCCGGGCCTGGCACGCGATCCGGTTGCACGAGCACGCCCCGCGACTGCCCGGCTTTGGGCAGCTTGCCGATGCGTTGGAGCATAATGACCGAACATGGCGATCCGTGATCGACAACCAGCAGAGGATGGTCCTCTACACGCGCGAACAGGTGGAAGAAATCCTCACCAAGTCGCCATGGACGAAACTCCTGCTTGCGGCCTTCGGATCGGAGAATCTGAACCCGGACGGACTGAATCTCGGGGCGCCGCCCGAAGGCCTGATTCCGGCCCTCCAGAAAAGCGACAAAGCGGTCTTTTGGATTCGTCGGCTTCCGAGGCGATACTCGATCGCATCCGAAGACAAGGAAAAGCGCAAGGACTATAAGAAGATAAGAAAGAACGAATTGAAGGACTGGCAGAAGGCAGAGAGGTCGAATACTGCTGACGAGGCTCAAGACTTCAAAGATTGGATCGATGCAATACGATGTTACGGAAGATCGATTTGCGCCGGCTGGCCTGTTTATGACGACGGTTCCGATTTCACAAAAGGTCTCGCCCTCGAAAATGAGCTAACGGCGAGATTGAAGGACGCTATTGCCAGATTCAAGGAGCACCTGGGAAGGGGTCAAACCGACGAAGAGCCTCGAGCGAACTTCCAGCGCTTCGTCGTGCTTCGAAGAGTACGCGGCCTGCAGGAGGCGGATGTCGCCGACTGGCAGATTGATGTATCGACCCCCATCGATCTGCTTGGCTCGAAAAAGCAGCAGGAAGGGATGCCGGACCAGGAGAAGGCGGAGCAGGAGAGTAACCCGAGGCAGATTGCGAAGCGGCGTACCAACGCTCGGGAAGCCAGGAATTTTCTCTGGCTGATGTTCGGCTTGGCACCGAACCTCCCGGCAATCATCCATACGCAACTCATGGCTTACATCTACGAGGGCGATGCACAGTACAAGGTCACGAAGCTCGAGGGAAACGAGCACGACGGCACCCGGACGGAAGCAGCGCGGGGCGCGTTGACGGCGTATCTGACGGTCTTGACCGAACTGCATCGATGGGTCCTGCTGGTCGGGACCCTAAGTGTTTCCGTCCGCTATGTTCGGCTCAAGTGCATGCACCTTTTCGCCAAGCACTTCATCGATGCCATGCTTCAGGACGTCCCGAACAGGAACGTCCCGTCGAGCCCCAACGACCCGAAAACCGACGAGTTACGGTTCCTTGAAGACTACGACGACGCGAGGCAGGCCTTCCTGGCTCATTGCGATGTGACGGTCTCGCCGATGGACAGTACCAAGACGACGATCGACGAGAAGGCCAAAGCCAAGGCAACCGTCGAAGCGCTCCGAGGCGTGTTCGGACCAACTATTCCGAAGCATCTCGGCATCATGCCGGATATGTCGCCGACATCCTTGTTCGGAGATCATTGGATGCGCGATCTCGTCAATACTCGGGGAGTTCGTGATGAACTCTGTCAGATGCTGGGGCAGCGCGACGGCGAAAAACTGAAGGTTTCGGAGACGCCGGAGCGGAGGACGGCAGTCGACGATCCTGCCGCACCGAAGGGGATGCTGTTCGAGATCGAAACGTGGTTATGGGCGACGAATCGATGCCTGCGCAAGTGGTATCAAACGACGGCCTACCGTCGAATAGATGAACGAATCGACGACCTGCTGCTGTCGAAATCTCAGGAACAATTGAAGGACGACCGGAAGATAGAAGAGCTTATCACGATATTGGACATTCTGGAACCGAAGAAAAAGGAGCCGTAAGAGAATCCCGCCTATGATACGCCGTAAAGGCCGACCAAGTGCTACCCGACCCATCGATCTGACCCCGCGGAGATGCCCATGCTGCTCGGCCGCCGGCGCGGAATGGCGTTTCTTCGTCTGATCGCGAAGGTGCTGATCCTGTGGGACGAGCGCGTCGTCGGCGGATGGCGGCAGGACGATCCGCGCCTGCATAGCGATTTCTTCGACCACTTCGCGTGCGATTTTCCCGACGAGTACCGCCCGCTCTCGCGCACCGACGTCGATGCCGCGGTCGAGTGTTTTCTCGCCGGCCACAAGACGTTGGTCGACTGGTACCGGACCCTGATCGCGCCGCCCGGGATCGTGATCGAGTGGCGCAATCGCCAGCCGTTGATCTCGCCGGCCTGCATCGTCGCCTGGGAACGGCTGTGCACGACGTTCGATCCGGACTCCCTGCTGACGCTCGACCTCGCGGACCGATTCAGCCTCGGCGCGCGGCACGGCCAGCTCGACGAGCTGAACAACTGGCGCACCGTCGTCAGGGTGCAGGACCACGAACTCGCCGCGCTGTGGCGGCGAGGCCTGTCGGACCTGCACATCCACGTGTCGGGGGTCCGCGTGCCTCAGCTCGCCTGGCACGAGCTCGTACAGAAGGCCGTCCCGATCGACACGTTTCGCGTGCTCGCGAAAATCTACGAGAAGGACGGGCGCGATATCGAGCGCGACCGCGAGGAAGCGAACCGGCAATGGGCGACGCTGAGGAGTCATGCCGGGCTCGCCGCGGCCAACCCCGATCTGCTGCGCTCGACCACCGACGAGTGGTGGCGCCCGCTCGACGCGCTCAGGCGACGTGAGCGCCAGTTGCTCTTGAAAGCGTGGTCGACGGTGAAGAACGGGGCGCCGCGCCATGCCGAGATCGAGCGGTCGCTCGACCTTTATCTCTCCCACAAGCATCGGTATTTTCGGCTGGTGCGTCAGGGCACCTTCTCGAGCCCGCCGGGATTGCGGCAGTTCGACAAGCGCTACTTCTCCGCGCTCAAGCGGACCTCCGCGAAGAGGCCCGCCGTATCGTACGGGACCAGCCCGCGGCAGACGCTGACGCCCGAAGGCGACGGCTGCCGCTACCTGATGGAGAGCAACGATCTGCGCCGGATCGAACTGCGCATCGCACCGGCGGAGAGCCGTATCGAGTATCTCCGCTCCTTCAAGGAACGGGAAATGCTGATCGAGCGGCTGAAAGCGGCGCTGAACGCCGCGTGTGCATGGGGCGAAGGGCCTCCGTCTTTGGACATCGATCGCAGGTTTCCCGACATCCGTTATGCGGTTCATTTCAAGCGAACCCGCGGCGCGCCCGCACGCGGGACCGGCCCGGTTGCCGACGCCGAAATGAAGATGCGCGAACTCGATCGTCATACCGCCGCGTTGCGCGCGGCCCTGTCGGATCCCGACGAGACCCGGCGTCGGTGGATGCGGGGCCTGAGCCGCATCGACGTCGCTGGCCAGGAACGCGATACGCCGCTCGCGCTGTTCGCGGTCTACCTCCGGCTTCTGCGTGGGAATCCCGAGACCCTGGAGTTCCTGGAAAAGATGTCCCCGGACGATCCGATCGCGCCGTGGTTCGAATATTGGCGGCGCCTCCTGTGGCGCGGCGAGCACCGGCCCAGTCTCGGCGAGTCGCGAATCGGGCTGACGGTGCACGCCGGCGAGGACTTCGCGGATCTGCTCGACGGACTGTACCAGGTCGGCGCCGCCGTTCACGTCGTCGGCCTGTGCGCCGGTGACGGCATCGGTCACGGGCTGGCGCTGACCAGCGAGTTCGAGGCCTTCGGCATGCGGGCGCCTGACTACGTGATGATGCCGCTCGGCACTGCCCACGACAGCCTGTGCTGGCTGCATCGGTTCGTCGACGAGTTCGGCGATGTGTCCCCGACAGCGCGCGAGCGCGACACCCTCCATACTTTGATCCGCGAGACCGGCGAAAAGGCGTATGCCGGTCTCGACGCGGGCTTCGTAAACGCCAAGACCGCTGACTACGTCTGGCTGTGGGAGAACCGGGTGCTGCCGCGCTGGGCGCGAAGCCGTGTACCGGCGCAACGCGATCACATGTTGAGAAAGGCTTGCAGCCGGCCGGCCCTGTTGAGCCGCGAGCGGATGGCCCCGGCCGACCCGCGACGCCGCGATCTCGACGGACTGGTGAGCTGGGCCCGTGACAAGCTGATGTCCCAGATCAAGAAGGAGCGGATCGTCATCGAGATGAATCCCGGTTCCAACCTTCGGGTTTCGGGTGCGCCAAGACCGCAAGATTCTCCAACCGTTCGCCTTTTCCAGGCCGTTGGGGACGGCTTGTTGGCGTGCATCAACACAGATAATCCCGGCGTATTCACCAGCTGCATCGAGAACGAATATGCCTTGCTTCTCGCGGGTGCTGTCGAAAGTGGTGTGCCCGAGGGACGTGTTCGCGAACTGCTGGAGCGTGTCCGCCAAATCGGGATGGAATTGGTTTATTGGCCGACCTCTCCAAACAGTCCACATGAAGACTTTATGAAGCGCAATTGGAGGTAGGACTCAGGTCGCTGGCGTTTGTCGTACGGTTCCCGCCATCCAAGCAACCCGCCTCATTGCCCATAGGTGAGTCCGAACACGGTGTCGGCGAGCCACCGCCGGAAGGCCGGGTTGTCGCTGAACTGCTTGAACAGCTCGGTGTCGTCCTTCATCACATTGATGATGACGCGGGACAACGCCTTGTCGTGCTCGATGCGGGCGTTCTGCTTGTCCGAGTTCTTCTTGGCGTTCTGGTAGGCGGTATCGGCGGCGACCTTGTCCGGGATGTCCTTCGTGATCAGCTGGCGGACGCGATCGCTGTCCTCCCAGGTGATGTTGCCCCACATTTCGTTGAATGACCGGAGGATGTTCGAGAGGCGGTCGATCTCGGCGTCCTGGTCGGCTAAGCGAATCTGTTCGGCGGCGCGCTTCTCGACCCGGTAGCTGTCCATGTCGATCGCTTGGAGGATCCCCTTCGACAGATCCTCTTCCTTCGGGGCGGGCAGCTTGGGCACGAGGAAGCTCAGGAAGATCGACAACTTCTCCCACTCGGCGTTGGTGTAAGGCAGGATCGTCGACAGGAAACCGTAGGTGCGGACGAACGCTTTCGCCTTGCCCTTGAACTCGACCTGTCCGTCCTCGTCGAGATGCTCCTTGTAGACGGCGACGCGGGCGTCGAGGGTCGGGTCGAGCTTGTCGCGGTCGGCACCATCGAGATAGAGCGCCACGAGCTGGTCGACTTGAGCCGAACCGTACACCTCGGCCGCGTCGAGCGCCGACTTCAGGTCGTGCAGCTTGTTGGGGTCGGTCTCGTCACTGAGGATCGTCGTCCGGTAGTACGGCTCGAAGGCCTTGCGGATGCTCTCGGCGTCGTTCTGGAAGTCGAGCACGAAAGTATCGTACTTCTGGGGATGCGCGCGATTCAGCCGGGACAGCGTCTGCACCGCCTTCACGCTCGACAGCGGCTTGTCGACATACATGGTGTGCAGGAGCGGCTGGTCGTAGCCGGTCTGAAACTTGTCTGCGCACACCAAGAACCGGTACGGGTCCTCCTCGATCCGGTCGGGAATATCCTTGGACGGAAAGCCGTTCAGCGACGCTTCGGTCACCTTCACGCCGCCGTACTCGTGCTCGCCCGAGAACGCCACGATCGCTCGGTGCGGACTCTTGCGCTCCGTCAGATAGTCGCGGATGGCGTGAAAATACTGGATCGCCCGCTCGATGCCGCCGGTGACCACCATCGCCCGCGCCTGACCGCCGATCTTGCCGGCCGCCAGCACCTGCTCGTGGAAATGGTCGACCATGATCTCGGCCTTGAGCCGGATCGCGTGGTCGTGGCTCTCGACGTAACGCCGCAGCTTCTTGGCCGCGCGCTTGGTGTCGAACTCGGGATCATCTTCGACGGTCTTGATCAGCCGATAGTAGCTGTCGACCGGCGTGTAGTTCTTCAGCACGTCCAAGATGAACCCCTCCTGGATCGCCTGCTTCATCGTGTAGCTATGGAAGGGGCGGTGCTTGACGGCACCCGCCTCAGGAACGGCGGTCCCGAAAATCTCCAGCGTCTTGTTCTTGGGCGTCGCCGTGAACGCGAAGTAGCTCGCATTCGGCAGGAGCTTGCGAGCCTCCATGATGCGGTTGATCTTGTCCTCGACGGTCTCCTC
Organism: Rhodovulum sp. PH10; assembly: GCF_000293785.1. GTDB lineage: Bacteria > Pseudomonadota > Alphaproteobacteria > Rhizobiales > Xanthobacteraceae > Rhodoplanes. Next base: position 17,125 of record NZ_AKZI01000086.1, on the reverse strand, counting down.
CTCTTGCGCCGCGCCGGCCGCGGAGAGCGCGATGTTAAGCGCCGCCGCGGTGCTGCCGCCCTGGCTGGAGTGGGCCTCGTCGATCACGATGGCGAAGCGCCGGTCGCGGTGCAGAGTGCCGATGTCGTCGAGGATGAAGGGGAATTTTTGGACCGTCGAGATGACGATCTTCTTGCCGCTCTCGATGAAGCGGCGAAGGTCGCCCGAGTGGTCGGCGTGTCCGACCGTGGCGCCGACCTGCGCGAACTGCCTGATCGTGTCGCGGATCTGCTCGTCGAGGATGCGGCGGTCGGTGACCACGATCACCGATTCGAACACCGGCGCCTGCTCGGTCCGCAGCCCGACGAGCTGGTGGGCGAGCCAGGCGATGGAGTTGGACTTGCCGCTGCCGGCCGAATGCTCGATCAGGTAGCGGTGGCCGACGCCATGCTGCCGCGCATCGGCGAGCAGGGCGCGGACCACGCCGAGCTGGTGATAGCGCGGGAACACCTGCTCGCGCTTCACCTTTCCGGTCTTCGGGTCGCGCTTCTCGACGATCTGGGCGTAGTTCTCCAGGATGTCGGTCAGCCCCTGCGGCGTCAGGATGTCCTTCCAGAGATAGTCGGTCTCGAGCCCGCCCGGGTTGGGCGGATTGCCGGCGCCGTCGTTCCAGCCGCGGTTGAACGGCAGGAACCACGACGGCTTGCCCTTCAGATGCGTGCAGAACCGCACCTCGGCGTCGTCGACGGCGAAATGCGCGATACACCGGCCGAACTCGAACAACTTTTCGCGCGAGTCGCGGTCGCGCCGGTATTGTTCGATGGCATCCTCGACGGTCTGCTTGGTGAGGCTGTTCTTCAGCTCGAAGGTCGAGACCGGAAGGCCGTTGACGAACAGCGCGAGGTCGAGCGCGTTGGCCGTCTCGGTGGCGCTGTAGCGGAGCTGCCGGGTCACCGAGAACCGGTTGGCGGCGAAGCGCTCGGCCGCCTTGGCATTGCCGGGCGAGGGAGTGCCGTAGAACGCGGTGATCTCGTGCTGCTGATGCTTCAAGCCGTGACGCAGCACGTCGACAATGCCGCGCTTGCCGATCTCGCCCTGCAGCCGGGCGAGGAACTTCTGCCGGGTCGGGCCGTCGTGATCGAGGTCGAGCGCCTCGACGAGCGGCGGCTGGGTGGCGGCGATGAAGGCGCGGAACTGCGGAAGGTCGATGGTCCAGGCTCGGTCGTAATCGGCGGGATTGCCGAGTCGCCAGTTGTGCAGCCCGACATAGGGCTCGGGGTCCTCGGCGAAGCCGCCGTCGTCCAGCCCGTGTCTGCGGCCGGTCATCTGCGCGACGATCAGGGCTTCGAGCCCCTTCTCGGTCGTGTCCGTCGTCATCCGCTCACGGGATCATGTGGAACGAGCCACCCCTTCGCGGCGAGCACATCCAGGGCGAGCTCGATCTGTCCGGCCGAAAACCGCTTCTTCCGTTCGTTCCAGGCGTAGGTGTGCGCGATCGCGGCGTCGAGTTGCACGGCCCCTTCGCGGGCGGCGACCCAATGGACAGTCGCCAGCAGCTCGAGACCGAACGGCGTCTCGAAGCCCTCGACGAGATCGGCGACCCGGTCGAACCGCGCCCGTGTGTCGCCGTGCTGCGCCAGGAACGCTCCCGCGTCCCCGACGGCCCCAGGCACCAGCTCCAGCGGCTTCTCGGGGGCATCGCCGCCGTCGGCATAGCCGGACACGAGATGTCCCTCGACCGCCCGCAGCACGTGCCGGAGGTTTTCCGCATAGGGGCCGTACAGGCCCTTCGTGTAGCTCAGCCTCAGCGGCTGCCCGGCCTCCTGCAGGAAGTACATCAGCTTGTGCACCTCGAGCAGGGTGACGAACGGGTCCATCAGCCCGCCGAGATAGCGGTGCATCAGCCCCACCAGGGCGGCCCGGCCCTCGGTCATGCGCGGAACCTCGCGGGAGGCCGTGACCGGCTTGGCGTCGGCCGCGGCATGCGGCTCGAAGACGACGACCCGGAGGCCGTCGAGCCCGCCGAGCGCCGCCTCGATCCGGGGCCGCACGGCGCGCCAGTCGAGCCCGCCCAGCCCGGCGCCGAGCGGCGGGATCGCGATCGACCGGATTTTTCGCGCCCGGATCTCGTCCGCCAGGGCCGCGAGGCCGGCGTCGATGTCCTCCATCCGGCTCTTGCCGCGCCAGTGCCGCTTGGTCGGGAAATTGACGATGTACTTCGGTGCGAGCTGGCCTGTCTCGACGACGAACATCCGCCCGGGCTGCACCTCGCCGCGTGCGCAGGCAGCCGCATAGGCCTTGAAATTCGCCGGATAGGCATTCTTGAACTGGAGCGCGATGCCGCGCCCCATGACGCCGACACAGTTCACCGTGTTGACGAGCGCTTCCGCGTCCGCCTGAAGAATGTCTCCGGTCCGGAATTCGATCATCGCGGCACCATACCGAATCAGTAGTACCAATCGCCGCGGATTTCGACCCTTGGGTTGTGGTCGATTCCTCGGATTGTGTTGAAAACCTGCTGGGCAACGCCCTGCGACTGCACGCCGATCCGTTCGATTAGCGACCACGGGACGCTTTCGTGGACCAGGAACTCGGCCTGCTTGCCTTCCTTCACGTCGGCCGACCGGAAGTCCCTGTTGTGGACCGCAGGCCAGTTCACCTCGTCGAGCTGATCGAGGTCCGATCCGAACTGGGTATAGGTCGCCCCGGCATTGGACAGCGAGAACGCCCACCGGCGCCCGGTCTCCTCCGCCCAGGCGACGACGCGCCGGAGGTCGAACTCCAGATGCACGATCAGCCCCTGTCCGCCGCGGTAGGTGAGTTCCTCGGCATTGGCGCAGTGGATGACGAACAGCATGATCGAGCGCGGGCAGAAGTAGAACGGCACAAAGTCACCGACGCAGGTGCCCGGATGGCACCACACCGGCAGCCGCAGCCGCCGCGCCTTGATGGTGCTCATCCCGATCGTCGTTCCCGCTCCCTGCCGCCCGACCATCACCGCATCGGACCACAGGCAGCCGTCGGCGATGATCGACGCCAGCCGATCAACATGGACGATGTGGTAGATTTTCGGGTGTGCGGGCGGCTGCGGCATCGTCAGGCGGCGGCCTCCTCGGCATCGACTTCGTCTGCGACTTCTTCCAGGTCGTCCTCGTAGAGATCTTGGACGGTCTCCACCTCCATCTCTGGAAGACGCGCCGCCGCATCGCGAACATCGAGCTTTCCGGTGACGACATCAGCGAGAAGACGCGTCCTGAATTCGATCAAAAGTGACGTCTCGCGGTTGATGCTGTCGATCGCCTTCGTTATCCGTTCAGTCGCATCTCTCAAAAACACCAATATCGCGTCTTGCTCAGAGCGTGGTGGAACCGCGAAAACGATCTCCTTCATTCGGCCGAGGCCGAGATCCTGGTTGGTTGCGCCCCGCGTGTAGAGTTGAGATTGCTCGTAGCATCGCGGCGAGTTGAGTAAGAACGCCAGATAATGCGGGTCCATTTTAGAACGAATTATTTTCAGGACCGCCACGTGGACCCATACTTGGAATTTGAAATCGAGGTCGACGGCGCGAGCGACGCCTGTCGTTCCCCCCTTCGTGTATAAGACATCTCCGACCGCCGGCAGCACGCGCCGACTGAATTCAATGAAATCGGACTCGGAGATGTATTTCACGTCGTCCAAGCTCCACCGATCGACCTTGATGTTCCTTGCGGATAGGAATGGCACTCCCTCGTCATGATAGTCCGGCGAATGATGAGGGCCATCTACGGCACGGCGGATGACGCGTCGCAACGTGACCGGCTCCCAGGAGGCCGGTATCTGGCCAATCCAATTGGTTCCAGAGGGCTTGAACTCGACACCCGGAGCTAGGCCACAGGTTACAGCGCGGTGGATGACTGCCTGTCCTTGCTCATTCAGAAGCGTGATCAGTTTCTTCTTGGATCGGATCAGCTTGGCTGTCTGCGCACCGTGCCAGTCCAGAAACTGCACGATCAGCTGCTGCTCTTCCGCAGGCGGAACACAGGACGCGATCTGCTTGAACGACTCCCAGTAGAGCCGGTTGCGATCCGGCACGATGCCGCGGGAGTAGGTCTCGACCTCGCGCATGTAAGCCGCTGTGCGGAACAGGTACGCGAAGTAGGGTGCGAAGGTGTCCTCTCGCGGCCGAACGACCCCATAGGCCGGGCTGACGAGGCCATCGGTCGGCACCACACCGACCGCGCCCTGCCACATGCGCATCATGTTGTAGGCGAGGTCGCCCTTGGCCGCGCGTTGGTACTTCGACCGGTCGGTCATCTGCTGCTTGCGGGTGCCGTTCTCCAGGTCGCGAACCCGCACGCCGGTCCGAAGCGAGACTTCAAGAATGGGCAGGTCCGGATACCCGGTCTCCTTACGAATTCCGAACAGCCGGCCGTTCCGCCGCACGTCCCAATGCGCCGGCACCTCGGGCAGCCACGCCAGCCCGATCGGCTTCATGTCCGGATACGGCCGAAGTCCCTCGATCACGGCACAACTCCGATGATCTGCTCCAGCAGCCCTTCGGTCTCCTTCTGCACGGCGAGAATGTCGGCGCGGATCTCGGCGAGCGAGCGCAGCGGCTGCAGCTTGTAGAAGTAGCGCGTGAAGCTGATCTCGTAGCCGATGGTGGTCTTTCCGGCGTCGATCCAGGCGTCGGGCGCGTGCGGCAGCACCTCGCGGCGGATGAACGCCACGATGCCGCCGGGCTCGGTGAGCGGCACCGTCTCGGTGTCGCGCAGCTCGCTGTCCGGCTCGTACTCGACGACGCACGGCTTTCCGGCGATGGTGACCGGAAACAGGCCGTGCAGCGGATCGGCCTTGGTCTTGCCGCCCTTGTGGATGCGGCGGATCACAGGCAACCCGTCCTCGGCGATGCGGCCTTCGTCCTTCAGCGCCTTGATCTCCTTCGGCGTGTAGGCACGGGCCCCGTCGATGCCGCGCGCCCGCAGCGGCCGCTCGACCGTCACCTTGGAATAGCCGAATGCCGCGTTGTCGAACATGCGCGACTGCTCGGTCTCCTCGAATTTTTGGAACGTCTCGACGATCCGGTCGATGTCCGGCTCGTCGAGCTTGCAGTTCTTCTTGCCGAGATTCTTGCGCAGCGGCTTCGACCATGCGGTCGCGTCGATGAGCTGCACGCGTCCGCGACGGTGCTCCGCCTTGCGGTTGCTCAGCACCCAGACATAGGTCGCGATGCCGGTGTTGTAGAACATGTTCAGCGGAAGTGCGACGATCGCCTCCAGCCAGTCGTTCTCGATGATCCAGCGCCGCACATTGCTCTCGCCGCTGCCGGCGTCGCCGGTGAACAGCGACGAGCCGTTGTGCACCTCGGCGATGCGGCTGCCGAGCGGGGTGCCGTGCTTCATCTTCGAGAGCATGTTGGCGAGGAACATCATCTGCCCGTCGCTCGACCGGGTGACGAGGCTGTACTCGGCGTCGTCCGCGTGGGTGACGACGAAGCGCGGGTCCTTGATGCCGTCCTTGCCGCCCATCCGCTCCAGGTCGCCCTTCCAGCTCTTGCCGTAGGGCGGATTCGACAGCATGAAGTCGAACTCGCGCGACGGGAACGCATCGCGGGCGAGCGTCGACCACTCCGGCCCGCCGACGATGTTGTCGGCCGCCGCGCCGTCGCCCTTCAGCAGCATGTCGGCCTTGCAGATCGCATAGGTCTCGGCGTTGATCTCCTGGCCGAACAGGTGGGTGGAGACCTGCTTGCCGCGCTCGGCCGCGAGCTGTTCCAGCGTCTCCTCCGCCAGCGTCAGCATGCCGCCGGTGCCGCAAGCGCCGTCGTAGAGCAGGTAGGTGCCCGATTCGATGCTGTCGGCGACGGGCAGGAAGATCAGCCGCGCCATCAGCTTGACGACGTCGCGCGGCGTCCAGTGCTCGCCGGCCTCCTCGTTGTTCTCCTCGTTGAACCGGCGGACCAGCTCCTCGAAGATCGTCCCCATGGCGTGGTTGTCGAGGCCGGGGTGTTTCACCGAGCCGTCGCCGTTGGTGACCGGGGCGGGGCTGAGATTGATGGACGGATCGAGAAACTTCTCGATCAGGGTGCCGAGCGCGTCCGCCTTGGAGAGGCGGGGGATCTGGTTGCGGAACTCGAACTTTTCCAGGATGTCCTGGACGTTGGGCGAGAAGCCGTCGAGATAGGCCTCGAAGTCCGCCTTGAGCTGCTGCTGGCTCGCCCGGCCGCGCAGATCGCGCAGCGTGAACCGCGAGGTGTTGTAGAAGTCCTGGCCCGCGGCCTGCCGCAGGGCGGCGTCCTGGTTGGTGATGCCCGCCTTGTCGAGCCTGGCCTTCATGGCGATGACGTCGGCTTTGGTCGGCTCCAGCACGGCGTCGAGCCGGCGCAAGACCGTCATCGGCAGGATGACGTCCCGGTACTTGCCGCGCACATAGAGGTCGCGCAGCACGTCGTCCGCGATGCCCCAGATGAAGTTGGTGATCCAACCGAGATCGCCATTGGTCATGCGGTCCGCTCTCCCCAGCGTGATCCCCTTGACTCGACTTGGCTTTATCGTCCGACCCGGGGGGGCAACGCCGAGCGAGTCCGAAGGCAGTGCCGAGGCTTACGACATCCTCGATCGCTGGTCGACCCGCGGGAGGTCGGGGGGCGCAAAATCCCGGCGCGGGGGCGGAGCCCGGCGGTGCCCTTCTCGTGCGGCGGCAATCGGCGGAGACGGTCCGCAGGCCCGCACGCTCGGCCCGGGAGTGGGCCCCGACGACCGGGGGATCGCCCGCGATGGCGCCGTGCGACTCGGGCCGGAGTCGGCCTATTTTGCGGTGGTTGCCGAGCGGTCGAGCACCGTCCGATGTCCCGGCCGGTTCCTCCGGCTCGCGTGTCCGGGGTCACCCACGATGTCGAGCGCCGACGACGAAGACCAGATCACGGTGCGATATATTCGGGAGCACCAGGGCACGAGCATCGGTGCAGAAACGAGAGTTTCAAGCAGCAGCGCGCGATCTCTGCTCGAGGCCGGCATCGTCGTCGACGCACGGGAATGGCATGCGGCGCGTGCCGCAGCGCTCTCTGCTGAATTTGGTGCCATCGAGATCGACCCGGCAGCGACGCTCGCGCACAACTTCGTTAACGCAGTCATCGCGGATCGGAAGGTGCAGGCGGCCGGGGTCTGGGTCTGCCTGGAGGCACCGCGCTTCAGGCCGGTGTTCGAGCGAGGCGTCTACCCGGAGGCGATCGACAACGGGTTACGAAAGTGGCCGGTCGTTCTCGACCTTGACAGACTGACAGCGCAATTCAGGCCGGGAGGAACGTCCGGTACCGCTTCAAATCCGTTCGGGGACAGGTCCTTCTGGGAACGTCGCCCGACGCCTGTGAACGAGGAGGTCGCCGGTCTCGTCGTGTCGGCGATCGTGGATCGCCACCAAAACTTCTTCGCTCCGTTGTGCGATGGCCGTCTGATGCTCGACGGGGTTTTTCGAGCCACCGGAACGCTGCAGCAGGTCGAGCCGCGATCGCTCGATGCGCGGAAGTGGATCGACCTCGACGACACCGGCTTGTATGAGCTCGAACCGGACGGCTCTTTTCGGCATGTGTGGGAAGGGCTGACGATCAGATCGGCCGAAGCTTCGAGCGCAAGCGTCGAAACGACCGGGGTGACCTCTCCTGCCGCCGTCGAGCCGGCGCCCGTCACGGCATGGATCGACGTCAGCCGACTGGGCCGACGTCTGCAGAAGGTGCACGTCGCAGTGGTCGAGTTGTGGCAGGGGACGATCCCGGCCGTGTACGGGCCGAAGGAGATACACAACCACGTCCACGATCATCTGCAGCGCCGAAAGATGGGGACGGTGAGCCCGAGCACGATCAAACGCTACATGCAGGAGTATCGGCAGGCCGAAAAGAACCGGCAGTCCTGACAGCCGGAATCGCAGGTCAGTTTCTTATCCTGATCGCTCTGACCCGACTTGACCCGGTTTGGTCCCTTTTGGACCAAGCGACTCGCTCTGCTTCGTGACGGAATGCGCGCCGTCGCAACCAAGTCGAAGAGCGAGCATACGATGATCGACACCACACGACATCCCCTCGTCGGCCCGGCCCCGGCTACCATCGCGCCGAGCCCCATGGGCGCCGATCCCGACGCCGCGTACAACGAGAACCAGGCGGCAACGCTCCTCGGCGTCTCGGTGCGGACCCTGCAGGCCTGGCGGGTGCGCGGGGGCGGCCCGCCCTACGTCAAGATCGGCCGCGCGGTCCGCTATCAGCGCCGCGCCCTCGTGACCTTCCAGCAGCAGAACACCGTGACCTCGACGACCGAGGCCGATGCCCGGAGGTCCCGGTCATGACGACGCGGGGCAAGGGGCTGTTGCCGGACGACCTCGCCGCCGCCTGGATCCGCGAGTTGCGTCGCGGGCCGTTCGAGGTCACGGTGACAACCGCGCGCTTGTTCGAGCGTGCGACGCAGCCGATCGCCGGCGAGATGGCGATGGCGATCTGGCATTTCAGCGAGCGTCTGAAGGACGGTCGAATCCGGCTCCACGTGCCGATTGGCCCCTGTTTTAGGGACAACATGATCAAGCCGGGGCAGAGCCGATGGCCCGTCGACTTTGATCCACGAACAGGGATGTGGGACAGCCCGGGTGCGGCGCCCTTGTTCCCCGGCATCGACACCCTCGCCACGCATGTCTGGCGGGTTCTGGGCCGGCCGGATATCGGGATCATCGATGCGCGGTCGGCGCTGCTGATCAGCCTCGCTCGCGCGCTTCTTTCGGTGCTGGCGAAAGAGCAGCGCCGATCGAGGTCCCGGTCGCCGAACCCGGGGGAGGACGCCCCATGACATCGTCCGCCGGCGGCCGCCGCATCGCCTTTGCTCGCATCGCGGCCGAGGCTCGGCTCTACGCCGACGTGCTCGTGCCGCGGTGGTTGCCGGACGGGAGCCGCGCGGGCGACGAATGGATCTCGCTCAACCCGACGCGTGCCGATGGTCGCCGGGGATCCTTCAAGGTCAATCTCGCGACCGGACGGTGGTCGGACTTCGCCACCGGCGACGCCGGCGGCGATCTCGTCTCGCTCGCCGCGTACCTGTTCGGCCTGACGCAGAGCGCGGCGGCGCTGAGGATCGCCGAGATGCTGGGGCGGGACCCCTATGAATAGTCGCGCCCCCTTCTCGCCGGTCTCTCGCTCGTCGGGAACGAGCCGCCGCGCACCGCCGACCTTCGACAGAACGTCCGGCTGGGTTCCGGTGGTGCCGGTGCCCGCTGACGCGCCCCGGCCGCCGGCCGCACATTTCAAGCTGGGCCGCCCGATCGCGACCTGGACCTACACGGACGCGGCCGGCGACGTTCTCGGACACGTGTTGCGGTTCGATGTGGCCGGCGGCGAGAAGGTTTTTCGGCCGCTGGTGTTCATGCGGCGGACAACCAGAGAGGCCAGGGCGGAATGGCGCTGGGAGTCGTGGCCGACGCCACGACCCCTGTACGGGCTTCGGGAGCTCGCCGAAAGGCCGGCGGCCCCGGTCGTGATCACCGAGGGCGAGAAGGCCTGCGACGCGGCGAGGACATTGTTGCTGTCGGCGGTCGTGATCACGTCGCCGAACGGATCGAAGTCCGCCGCCAAGAGTGACTGGTCGATGCTGCGCGGACGGGATGTCGTGATCTGGCCGGATGCCGATGCCGCGGGTTTTTCCTATGCGCGCGCGGTCGCCCGGCTGGTACGAGAAGCCGGCGCAACCTCGGTTGCGGTCGCCATGCCGCCCGCGGGCGTCACGAGTGGCTGGGATGCGGCGGACGCGCTCGCCGAGAGCTGAACCACGAGCCGAGCAGCCGACTTGATCGCCGGGGCCGTGATGCCCGAGGAGTTCGCCGACACAACCGCCGTCCCGTCAGCCTCGCGGAACGATGACGTCATCGAGGACGACAAAGCGGCCGGCGGTCGGCGACGGCCGCCACAGCGCGATCTGCTGATCGGTCTGACCGAGTGCGTCGCGCTCTGGCACGACGCGAACCGCACCGCCTTCGCGACCTTCCCGCTCGGCACCCACCGCGAGCATTGGCCGGTCAGGGGACGCGAGTTCAGGATGTGGCTCAGCGGCCGCTTCTACGAGGAGACCGGCGGCGCGATCGGCGGGCAGGCGCTCGAGGACAGCATTCGCATCCTCGAGGCGCGCGCCGTCAATGACGGGCCGATGCACGAGTGCTTCACGCGCATCGGCTACGCCGGCAGCGCGATCTACATCGACCTCGGCGACCCGAGCTGGCGCGCGGTCGAGATCACGGCCACCGGATTTGCGGTGGTCGAGAAGCCGCCAGTGAAGTTGACGCGCTCGCCCTCGATGCGCCCGCTGCCCGAGCCGGAAGCGGGCGGCCTGATCGAGGAACTCCGGCAGTTCGTAAACGTGCGGTCCGACGAGGACTTCATGCTGGTGGTGGCGTGGCTGATCGCGGCGCTCCGCCATCGTGGTCCGTTCCCCGTCTTGGCGGTCGGCGGCGAGGCCGGCTCCGGCAAATCGGTGTTCTCGCGGATGATGCGGTCCCTGATCGATCCGAGTGCGGCCCCGATCCGCGCGGTGCCGAGGGACGACCGCGACCTCGTGGTGTCGGCCGGCAACTCCTGGGTGCTCGCCTTCGACAATCTGAGCGCCGTGCCGGTGTGGCTCGCCGACGCGCTCTGCCGGCTCGCGACCGGATCCGGGTTCTCCACGCGGATGCTCCATACCGATCGCGACGAGATGATCTTCGAGGCGGCGCGGCCGATCATCATCAACGGCATCTCGTCACTCACCGACCGCGCCGACCTAGCCGATCGCTCGGTGACGATCCACCTGCGGATGATGCCCGAGCGCCGGCCGGAGGACGAGCTGCTGGCCGCTTTCGAGCGCGCCCGCCCGCGCATTCTCGGCGCGTTGTTCGATGCGGTCTCGCGCGCGCTCGCAGACATCGACCGGGTCCGCCTCGATCATCCCCCGCGCATGGCGGACTTCGTGAAGTGGGTCACGGCCGCCGCGCCCGGGCTCGGCTGGGACCGCGACGCCTTCCTGGCGGCCTACGCCGAGAACCGCCGCGACGTGTCGGAGGCGACGTTCGAGGCCGATGGGGTGGCGGTCGCCATCTGGAAGCTCCTCACCACCGGGCCCGACGACAAGTTCGAAGGCACCGCGACCGAGCTGCTCGACGCCGTCAACGCGATGGTCCCGGAGTTCGCCCGAAGGTCGCGGTACTGGCCGCAGAACGCCGCCCAGCTCGGCAGCCGCGTGGCGCGTGCGGCCCCGCTGCTGCGCGCAAAGGGCTGCATCGTCGAGCGCCGGCACTCGGGATCCCGCACCATCACGATCCTGCTGCCGCAGTATCGGTTCGCTTGACGGCCCAGCCCGGTAGCCGTGCTCCCCGCGCCCTGTCTCGACGTCGACGCAGCCACGTGACCGAAGCCGACGGAGAGCGCCGGCAGCCCGGTGGCGCTGCCCCGTGCCTCATGGCCGCGACGCCCGGTGTCGTGGCGGCAGCTGGACGGCCCCGGACGGCGATGGACAGCGCCGCATTCGGCTGCAAGTCATTGAGCTTGCGGAAATCCGCACGGACTGGACGGGTTGGACGGCCTGCTTTTTCTATGAAGAGGGAAGAATAGAAGAGCATGCCCCGACCCATGCGAATGCGCATGGCCCGCACTTCACGCCGACCGCAACAGCCTCGGCGATCCGGCACCCATTGAAGCCGCGCGGGCATCACGGCGACAGCGACCTCGGCGGCATTGCTGCTTACGTGGTGCTTACGTGGGTCGAGTGCCTACCGGGTGCCAGTTCAACCTACTTCGTAAATAATTGTAAAAGCGGTATTTTTTGGTGCCGGCTGAGGGATTCGAACCCCCGACCCCCTGATTACAAATCAGGTGCTCTACCAGCTGAGCTAAGCCGGCCCGGACCGGCGGCGACCGAGCGGCCGGCGGTACGGCACGGCGCCCCGCCGAGGTGATCGGCCGGGCGCCGTGCGGACGCCTCTATACCAAAACCCGTGAGCCGGCGGCAATCCTCGCGTGTCGGATCGGTCCGGCGGCGTCCGGTGCCCGGCCGGCGGCGCCGCGGGACATCCGACGGACACGCTGACGGACGTGCGGAACACTCGACGAACGCACCGGCGGACGCACGGGGCGAACGCACAGCGGGGCGGCGTAAATACCCCGAAAGACGGCGACAGGCACAGGCGGCGGCCGGCACGCGCGGCGCGGCGAGCTTCGTCCCCTCGCGCTTCGCCCCACCGAGGAGAGCGAGCGCGTGCAAAAAGGCAGCCCGCAATGCGGTACTTCGCCACCGTCCGGCATCCCGTTCGAAAAACCCGCACGCGACGGATCGCGGAGCGGACTTCGGCTTCCCCCATAACCTGGCTTTTACTCGAAATCGGCAGATTGGCGAAAGCATCCGCCGACCCGACACCGGACCGGCGGCCGCGCCGGGCGCCGGGGGCGTCCGGCTCCTCCAGCAGCCGGCGCCGGTGGTGCCGAGCCCGAGGCGCCCGCCGTGCACGATGCCATCTCCGCCATCGCCGACGAGGTCCGATCGGCCGCCACCTCGACCGAAGGCACCTTCGTCGAGACCGGGCAGCGGCTCGGCGCCTCCGCCGCGACGCTGGAGGATCTCACCGCGCTGTTCGGCACGCTGCAATCCGCGCTCGAGAGCGACACGCTGCACGCGGCGACCGCCAGCCTCTCGTCGGTCGCCGGAAAGGCGGCCGATCTCGCCGGCGCGAGGCGCGACGAGCGCTCGGCGCTCGACCGGCTGAGTGCCGTCTCGGCGACGCTGCGGCGGCGGATCGACGACATCGCCCGCGAGGTGCGCACCATCGACGTGCTGGCGATCAACGGCCGCATCACCGCGTCCGGCATCGGCGGGGCGGGCGAGGAGTTTTTGGATTACATCGGCGAGATCGGCCGCTCGCTGAAGATCACCGAGGCGAACCTCCGGCACTTTCGCGACGACCTGGTGCAGGTCGGGCATCACGTCGACATCGCCTGCGCCGGCGAGGCCGCGTTCGACGCCCGCCATGCCGAGACGGTGGTGGTGGTGCCGCGCCAGCTGTCGCGCAGCGTCGAGACGATCGCCGGGCGCTGCCGGGCGGCCGCCGGCGCCGCCGCCGGGGTCGGCGTCCGCTCGCAGGAGGTCGCCCAGGAGATCGGCCGGGTGGTGATGGCGCTGCAGACGGGCGACGCCGCCCGCCAGCGGATGGAGCATGTCGAGACCGCCGCGGCGATGCTGGTCGCGATCCTGTCGGGCGAGCGCGCCGACGGGCCGTGGGCCGCCCTGCCCGCCCCCGAGCGCGCCGCGCTCGCCACCGCCGGCTGCGCGCTGCTCGCCGCCCAGCTCGCCGACACCGCCGACGAGCTCGAGCGCGAGATCGCCTCGGTGCACGGCGTGCTCGGCCGGCTCGCGGTCGATGCCGAGGAGATCGTCCGGCTCGGCCAGGACGTGTTCGGGGCGAGCGCGCACGGCGGCGGCTCCGGCGGGTCGTTCCTGCAGGAGCTCGAGGAGGACGTGCGGCGCGCCCGCGAGCTGTTCGAGGGATTTCACGACGCGCGCTCGCGCGCCGACGAGGTGATGGCCGAGGTGCTGCGCATCTCCGGCCGGCTGGTCGAGCACATCGGCACGGTGCGGGCGGTGGAAGCCGACATCCGCATCATGGGCGTCAACGCGACGCTGAAGAGCAGCCGGCTCGGCTCGGTCGGACGCCCGCTCGCGGTGATCGCCGAGGAGCTGACGCTGTCGTCCTCGCGCACCGGCGCGGAAGCGGCCGCCGCCACCGGCGACGTCGAGACGATCACGACGACCGCGAGCACGCTCGCCGGACAGAACCAGACGCAGCGGCTCGCCGAGATCGCCGCGGTGACCACCTCGATGGACGAGGCGATCGGCCGGCTGCACGAGGTGGCGCAGACGCAGGTCTCCGCGCTCGCCGCGCTGGCGCAGGACGGCACGACGGTGGTGCGGGTGCTGACCGAGACGACCGCCGGGCTCGCGGCGGCCGAGACGATCGCATCGACCATCCGCTACGCGGCCGCACGTTTTTCGGAGCAGGTGGCGGCGGCGAAGGCGGCCGGCACGGCTGCACCCGACCCGAACCACCCGGCGACCGTGGGCCTGTATGCCGAGATCGCCGCGCTCTACACGATGGCGCGCGAGCGCACCGTCCACGCGGCCCACGCGCCGCGCACGGCGGCCCCGCCGACCGCCCCGGCCGCCGCCGGCTCCTCCGGCGCGGCCGAGACGAGCGCGGACGCCGCGCTCGACGACATCTTTTTCTGAGCTCTTCCGCCAGCCAGGAGCGAGGCCGCGCCCGAGCAGGGGCGCGGTGATCCGCCGTCAGCGCCGCGCGGCGCGCAACAGCTCGGGGGCGAGCTGGTCGAGCGGCAGCACCAGCGCGGCGGCGCCGAGCGCGATCGCCTCCTTCGGCATGCCGAACACCACCGAGGTCGCCTCGTCCTGCGCGACCGTGTGGGCGCCCGCCTGCTTCATCTCGAGCAATCCCTTGGCGCCGTCGTCGCCCATGCCGGTCATGATGATGCCGACCGCGTTCGCCCCGGCGAAGCGGGCGGCGGAGCGGAACAGCACGTCGACCGAGGGGCGATGGCGCGACACCAGCGGCCCCTCCTTGATCTGCACGTAATAGCGCGCACCCGAGCGTTGCAGCAGCATGTGGCGGTCGCCGGGCGCGATCAGCACCCGGCCGCGCAGGGCGGTGTCGCCGTCGACCGCCTCCTTCACCTCGACCTCGCACAAGGAGTCGAGGCGCTTCGCGAAGGTCGCGGTGAAAACCTCCGGCATGTGCTGGACGATCAGGATCGGCGGCGAGTTCGCCGGCAAAACCTCGAGCACCGCGCGCAGCGATTCCGTGCCGCCGGTCGAGGCGCCGATGCAGATGATGGTTTCGGTGGTGCGGGCCATCGCCTGCCCGGCGACCGGCGCCGGCAGCATCACGTCGGCGGTGAGCTTCTTCTGCGGCGTGCGAGGGCCGCCGTTGACGGCCGGCGCCCGCCGCGGCACGCGCTGCAGCCGTGCCCGCGCCGCGCCCTTCACGGCGTCGCAGATGCGCACCTTGGATTCGACGAGGAAGCTGGCGACGTCGACCCGCGGCTTGAGGATCACGTCGACCGCGCCGGCCTCGAGCGCCTGCATCAACGTCTCGGAGCCGTGCTCGGTGAGCGAGGAGCACATCACCACCGGCACCGGGTGCTGGCTCATCAGCTTGCGCAGGAAGGTGATGCCGTCCATCCGCGGCATCTCGACGTCGAGCGTGATGACGTCGGGCACCTCCTCCTGGATGCGGCGGGCGGCGGCGAACGGGTCGGCGGCGGTGCCGATCACCTCGATCTCCGGATCGGAGTTCAGGATGCTCGACAGGGTCTGCCGCACCGAGGCGGAATCGTCGACGATCAGCGTACGGATCTTGTTGGTCATCGACCTATATCCGGCGGAAGACGGAGGCGCCGATCGGCTGGACCGGAAGCTCGGCGCCCGACAGCGTCTCGGAATGGCCGAGGAACAGATGACCGCCCGGCCGCAGGTGCTCGCACAGCCGGCGCAGCACCCCGAGCTGGGTCGGCTTGTCGAAATAGATGAGCACGTTGCGGCAGAACACCACGTCGAGCTCGCGCTCGACCGGATAGTTCGGCTCGATCAGGTTGACGCGCCCGAACTGCACCCGCGCGCGCAGCTCCGGCACGATCCGCATCAGGTCGGAGCCGCGATCCTTGGCGCGCATGGTGTAGCGGGCGCGCAGATCGAGCGGCACCGGGGCCAGAAGCTCGGCCGCGTAGATGCCCATGCGCGCGGTCTCCAGCACGCCGGTGCAGATGTCGGTGGCGTAGACGAAGCTCGCGAGATCGGGAAAGCGCGTGCGCGCCTGCTCGGCCAGCACCATCGCGATCGAGTACGGCTCGGCGCCGGTGGAGGCGGCCGCGCTCCACACCTTCAGCGACGCCCGCAGGCCGGCGTTGCGCCGCTCGGCCACCACCTGCGGCACCACCACCTCGGCGAGCACGCGGAAGTGGGCCGCCTCGCGGAAGAACTCCGTCTTGTTGGTGGTGACGGCGTCGATCAGCTCGACCTCCTCCGTCACCAGCCCGTTGTGCAGGAACAGGTAGTCGCAATAGTCGGACAGGCTGTCGAGGCCGAGCGCGCGCACCCGCTTGCGCAGCCGGCCCTCCAGCATCGTGGTCTTGCCCTCCGGCACCTTGATGCCGCTGTAGCGCTCGATGAAGTCGGCGAGGCGCTCGAACTCGCGCGGCGACAGTCGATCCTCGATGTCGATCCAGGGCGGCACGGCGTCCGGTCTGTCGAAGGCGTTGCTCATGGTGCTCCAGGTCGCGACCGGCGGGGCGGGAAAGCGTGCGGCGTTCGCCCCGAGCGACGCGCGATCGACAGGGATGCTCTGCATGGTCAGGCCGCGACCGCGCTACCGGCGCTACCGGCGCCGCCGGCCCGCTGCGCCGACAAGAGCGCCTTGTCGGCGGAGAACATGCGCACGATGTCGAGCACCACCACGAAGCCCTCGCCGTGGCGCCCGACGCCGGCGATGTGGCCATTGTCCCACGGCGCGCCGATGTCGGGCGGCGGCTCGATCTGGCGGGCCGACAGCGCCGTCACCTCGAACACGCGGTCGGCGACCAGGCCGAGCGCGAGGCGCCGCTCGCCGAGCGTCACGTCGAGCACCACGATGCGCGTGTTCTCGTCCGGCGCGATCCGCGGCAGGCCGAGCCGGGTGCGCAGATCGATCACCGGCACCGCCCGGCCCCGCACGTCGATCAGCCCGTCGAGATGGGCCGGCGCCTCGGGGATGCGAAACACCGGCATGATCGGCAGGATTTCAACCACCATCGCGACCGGCAGGGCGAAAACCTCGCGGTCGATGCCGACCGTGACGAAATAGCCGTCGCCGGCAGGGGACACGTGCACCATGATCAACTCGCGCGTTCGAAGTCGTGGTCGTGAACGTCTGGACCGCCGGCGGAGAGATCGAGATTGAATCCCTTCCCGCTCGCCGGCTTGCCGCGGCCATAGGCGGCCCGCACCTTCTCCACCAACATGTTGGCGCCGCTCGCAGGCGGCCGGCTACCGCCCTCGCCGGCCCGCGCCGGCTTCGCCCGGCCCTCGCCCGAGCCCGCCGCGCGCCCGCCGCCGTGCGTCGCCGCCTGCGACCC
>NZ_AKZI01000085.1 GCF_000293785.1 Rhodovulum sp. PH10 | reverse complement strand
TCCAGCCGGGAATCCCGCCTCGGGAATCAATCAGCCGAATCCGGTATCAGACGACGAGGCGCAGCTCGGTCGGCGCGCGCAGCTCGCAGTCGGAGCCGCAGCAGCCGCACAGGCCGATCGAGATGCGGTGATGAATGAGGCCGAGCCGGCCGCGCAGCGCGATCGGATCGATCGGCTTGGTCAGCGGCGTGCAGACATTGAGGCCGAGACCGCGGGCGAGCGCCGCCGCCTCGCGCCGCTCCGCCGGCTCGCGGCCGCTGACGATCACGATCGGCACGTCGCTGCCGACCTCCGCCATCGCCTCGAGGACGTCGAAGCCGGTGCGCGAGCCGAGCCCGATGTCGAGCGTGATGCAGTCGAACCGGTGCGAGCCGAGCAAGAGCTCGGCGTCCTCCACCGTCGCCGCGCCGATCGCGGCGAATCCCGCCCGGTCGGCGACCCGGCAGACGATCGTGCGATGGGTCGGATCGTCGTCGATCACCAGGAGCGATTTGCGCGGCGCGCTTTTCGGCGGGGTCTCCGAAAAGAGGACGGGCGAGGGCTGCAGCTTCGGCGACGCGGACACGCTGTTCTCCTCGGCATTCTGCCTGACGACACGCCGGGCACGTTTCGTCGTTCGTTGTCCTCCGAAGTAATCGCCCAGGTGCAAACGAAAGGTTAGACGAGACGGACAGGCGGGATCAGCAGAAATGCTGAGAGGAGGAATGTACCTACGTGCCCGACCGGACAAGGATCTACGCACGACCTCGAAAAGTTTCGACGGGACGCGAGGGCCGTCCGCGCGGCGGGCGGCCGGCGTTCGGCCACCTAGACGAAAGTACGTAGGTGCGAACTCTCATTATGTGAGGTTTCTGAACCGAAAGAGGCGAGTTTTTAATGAGTTGCAGGCATTTCTCGGGACCGCAATTTCTGCCTTTTCCGGCTTCCGTTCGACATGAAAGTGGTCTCCATGCCGTTCTCGTTCCGTATGACCATCGGTCGCAAGATTTACGCCGCCATCGCGGTCGCCCTGCTCGGCCTGCTCGCGGTCGCGGTCGGCGCCGCCTACCAGACCGGCCGCACGCTCGAGACACAGAAGCGGATCGAGCTGACCCATCTGACGGAGATGGCGCTGGCGATCGTGCGGGAGGAGCACGCGGCGACGAGCCGGGGCGTGTCCGAGGCGGAGGCCAAGGCGCGCGCCGCCGCGCGGCTGGCGGCACTCCGCTACGGCGACGACGACTATTTCTGGATCAACGACATGCAGGTCCGGATGGTGATGCATCCGATCAAGCCGGCGCTGAACGGCACCGACCTGTCCGGCATCAAGGATCCGACCGGCAAGGCGCTGTTCGTCGCCTTCGTCGACACCGTGCGCAAGGACGGCGCGGGCTTCGTCGCCTATCAGTGGCCGAAGCCGGGCGCCGCCGCGCCGCAGCCGAAGCTTTCGCGGGTGGTCGGCTTCGCCCCGTGGGGCTGGGTGATCGGCACCGGCGTCTATGTCGACGACCTCGCCGCCCAGACCCGCGACGCCACCTGGACGCTGCTGCTCACCGCCGGCTTCGTGCTGCTGATCTCCGGCATCGTGTCGGCGGTGGTGGCGCGCCGCATCTCCGGGCCGCTGCGGGCGATGACCGGGACGATGAACCGGCTCGCCGGCGGCGATCTCGAGGTGGCGGTGCCTGGCGCCGGGCGGCGCGACGAGATCGGCGACATGGCGGCCGCGGTCGACGTGTTCAAGGCGAACGCCCTCGAGGCGCGCCGCATCGAGGCCGAGCACGCGGCGCAGGAGGCGCGCGCCGCCACCGCCCGCAAGGCCGAGCGCGACCGCCTCGCCGACGACTTCGAGAGCAAGGTGGCGATGATCGTCGACAGCGTGTCGGCCGCCTCGGTCGAGCTGGAAACCACCGCCGGCCTGCTCACCCGCACCGCCGAGTCGACCGAGACGCTCGCCGGCACGGTCGCCGCCGC
Source organism: Rhodovulum sp. PH10 (assembly GCF_000293785.1). GTDB lineage: Bacteria > Pseudomonadota > Alphaproteobacteria > Rhizobiales > Xanthobacteraceae > Rhodoplanes. The sequence goes on along the minus strand of NZ_AKZI01000085.1, from coordinate 7,358 downwards.
CTCCGAGGAGGCCTCCGGCAACGTCAATGCGGTCGCCGCCGCGACCAACGAGATGGCGAGCTCGGTCGGCGAGATCAGCCGCCAGGTCCAGACGTCGAGCGGGATCGCCGCCGAGGCGGTCGGCCAGGCCGAGCGCACCGACGCCCGCATCACCGAGCTGTCGCACGCCGCCACCCGGATCGGCGACGTCGTCAAGCTGATCACCGACATCGCCGAGCAGACCAACTTGTTGGCCCTGAATGCGACCATCGAGGCGGCACGGGCCGGGGAAGCCGGGCGCGGCTTTGCCGTGGTGGCGCAGGAGGTGAAGGCCTTGGCCGGCCAGACCGCCAAGGCGACCGGCGAGATCGGCGGGCAGATCACCGCCATGCAGACGGTGACCCAGGATTCGGTGACGGCGATCAAGGAGATCGGCGGCACGATCGCGGCGATCGCCGAGATCTCGGGCGCGGTCACCGCCGCGGTCGACCAGCAGAACGAGGCGACCCAGGAGATCGGCCGCAACATCCACCGCGCGGCGGAGGGAACCTCCCGGGTCGCCACCAGCATTCTCGACGTGACGCGGGCGGCCGGCGAGACCGGCACCGCCTCGGTGCGGGTGCAGGCGTCGGCCGAAAAGCTCGCCGAGGAGAGCAAGCGGCTGCGCGCCGAGGTGCAGGCCTTCTTGAACAGCGTCCGGGCCGCCTGACCGCCGGCTTGCCGGGCGGTCGGCTTTGCCGGGCGGTCGGCTCGCCGGCGCGTGCGGTGGGCGGGTGGCGGGTGGCGGGTGGCGGCCGTCCGCATCATCGAAAGCCGCTCCCGTCGCCTCTCGATCGCGCCCCGACCGAATGGGACGAGTCCCCCCGGAAAAAAAGACGGCCGGGCGAGCGGTGCTCGACCCGGCCTTTCGCGACGATCTCTCGTCGAACGTTCCGACGGTGGAGAGGTCCAGCCCCGTGTCGCCCGACCTTCCGCCTTCGGTCCCCGCGCCTTCTGCGCGTTTCTTGTCCGCGTGCGTTGTGCGCTAGTCTTTTTGCGCACGCGGTGTGGGCGTCACGACGTCTCCGTGCCGGGCGCGCCATTTCGGTCCGGGCCCGCGCATGTAGTGCTTCTCGGGCCGGTAAGGGTCGAACAGGGCCGCGATCAGCGGCCGCACCATGTTTGCGAGCCAGGGCCTCGGCCCCGCGCGGCGATCGCGGCCGATGGGGCGTGCGGGCTCGCCGACGAGCCGGCCGATGCCGAGGACGGACGCGGACACGGACATGGCCGTCGTCCCCCTCAATGGGTCCGCAGCGCGGCCGGGAAGGCCGCACGGGCGGAGCGGCGGCGGCCGGGACGCAGCCGCATCGCCACGTCGAAATAGCCGTCGTGGCGATCGTTCGGCGCCACTTGCCGGGTGCCGCAGGTGCCGCACACCAGCATGACGACGCGCGGCGAACGATCGAAGGCGCAGCGAGCATCGGGCCGGGTCAGAACGTCGTCGCATACCGCGCAGGTCTCGACCGCATCGACAGTCTCGGGGGTGAACATCGGGGTCGTCCTCTTTCCCAACCGCCCCACCAGCTTCCATGGCACAGTGAAGCACCGGGCGAACTCGTCCGAAATCGGGATCAGCCCGCTCAGGATCAGCCCGATTCGGAAGACTGCTCAGTCGACTAGGACGAGACGAGGCGAGTTTTACCGAGTCGGAGGCGATGAATCGGCCCCACCCGTCCGGCCGATACCTCGGGGCGCGCGGCAGAACCCGCCCCGCGAGCCATGCGCCGGGCGGGCCGATGCGGCGGCGCTCCGCCACCACGCGGCCGCATGGCGCGGGGCCGCGACGTCCGGCCCCCTTGCGACGCGCCGGGATACCGTGACAAGTCATCCGGAACCATACGGGCTGCGACCATTGTGATGCCGTGGCGTCCGTCCTAACGTCCTTGCCGGAAGGGAGCGGCGGCGTGCCGCCGTAAGTGCCCGTGTTCGCAATCCTCGATGCGCTGAGAGACGCCCTCGCCACGGTGCTGCCGGCCGCGCTGGCGGAGTTTTTGGTGCTGGCCGCGCTGATCGTGGCGGCGGCGGCGGGAGCCGCGGCGCTGATGGTGGCGCCCCGCCCGCACTCGCGCGTGCTCGCGGTCGGCTACGAGGCGGTGGCGGCGACCCTGGTGCTGGCGCTGAGCTCGGCGCCGATCATCGCCACCTGGTGGTGGGGCCACAATCTGCTCGGCCTCGAGACCGCGGTGCTCGACGGGTTGCGCGATGCGCTCGCCCCCTCGCTCGGCCATCTGGCGATGCTGACGACCGCGCTCGGCTTCATGGCCGTGTCGCTTCTCGCCGCTTATGCCGTGTGGCGGCTCGCCCCGCCCAAGAGCGACGTGTTCGCCCGCCGCTTCCAGCGCTCGCTGGTGGCGATCCTCGCCGCCTCGCTGGCCAGCATCGCGCTGTTCGCGCTGTGGTGGCTGCACGTCAGCGGCCCGGACCGGGTGTCCGACCCGGCCGATCTCGAATCGGCGGTGATCGGCGTCGCGGTGGTGTGGATGATCGGCCTCGTCATCGCGCTGGCGCTGACGCTGGTCGGCTGGATCGTCGAGACCAATGTCGGCCGCATGCGGGTGGCGCTGATCGCCACCGCGGTGGTCGCGGTGCTGGTGGTGATCTTCGTGTGGACCGACATCCTGCCGCACGCGTGGAAGCGCGACACCGTGGTGATGCTGCTCGCCTCGCTGGTCGGCGCCTGGGTGTGGCTGTTCCACGGGCTCGGCCCGCGAAAGCTGCGGCTCGGCCTCGGCGCGCGGCATCCCCGCACGCCGCAGTGATTTTTCGGCCGGTCTCTGCGCCCGCCTCTGCCCTCGCTCGCGCCGCCGTCAGACGGCCTCGAAGCGGATCGGCTGGGCGCCTTCCCACAGCGCGAGCTTGCCCAGCGCGACCAAGTTCTCGCGGCCGGCGGTGAGCGTGAGGAAATGGTTGCCGGCGAGCTGGCCGACCTTGCTGGCGAACCGCACACCGCCATAGGCGAGCAGAATCTCGGTCTCGCTGATGCCGCCCGGATAGAGGATGATCTCGCCCGGCGCGGGGTAGCTGGTGGCGTTCTCGTAGTCGACGCCGAAGGAATAGTCGCCGAGCGGGATCCACACCCCCTCGCCGCTCCAGCGCACGTGCACCACCTTGCTGACGAACGGCAGCCGCGCGGCGAACGCTTCGCACGTCTTCGGCGCCGCCTCGCGCTCGAAGCGGGCCTCGAAGGTGAACGGGCCGGCGATGATCTTCAGGTCGCTCATGAGACGTCTCTCGCAAAGCTCGGGGGTTTCCGGTCCGCAGGATGGTGCGGCCGCGACGCTCCGCTTGGTAGCGGAGCCGCGCCGGCCGCGCCAGCCCGGTGCGCGCTTCGGCGCGAAGGCCAGGCGGCGGAGGCGGGACGGCGGAGGCGATGCGGCGGAGGCGGGACGGCACGGATTGTGGTAGAGATCGTCCGGTGAATGTGCACGACCCGATGAGCCGCTCCGACGAGGCATGGCTCGCCCTGTTCCCGCCGCTCGCGCGTCTTCCCGCCGACGAGCGCGCGCTCCTGTGTGCCCGAGCCACCCCGGTGAACCTGCCGGCCGACGCCACCGTGTTCGAGCCGAACGAGGCGTGCGGCTCGTTCCTGTTCGTGCGGACGGGTCGCATCCGGGTCTATCAGCTCGACGCCGACGGCAACGAGATCGTGCTCTACCGGCTGACGCCGGGGTCGATCTGCATCCTCACCACGATGGCGCTCCTGTCCTGCGACCGCTACAGCGCGTATGCCGTCACCGAGACGGCGGTCGAGGCGGTGGCGCTGCCCGAGCGCGCCTTCAACGACCTGCTCGCCCGCTCGGCCGCCTTTCGCAGCTTCGTGTTTCTCGCTCACGCCGAGCGGATGGCCGACCTGATGCGGGTGATACAGACGGTCACCTTCGAGTCGATCGAGACGCGCCTCGCCGCCCGCCTGCTGGCGCTCGCCGCCGACACCCGCGCTTTGTGGATCACCCACCAGCAGCTCGCCGCCGAGATCGGCACCGCCCGCGAGGTGGTGAGCCGACATCTGAAAACGTTCGAGCGGCGCGGCTGGGTGACGCTCGGCCGTGGCCGCATCGAGGTGAAGAACGCCGCCTCGCTGCGCGCCGCCGCCTCCTCCTGACGGTCTTTTCCACGGCTCTCCTCACGCCCTCGTGACGGGCGGGCGCGGCATCGTGCGCGCATCATCGTGACTTCGTCACAGACGCGTGCGGCGGCGCTCTCTAGTTTCCGGGTCATCCCCGAGGGAAACCGTAGAACCGAGCGAGGACTTGCCATGCTGGCGAAGAACATGGGTACGATGGATCGTCTGCTGCGCGCGATCGTGGGCGTGGCGCTGATCGCCTGGGCGCTGACTGGCGGCCCGATCTGGGCGTGGATCGGCGTGGTGCCGCTCGCCACCGCCGCGATGTCGAGCTGTCCGCTCTACTCGATCCTCGGCATCAACACCTGCGGCGCCGCCAAGGCCTGACGGCTCTCGTGCCGCCGGCTCTCGAGCCGGACGACAGTCTCGTGGCCGGGCCGACGCGCCGGCGCGCCGCATCCCCCCCGCGACGCGTCGCCCCGCGACACGGCGCGCGACACCAGAGATCGACGCCGCGATCTCTCGACCCACGACGAGACCACCCCGCATACGCCACCGACGACCGCCGGACGGGCCCATCCCCCCGCCCGGCGGTCGTTTTCTCGTCGCACGGCTCGCATGGCCGATCTTCTCGACCGTCCCGAACCAGAAAAGCCACGGGCCGGGACGCGGGCGAAAAACCTACATCCCGGCCCGTGGCCGAGAATGCATGCCGATCGGCAGGCGTCGATCAGTTGCCGCAGCTGCAGCAGCAGCCGCCCTCGCCGTGATCGTGGTCGTGGTGCTCGTGATCGTGGCCTTCGCCGTGACCCTCGTGCCCGTGCTCGTGCGGTGCCGCCGGCTCCAGCGTCCCGGCCAGATAATTCGCCACCGCCGAGGCCGGATCGAGCTCCGCCGTGGTGACCGCCTCGACGCCGTGCGCGGCGAGCCGCTGCACGAAGCCGGCGCCGGCGCTGCCGGCGATCACCGCCTTCACCGAGAACAGCGGATGGCCGCTCTCGCCCTGGAACTCGTGAATCGACTGCTCCATCGGCAGATCGAGCCGCTCCACCTCGCGCGGCGCCTTCCCGGCCTCCGCCTCGAACACGATGAAGCGACGGGCCTTGCCGGCATGGCCGGTCACGGTGCGGAAATTCTGGCTGGCGACGGCCACACGCACGGACATTCTCACGCGACTCCTTCGGGTTCGCCGATGCGGATCGTCGTGTCGTCCACGAAGGCGTAAGGCGGCACCGGCAGGTTGAGGGCGGCCGGTCCGTGGCGGACGCGGCCGGAGGCATCGTACTGCGACCCGTGGCACGGGCAGAACCAGCCGTCCCACTCGCCCTGATGGCCGAGCGGGATGCAGCCGAGATGGGTGCAGCTCGCATAGACGACCAGCCACTGCGCATGGCCGGCCTTCACGCGGTCGGCGTCCGACTGCGGATCCATCAGCGCCGCCAGCGGCGTCGCCTCTTCCTTGGCGATCTCGGCGGCCGTGCGATGGCGCACGAAGATCGGCTTGCCGCGCCAGAACAGGCTGACGATCTGCCCCTCGGAGATCGGCGCCAGATTGACCTCGATCGGCACGCCGGAGGCGATCGTCTCGCGATCGGGATTCATCTGATCGAGCAGGGGCCAGGCGGTCGCGGCCACACCGACCGCGCCGACGGCGCCGGTCGCGAGGAACAGGAAGTCGCGGCGATTGGGTTCGGGGGCGGTGATCGCGGTCATGGCGGATCCCTTCGAGTGCTATTCGCGGAAGACAATATTCATACTTCGACGATGAAGGTTATAACGTTATATTGCTCTCGAACCTGCAAAGGTCAAGGACAAATGCCCCTGCGCGTGCTCCCGGTGGCCGTGCAAAAGCGTCGCGGCGGGCGCTGGGGAGCGCCGGCCGGTGCGGAAGCGATCGCAGATCGCCCCGGCATTTCCGATGATCTCGATCAAAGACGCACGTATTCGCATATTTTAGTGGCTGCGGCGCGCCGCGTGCGTCGCCCGGCGCCTCGTACCCCGGTGCTCTCCCCGCCATGTCCCGACTTCTCGCGCTCCTCGCCCTGCCGTTTCTGCTGATCACCGCGCATCCCGCCGCAGCCGACATTCTCGATGCGAGCGGCGTCGAGCAGGCGATCGCACGCGGCGCGATCGTGTGGGACGTGCGGGAGCCGGCGGCCTATCGGCAGGGACATCTGCCGGGCGCGGTGACGGTGGACGGCGCGGCCGACATCCTGCGGCTGCCGACGCCGCGCGAGTTCGACGCGCTGGTGAGGGCCGAGAAGACCTTGTCCGCCGCCGGCATCGATCTCGGCAAGGAGGTCGTCGTCTATGCCCACCGCGGCAGCCCGGTCGCCTATGCGGCGCTCGCCGCGGTGCGCTATTTCGGCGGCACGCACGCCTCGGTCTTCCACGACGGCGTCGAGGGCTGGGTGGAAGCCGGCAAGCCGCTCGTCGCCGGAGAGACGCCGCGCACGCCGGTGAGCATCCGGATTCGGCCGAACACCGCGATGACGGTGACGACCGACGAGCTGATCGCCCGTGTGAAAAATCCCGACGTGCAAATCCTCGACGTGCGCACCCCGGCGGAATATGTCGGCCTCGACGTGCGCGGTCCGCGCGGCGGCCACGTGCCGGGGGCGGTCAACATCCCCTACGAGCAGAACTGGGTCGATCCCGACGCCGCCCAAAAGCTCGCACGGCGGCAGATCGCCGACACGAGCGGCATGGCGCTGAAGCCCACGGCGGAGCTGCGCAAGCTCTACGAGACGCTCGATCCGACCAAGGAGACGATCGTCTATTGCCAGAGCGGCAACCGCGCCTCGGAGACGTTCGGGATTCTTCAGGAGCTCGGCTTCACCAAGGTGCGCCTCTACAAGCTCTCCTGGTCGGCCTGGTCCGCCCGCCCCGACGCGCCGGTGGTGACCGGCTCCGCTCCGGGCCGTTGATTTTCAGCGGCGTCCGAATCCGAAACCACTCCCGAAGCGGAAAACGCCCCCCTCCGCGTGGCGGAGAGGGGCGTCGCATCATTCGGCAGGCAAGCCGCGCGGGCGGCGGACGGTGGCACGCGCACCCTCGGGGTCGGCGCCCTCGGGGTCGGCGCCCTCGGGCACGAGTGCCTCACCGCTCCCGGGCGGCCGGCGGGGCGTGCGGCGGCGCGGCAGTGCCGCCGGCGGCACCATGTGTCGCGGGACCGCGAGGCGGAGCACCGGTCGCGGCGGCGCCCGGCGACGGCGCGCGGGGCGCGGGCGACGTCGCGGTCGGAGCCGCACCGGTCGGCGGGGTGCCGGCGGGCGGC
>NZ_AKZI01000084.1 GCF_000293785.1 Rhodovulum sp. PH10 | reverse complement strand
TCGCTTTGCTCCTGGCCTCCGGCAGTTCGCGCCGCAACGCAGCCCGCGTCCGAGTTTCCAAACGGTCTCTGAGGCTCCGATGCCCCGAAAAAGCCGCCGGCTTGCCGGCCGCGTCCCCGCAGGCTAGACCCGCACGATGCGCACCGCCCTTTATGCCGGCTCGTTCGACCCGGTCACCAACGGTCACCTCGACGTCGTCCGCCAGGCCGCCCGGCTGACGGACCGCCTCGTGCTGGCGATCGGCATCCATCCCGGCAAGGCGCCGCTGTTCTCCGCCGCCGAGCGCGCCGAGATGCTGGCCGACACCTGCGGCCCGCTCGCCGCCGCGGAAAGCTGCGAGATCTCCGTCACCACCTTCGACGGGCTGGCGGTCGCGACCGCGCGCGCCGAGCACGCCACCGTGCTGATTCGCGGGCTGCGCGACGGCTCCGACCTCGACTACGAGATGCAGCTCGCCGGGATGAACCAGGCCTTGGCGCCGGAGGTCTCCACCGTGTTCCTGCCGGCCTCGCCGCTGGTGCGCCCGATCACCGCCACACTGGTTCGCCAGATTGCCGCGATGGGCGGCGACGTGTCGTCCTTCGTGCCGCCGGTGGTGGCGGCCCGCCTGCGGGCGAAATTCGCCCAGGCCCGCGCCGGATAGGCGCGCACCGGCCGCCCGACCGCGCCGCAGGTGCGGCGCGACCCGCGTTCTCATCCACAACCGTCAGGGACAAGCCATGATTCGAGTGATCACCGCGTTCGCCGTGCTGATGCTCGCCACCGCCGTGCAGGCGCAAACGGTGTCGCTGCCCAAGGGCGTCGATCCCCAGCACGCCGTGGTGCTCGACACCAACAAAGGCCGCATCGTCATCGCGCTGCGCACCGACCTCGCGCCCAAGCACGCCGCGCGCATCGAGCGGCTCGCCCGCGAAGGCTTTTACGACAACGTGCCGTTCCACCGGGTGATCGACGGCTTCATGGCGCAGACCGGCGACGGCGAGTTCGGCAACGGCACCGGCGGCTCGAAATATCCCGACCTGCCGGCCGAGTTCTCCAACGTGCCGTTCAAGCGCGGCATGGTCGGCATGGCCCGCACCAGCGATCCGAACTCCGCCAACAGCCAGTTCTTCATCATGTTCGCGCCGGCCCCGAGCCTCGACGGCCAGTACACCGTGGTCGGCGAGGTGGTGAGCGGCATGAACGTGGTGGACAAGATCAAGAAGGGCTCGCCGGCGCGCAACGGTGCGGTGAGCGACCCCGACAAGATTGTGCGGATGCAGGTCGCCGCCGACATGAAGTGACGGCGGTCGCGACCGCCACCAACGACGACAGCCAATCAGGGACAGTGAGACGACATGACCGAACCGACCGAGAACACGCTCGTGCTGGAGACCACCAAGGGCCCGGTGACGATCGAGATGCGCCCGGACCTCGCGCCGACCCACGTCGCCCGCATCAAGCAGCTGGTGCGTGAGAAGTTCTACGACGGCATCGTGTTCCACCGGGTGATCGAGGACTTCATGGCGCAGACCGGCTGCCCGCACGGCACCGGCACCGGCGGCTCGGGCCAGAAGCTGAAGGCCGAGTTCTCCAAGGAGAAGCACACCCGCGGCACCGTCTCGATGGCGCGCGCGCAAAGCCCGGATTCCGGCGACAGCCAGTTCTTCATCTGCTTCACCGACGCGCCCTGGCTCGACGGCCAGTACACCGTGTGGGGCATGGTGGTCGACGGCATGGAGAACGTCGACAAGATCAAGCGCGGCGAGCCGGTCACCGACCCGGACAAGATCGTCACCGCCCGCATGGTGCTCGACGCCGCGTGATCGCGAAAAAACCTCTCCCCGCTCGCGGGGAGAGGTCTTCTTCCCCGACGCTCCTGGCGGCTTCGAGGGGGCGTGCCTCGTCCGGCGGATCTGCCCCGCGCCCCGCTCCGCGCTCCGCGCCCTGCGGTTGCGGAAAGGCGGGCGCCGCTCTTGCAAAATCATTTCCGTCCATGCGAACAGATCTGTTCGACTTCGAGCTGCCGCCAGAGCGCATCGCGCTGAGGCCGGCGAGCCCGCGCGATTCCGCCCGCCTGCTGGTGGTGCGGCCGAGCGAAGCGGCGGGTGCGCCGGCGCTCGACGATCGCGTGGTGCGGGACCTGCCGTCGCTCTTGCGTCTCGGTGATCAGATCGTCGTCAACGACACCAAGGTGATTCCGGCGCAGCTGTTCGGCCGCCGGCTCGGCCGCGGCGCCGAGGCGCGCATCGAGGCGACGCTGATCGAGCGGCGCGACGGCTCGCGCTGGCGCGCGCTGGTGAAGGGCGCGAAAAAACTCTCGGTCGGCGACCGCGTGCGGTTCGGCGCCGAGGGCCGCGTGTGCCTGCTCGGCCAGCTCGACGCGACGGTGGAGGAGAAGGGCGAGGCCGGCGAGGTGACGCTCGCCTTCGGCTTTCACGGGCCGGCGCTCGACGAGGCGATCGAAGCCTCGGGCACGATGCCGCTGCCGCCCTACATCGCCGCGCGCCGCGCCGCCGACGAGCGCGACCGCGCCGACTATCAGACGCTCTTTGCCCGCGAAGAGGGTGCCGTCGCCGCGCCGACGGCCGGCCTGCATTTCACCGACGATCTTCTCGCCCGCCTGCGTGACGCCGGCATCGGCCTGCACACGGTGACGTTGCATGTCGGCGCCGGCACCTTCCTGCCGGTGAAGGTCGACGACACCGACCAGCACCACATGCATTCGGAGCACGGCGTGGTGAGCGAAGCGACCGCCGCCGCGCTGAACGCGGCGCGGAAAAACGGCGGCCGCATCCTCGCGGTCGGCTCGACCTCGCTGCGCCTCCTCGAAAGCGCCGCCGACCCCGACGGCACCATCCGCCCGTTCTCCGACGACACCGCGATCTTCATCACCCCCGGCTACCGTTTTCGCGCGGCCGATCTGATGCTCACGAACTTCCACCTGCCGCGCTCGACGCTGTTCATGCTGGTCTCCGCCTTTTGCGGGCTCGATGCCATGCAGCGCGCCTATGCGCACGCGATCGAAAGCGGCTATCGTTTCTATTCGTACGGCGACGCCACGCTGCTGTTCCGGACCGACCGATGAAATTCCGCCTGATCGCGACCGACGGAGAGGCTCGCCTCGGCGAGCTGGAGACGCCGCACGGCACCGTGCGCACGCCCGCCTTCATGCCGGTCGGCACGCAGGCGGCGATGAAGGGCGTGCACTGGCACGAGGTGCGGGAGGCGGGCGCCGACATTGTGCTCTCCAACACCTATCATCTGATGCTGCGGCCGGGCGCCGAACGCATCGCAAAGCTCGGGGGCCTGCACGCCTTCATGGGCTGGCCGGGCCCGATCCTCACCGATTCCGGCGGCTTCCAGGTGATGTCGCTGTCCGAGCTGCGCAAGGTCGACGAAGCGGGGGTGACGTTTCGCTCGCACATCGACGGCGCGATGGTGGCGCTCTCGCCCGAGCGGGCGGTGGAGATTCAGCGTCTGCTCGGCTCCGACATCGCGATGCAGCTCGACGAGTGCGTGGCGCTGCCGGCGCCGCGGACCGAGCTCGAGCGGGCGATGACGCTGTCGCTGCGCTGGGCGGAGCGCTGCAAGCGCGCCTTCGAGCAAGATCTTTCGAGCGGCCGCGCGCTGTTCGCGATCGTGCAGGGCGGCGACGACCCGGCACTGCGTCGTGAGAGTGCTCGCGCGCTGGTCGAGATGGATTTTCAGGGCTATGCGATCGGCGGCCTCGCGGTCGGCGAGCCGCAGGAGACCATGCTGTCGATGATCGAGCAGACGGCGCCGCTGCTGCCCGCCGACCGGCCCCGTTATCTGATGGGCGTCGGCACGCCGGACGATCTCCTGAAGGTCGCGGTGCGCGGCATCGACATGTGCGACTGCGTGCTGCCGACCCGCAACGGCCGCCATGGCCTCGCCTACACCCGCCGCGGCCCGGTCAATCTCAAAAACGCCCGTCACGCCGAGGATCCGCGCCCGCTCGACGCCGACAGCCCGTGCCGAATTGCCCGCGCGGTGTCGCGTGCCTATCTGCATCATCTGATCCGGGCGAACGAGATGCTCGGCGCGATGTATCTGTCGCTCGTCAACATCGCCTATTTTCAGGAGCTGATGGCGGGCGTGCGGGCGGCGATCGCCGAGCAGCGCTTCGCCGATTTCTTCGCGGCGACGCAGGCCGGCTGGGCGGCGGGCGACCTGCCGCCGGCGTGACGGCGGCACGACGGTCTTTTCGACCGTTCCCGGCCCGCGGGGTCGCCGGCGATTCACGGTCCTCGCCGGCCGCGCCGGCGTCGCGTCGCGTCACGGCAGATCGTGGTAAAAGTCACCCGGCGACAAAACTGCTAAAATTCGAACCGGCGCGTCGCATGCGTATTGCTGCGACTATGCGCTGAACAATCCGTATCGAGATACCCGAAAAATCGAGCCGAGCACGTCCGGTTTCCCGCGTAAGCCGATCGTCTCGCTCTGCCGGCATCGTTCGCAAGTCTCTGTTGGAAAACGTCTTTCACGATGTCACGGGGCGTTTTTTCATAACTATCGTTTACGGGGTTACCTTTTCTCCACCATCTCTGCCGTTCTTTCCCGTTTAACCGTTGGTAATGTTCATCGGGGCAACGTTCGGACATCGACTATGAAACCTCCGGGCGTGTGAAAGATGCGGGCTCGGCCCGCGGGCCTTCTCCCGCGCCGCGGCGGGAAGCGGGGAAAGCCACGTGGACAGCACGAGCAACGACACCGCGCGAGTTGAGCTCGACGGAGCGCAGATCGTGCGCACCATTCAGACCTCTCACGGCAAGCTGATCGCCGCGCTCGCGCAGCACGACGCGATCGAGGTGTCGCTCGCCGGAACGAGCGAGTTCGACCTGAGCCTGATGCAGCTTCTGATCGCCGCGCGGCGCAGCGCCGCCAAGGCCGGCAAGACGCTGTGTCTCACATCGCCCGCCGACGGTGCGCTGAAGGACGCGCTGGCGCGCGCGGGCTTTCTCGCCGGCGACGCGGAGGATCGTGCGAGCGACACGGCCTTGTGGACGAACGGAACGGGTGCGCGATGACCAAGACCATTCTCAGCGTCGACGACTCCGCGAGCGTTCGGCAGATGGTGCAGCTGACGCTGCAGGGCGCAGGCTACAAGGTGCTGCAGGCGAACGACGGCGCCGACGGGCTCGCCAAGGCGCAGGCCAATGCCGTCGACATGATCGTCACCGATCTCAACATGCCGGTGATGAACGGCCTCACGCTGATCCGTGAGCTGCGCAAGCTGCCGAGCTATCGCGGCGTGCCGATCATCTTTCTCACGACCGAATCCGATGCGGGCATGAAGAAGGAGGCGAAGGACGCCGGTGCCACCGGCTGGATCACCAAGCCGTTCCAGCAGGACCAGCTCGTCGCCGTGGTGAAGAAGGTGCTCGGCGCATGACCTCACCCGATCCGATCGAAACCTTCCGCCAGGAAGCGCAGGAGCTGCTCGAGCAGCTCGAGCACACGCTGCTCGACCTCGGCCACCGCCCGACCGATGCCGATCTGATCGACGCCGCGTTCCGCGCGCTGCACACGATCAAAGGTTCCGGCGCGATGTTCGGCTTCGAGCGCGTCGCCGGCTTCACGCATCACGTCGAGACGGCGTTCGACCTGATCCGCAAGGGCCGCGTGCGCGCGACCGCCGAGCTGATCGCGCTGACGCTCGCGGCCAAGGATCAGATGCGCCGTCTGATCGAGACGCCGGCCGAGGCCGACGAGGCGGCCGGCGACGCCATTCTCGGCCGCCTGCAGGCGGCGATCGATGCCGCGACGGTCGGCGTGCCGGCGGCCGCCGCAGTGGCGGCAGGGCCTGCCGCGCCGGCGCCCGCTTCGGCGACCGCCGCAGCGCGTGCGGTGCGCACCTGGCGGGTGCGCTTCCGCCTGCCGAAGAACGCGATGGCGACCGGCTCGAACCCGCTTCTGCTGATCGACGAGCTGCGCGAGCTCGGCGAGGCGACGGTGATCGCCGACACCACAAAGATTCCGCCGCTCGAGGATCTCGATCCGACCGACTGTCTGGTCGGCTGGGAGGCGACGGTGACGACCGCGCATCCGCGCGACGCGATCGAGCAGGTGTTTCTGTTCCTGCTCGACGACATGGAGCTGATCATCGAGGCGGTCGACGCGCAGGGCGCCGAGGAGGGCGCGGCGGCGCCGACGCCGGCGTCGCCGTCGTCGTCGTCGTCGTCGAATTCGGCCGGGCAGGGCAGCCCCGCCACTGCAGCGATCGCGCCGGTGAACTGGGCGGAGGTCGGCACCAAGGCGGCGCCGAAGTCCTCCGCGCCGGGGCCGTCGCCGTCGCCGGCGGCTGCCGCGGCAGAGCCCGCGGCGCAGGCGCAGAAGGGCGCAGCGACCGCCAAGGCGAGCGGCAGCGTGCGGGTGCCGGCCGAGCGGCTCGACGAGCTGATGGATCAGGTCGGCGAGCTGGTGATCGCCCATTCGCGGCTCAAGCAGATCACCGCGCAGACGCACGACCCGCAGGTGAAGTCGGTGGTGGAGGAGATCGAGCGGCTCGCGCGCGAGCTGCAGGACACGACGATGGGCGTGCGGATGATGCCGATCGGCTCGCTGTTCGGCCGGTTCCGCAGGCTGGTCTACGATCTCTCCCGCGATCTCGGCAAGGACATAGAGCTGATCACGTCGGGCGAGGAGACCGAGCTCGACAAGACGGTGATCGAGCGGCTCGCCGATCCGCTGGTCCATCTGATCAGGAACGCCGCCGACCACGGGATCGAGCCGCGCGAGCGCCGGATCGACGCCGGCAAGCCGGCCGCCGGCCGGGTGATGCTGACCGCACGGCACGCCGGCGCCGCGGTGCTGATCTCGGTCGCCGACGACGGCCGCGGGCTCGATCGCGAGCGCATCCAGGCGCGGGCCGAGGAGAACGGGCTGGTCGCGCCGGGCGCCAAGGTGACCGACGAGGAGCTGTTCAAGCTGATCTTCGCCGCCGGCTTCTCGACCGCGCGCGAGGTGACCAACCTGTCGGGCCGCGGCGTCGGCATGGACGTCGTCAAGCGCACCATCGAGGAGCTGCGCGGCTCCATCGAGGTGCGCTCGACCGCCGGCCGCGGCTCGGAGGTGACGCTGCGCCTGCCGCTGACGCTCGCCATCATCGACGGGCTTCTGGTGCGGGTCGGCAACGGCCGTTACGTCATCCCGCTCGGCGCGGTGGAGGAATGCGTCGAGCTGACGCCGGAGGACGACCTCCGCTCGACCGGCCGGTGCTTCCTCAACATCCGCGGCGACCTCGTGCCGTTCATCCGCCTGCGCGAGCAGTTCGCCACCCGCACGCCGCCCGATCCTTATCAGAAGGTCATCATCGTCTCCGCCGAGGGCATGCATGTCGGCCTGGTGGTCGATCAGGTGATCGGCGACCATCAGACGGTGATCAAGTCGCTGTCGCGGCTGCACGCCGAGGTGGAGATGTTCTCGGGCGCCACCATTCTCGGCGACGGCAGCGTCGCGCTCATTCTCGACGTGCCGCAACTCGTCGCTCACGGCCAGGCGCAGGAAGAGCGTCTGAAGGCCGCGGGCTGAGGCAGGAGGCAAAGATGGCAGAGCCGGGCCACGACGCGCTCGAGGTGATCACGATGGACCTGCAGGGGCAGACGTTCGCCCTCGAGGCGGTCCATGTGCGGGAAATCCTCGACCTCGTGCCGATCACCGAGGTGCCGGGCGCGCAGCCGTTCGTCGCCGGCCTCATCAACGTGCGCGGCAAGGTGGTGCCGCTCGCCGACCTGCGGCTGAAGTTCGGCATGGAGCAGACCGCCGACACCATCGACACCCGCATCGTGGTGATCGAGATCGACGTCGATCGGGTGCCGACGGTGGTCGGCATCCGCGCCGACAAGGTGCACGAGGTGACGACGCTCGACGCCACCGCGCTGTCGGAGGTGCCGCGGGTCGGCACCCGCTGGCGGCAGGACTACATCCGGTTCATCGGCAAGCACGGCGACGACTTCATCGTCGTTCCCGACATCGCCCGCATTCTCGTGTCCGGCGCCGCGGAGCCGGCGAACGAGGCACCCAAGCACGACCGAAGCTCCGCGACACTCGCGCTCGCGCGTCCAGGAGAACACTGATGCGGTTCACCATCAAGCTCAAGCTCGGCCTCGCCTTCGCCTTCGTCATCGCGCTCTCGGCGGCGACCGCGTGGCTCGGCATCTCCAATCTCGGCGCGGCCGACAAGGCGATGCGGGAGCTGGTCGACGGTCCCGCGCAGCGGCTCGAGAACACCATGCAGCGCAACATCGACGTGGTCGAGCTGATCAGGGCCGAGAAGAACTATCTTCTGGCGAGCAATCCCGCCGACGCCGCCAGGTACGAGCAGCGGATGGTGGAGCGGCAGCGTGATCTGATGAAGAAATACGACGTCGACGAGGCGGCGTCGAGCGGGGCCGGCAAGTCCTACTGGGCCAACATCCGCAGCGCGACGCAGCAGCTCGGCGCGGTCGAGGAGCGGATCCGGGCCGCCGTGCAGCAAGGAAATCCCGACGGCGCGCGCGAGCTGTCCAACACCGAGGCGCGGCGGCTCGCCGACGAGATCGAGCAGAACTTCGACAAGCTGACCGGGATCCTGGACAGCTATCTGAAGGAGGCGAAGCAGGAGGCGAGCGATGCCACGGCCAAGGCGACCTTCTGGATGCTGATCGCGCTGGGCGCGGCGCTGGTGGTCGGCGTTGGCACCGCGACGTGGATCGCGATGAGCATCAGCCGCTCGCTCGGACGGGCCGGCGCGCTCGCGCAGGCGGTCGCCGGCGGAGATCTCACCCAGACGATCGACAAGACCTCGAAGGACGAGATCGGCGAGCTGGTCGAGCACGTCAACACGATGGTGCTGCGGCTGCGGCAGGTGGTGTCCGAGGCGCTCGGCGCCTCCGACAACGTGTCGGCCGGCAGCCAGCAGCTGTCGTCGAGCGCCGAGCAGCTCTCCGAGGGCGCGACCGAGCAGGCGGCCTCCGCCGAGGAGGCCTCCTCGTCGATGGAGGAGATGGCGGCCAACATCAAGCAGAACGCCGACAACGCCTCGCAGACCG
>NZ_AKZI01000083.1 GCF_000293785.1 Rhodovulum sp. PH10 | reverse complement strand
GGGGGGGGGGGGGGCGCGGGGGGGTCGGCGACGGGGCGCGGCGCCCCCTCACCCGGCCTGCGCGCCGGCGGCGCGAAGGCCGACCTCTCCCCGCACGCGGGGAGAGGTGAAGCCGCAATCGTCGAAAGAGTCGTCTTGCCGCTCATCGCTCTCACCGGTAGGGCGCGTCGAGCGCGATGTTCTGGGCGATCTCGCGCTCCCAGCGGTCGCCGTTCGAGAGCAGCCGCGCCTTGTCGTAATAGAGCTCTTCACGGGTCTCGGTGGCGAACTCGAAGTTCGGCCCCTCGACGATCGCGTCCACCGGGCACGCCTCCTGGCAGTAGCCGCAATAGATGCACTTCACCATGTCGATGTCGTAGCGGGTGGTGCGCCGCGTGCCGTCGTTACGGCGCGGCCCCGCCTCGATGGTGATCGCCTGGGCCGGGCAGATCGCCTCGCACAGCTTGCAGGCGATGCAGCGCTCCTCGCCGTTCGGATAGCGACGCAGCGCGTGCTCGCCGCGGAAGCGCGGCGACAGCGGGTTCTTCTCGAACGGATAGTTGATGGTCGGCTTCGGCTTGAAGAAATAGCGCATCGACAGGCCGATCGCCTGCACGAACTCCAGGAGGAATAGCTGCCGGGCGGCCAGATCGAGTCTCATCGTGTCGTCCTCGCGTTCACCGCCAGCCCCCGTATTGCAGCACGCCAGCCACCACCACCACCATGAACAGCGAGATCGGCAGGAAGACCTTCCAGCCGAGCCGCATGAGCTGGTCGTAGCGGTAGCGCGGCACGAACGCCTTCACCAGCGCGAACATGAAGAACACCGCCAGCGCCTTGAGGGTGAACCAGATCACCCCCGGCACCCAGGTGAAGGGCGCGAACGGGATCGGCGACAGCCAGCCGCCGAGAAACAGGATGGTGCACAGCGCGCACATGGTGGTGATCGCCACGTACTCGCCGAGCATGAACAGCACGTAGGGCGTCGAGCCGTACTCGACCATGTAGCCGGCGACCAGCTCCGACTCCGCCTCGACGAGGTCGAACGGCGGCCGGTTGGTCTCGGCCAGCGCCGACACGAAGAAGATGATGAACATCGGAAAGAGCGGCAGCCAGTACCAGCCGAGCATGCCCCACTCGCTGTCCTGCGCCCGCACGATGTCGGACAGATTGAGCGAGCCGACGCACAGCAGCACGGTGATGATCACGAAGCCGATCGAGACCTCGTAGGAGACCATTTGGGCGGCCGAGCGCAGCGCCGACAGGAAGGCGTATTTCGAGTTCGACGCCCAGCCGGCCATGATGATGCCGTAGACGCTGAGCGAGGAGATCGCGAAGACGTAGAGGATGCCGAGATTGATGTCGGCGACCGCCCAGCCGTCGGCGACCGGTATCACCGCCCAGGCCGACAGCGCCAGCACGCAGGTGACGAGCGGCGCCAGGATGAACAAGCCCTTGTTGGCGCCGTCCGGGATGATCGGCTCCTTGAGGGCGAACTTCATCATGTCGGCGAAGGATTGCAGCAGCCCCCATGGCCCGACCACGTTGGGGCCGCGCCGGATCTGCACCGCCGCCCAGATCTTGCGGTCGGCATAGAGGACGTAGGCGATCACCGTCATCAGGATCAGCAGCACCGCGAGGCTCTGGATCACGATGATCAGCAGCGGCCAGATGTAGTCGGTCCAAAGCTCGGCCATCGGGGGCTACTCCGCGGCGCGCAGCGCGTCGTGGTCGCGGGCGAGCGCGGAGCACTCGGCCATCACCACGGAGGCGCGGGCGATCGGGTTGGTCAGGTAGAAGTCGGACACCGCCGGCACGAAGGCGCCCTTGTCGGGCGTGCCGGAGCGGCCGGCGAGCCGGTGGACTTCCGCGGGCGTGCCGGGCGCCACCACGTCGAGCCGCTGCAGATGCGGGTGCGCCTGGTAGAGCGCGGTGCGCAGCGCGAGCAGCGAATCCCACGGCAGGGTACGGCCGAGGATTTCCGACAGCGCGCGGAGAATGGCCCAGTCCTCGCGGGCCTCGCCCGGCGGGAAGCCGGCCCGCAGGCCCATCTGCACCCGCCCCTCGGTGTTGAGATAAATGCCCGATTTCTCGGTGTAGGCGGCGCCGGGCAGGATCACGTCGGCGCGGTGGGCGCCGCGGTCGCCATGGGTGCCGATATAGACGACGAAGGTTTCGGGGGCGACGTCGATCTCGTCGGCGCCGAGCAGCACCAGCACGTCGAGGCCGCCGAACGCCGCCATCCGCGTCGCGTCGAGCCCGCTTTGCCCCGGCACGAAGCCGATATCGAGGCCGCCGACCCGCGAGGCCGCGGTGTGCAGCACGCCAAAACCGTTCCAGTCGTCCTTCACCGCGCCGAACTCGACCGCCGCCTTGGCGGCGAGCGTGGCGATCGCCGCGCCGTCCGGCCGCGCGGTCGCGCCGTTGCCGAGCAGCACCAGCGGCCGCTCCGCCTTGCGCAGGATGTCGGCGAACTCGCCGTTGCCGGCCGCGAGGTCGGCGAGCGTGTCGGGGCCGGCACCGAGATACTGATAGGGATAGGTGAGATCGACCCGCTCGCCGATCAGGCCGACCGGGAACGGCCCCGCGCGCCAGCGCTTGCGGATGCGGGCATTGAGCACCGCCGCCTCGCGGCGCGGATTGGCGCCGACGATCAACAGCGCGTCCGCGGTCTCGATGCCGGGAATGGTCGGGTTGAAGCGATAGGCCGCCTTGCCCCAGGCCGGATCGATCACCGAGCCGTCCTGCCGGCAGTCGATGTTCTGCGAGCCGAGCCCGGACATCAGCTCCTTGAGCGCGAACATCTCCTCGACGCTGGCGAGATCGCCGGCGATGGCGCCGATCCGGCCCGGCCCGGTGCCGTCGACCTTTGCCGCGATCGCCCGGAACGCCTCGCTCCAGGAGGCGGGGCGCAGCTTGCCGCTCTCGCGCACATAGGGCCGGTCGAGCCGCTGCACCCGCAGGCCGTCGACCACGTGGCGGGTCTTGTCGGAGATCCACTCCTCGTTCACGTCCTCGTTGACGCGCGGGAGGATGCGCAACACCTCGCGGCCGCGGGTGTCGACCCGGATCGCCGAGCCGACCGCGTCCATCACGTCGATCGACTGGGTTTTCGTCAGCTCCCACGGGCGGGCGGTGAAGGCGTAGGGCTTCGAGGTCAGCGCGCCGACCGGGCAGAGATCGACCACGTTGCCCTGCAGCTCGGAGGTCAGCGCCTGCTCGAGATAGGTGGTGATCTCCATGTCCTCGCCGCGGCCGATGGCGCCGAGCTCGGGCACGCCGGCCACCTCGGTCGCGAAGCGCACGCAGCGGGTGCACTGGATGCACCGGTTCATCGCGGTCTTGACGAGCGCACCGAGATACTTGTCCTCGACCGCCCGCTTGTTCTCCTTGAACCGCGAGGAATCGACCCCGTAGGCCATCGCCTGGTCCTGCAGGTCGCATTCGCCGCCCTGGTCGCAGATCGGGCAGTCGAGCGGGTGGTTGATGAGGAGGAACTCCATCACCCCTTCCCGCGCCTTCTTGACCATCGGCGATTTCGTCAGCACCTGCGGCGGCTCGCCGTTCGGCCCCGGCCGGCAGTCGCGCACGCCCCAGGCGCAGCTCGCCACCGGTTTTGGCGAGCCCTTCAGCTCCACGAGGCACATGCGGCAGTTGCCGGCGATCGACAGGCGCTCGTGGAAGCAGAAGCGCGGAATCTCGGCGCCCGCCGCCTCGCAGGCCTGCAAGAGCGTGTAGTCCGGCGGAACGTCCACCTCGATGCCGTCGACGACGATCTTTGTCATCTCACGTTCGTTCCTGCTCGACCGCCTCTCCCCGTCGTCATCACCGGGCTCGACCCGGCGATCCATCGTCTTCGCTCGATGGATGCCCGGCTCGAGGCCGGGCATGACGCATGGGTGCTGGGCTGCCTCCCTCGTGTTCGCGTCATTCCGCCGCCACCGGGACCTCGCCCGGATCGCGCACGCCGACCGCGTCGGGCCGCGCCGCGTATTCGTCGATGCGCCGCTCGATCTCGCCACGGAAGTGGGTGATCAAGCCCTGGATCGGCCACGCCGCGGCGTCGCCGAGCGCGCAGATGGTGTGGCCCTCGACCTGCTTCGACACCTCGAACAGCATGTCGATCTCGCGCTTTTCCGCGCGCCCCTCGGCCATCCGGCTGACGACGCGCCACATCCAGCCCGTCCCCTCGCGGCAGGGCGTGCACTGGCCGCAGCTTTCGTGGCGGTAGAAATAGGAGATGCGGGCGATCGCACGGACGATGTCGGTCGACTTGTCCATCACGATCACCGCCGCGGTGCCGAGGCCCGACTTCAGCTTCATCAGCGAGTCGAAATCCATCGGCAGGTCGTTGCAGAGATCGGCCGGCAGGCAGCGCACCGACGACCCACCGGGGATCACCGCGAGCAGATTGTCCCAGCCGCCGCGCACGCCCCCCGCATGGGTCTCGATCAGGTCGCGCAGCGGGATGCCCATCTCCTCCTCGACATTGCACGGCTTGTTCACGTGCCCGGAGATGCAGAAGAGCTTCGTTCCGGTGTTGTTCGGCCGGCCGAGGCCGGCGAACCATGCGGCACCGCGTCGGAGAATGGTCGGCGCGACCGCGATGCTCTCGACGTTGTTCACCGTGGTCGGGCAGCCATAGAGCCCGACATTGGCCGGGAACGGCGGCTTGAGCCGCGGCATGCCCTTCTTGCCCTCGAGGCTTTCGAGCAGGGCCGTCTCCTCGCCGCAGATGTAAGCGCCGGCGCCGTGATGGACGTAGAGGTCGAAGTCGAAGCCGTGGATGTTGTTCTTGCCGATCAGTCTTGCCTCGTAGGCCTGATCGATCGCCGCCTGAAGGCGCTCGCGCTCGCGGATGAACTCGCCGCGGACATAGATGTAGCCGGTATGCGCGCCCATCGCGAAGCCGGCGACCAAGCAGCCTTCCACCAAGAGGTGCGGGTCGTGGCGAAGGATCTCGCGGTCCTTGCAGGTGCCGGGCTCGGACTCGTCGGCATTGACGACGAGATAGCTCGGCCGCCCGTCCGACGCCTTCGGCATGAACGACCATTTGAGGCCGGTCGGGAAGCCTGCGCCGCCGCGGCCGCGCAGACCGGAGGCCTTCATGTCGGCGACGATGCCGTCGCGGCCCTTCTCGAGCAGCGCCTTGGTGCCGTCCCAGGCGCCGCGCTTGCGCGCGCCCTCGAGGCCCCAGTCGCCCTGCCCGTACAGATTGGTGAAGATGCGATCGCGATCGTTGAGCATCATTCCCGCCTAGTGGTCTTGCTGCCCTCGGACGCGTCGCCGACCGGCGGCTTGGGCGTCCCTTCCTCACGGACGTTCGCGGCCTCGCCGGGCCGCTTGGGCTCGGTGTCGGCGAGCGCCGGCTCCTTCGGCGTCGGCGTGCTCGGCCGCTCCGGCAGGTCGGTCAGCGTGGTCGGCCCACCCTCCGGCGCCGAGCACTGGCGGCCGATCTGCGAGCCGGTCGCGACCTGCCGTCCGGCGGCGAGATCGTCGAGCAGCTTTGCGAAATTCTCCGGCGTGAGGTCTTCGTAATAATCGTAACCGATCTGGGCCATCGGCGCGTTGACGCAGGCGCCGAGACACTCGACCTCGGTCCAGGAGAGCTTGCCGTCGGCGGTGACGTGGTGCTCCTCGCCGATCTTCTCCTTGCAGACCTTCTTGAGCGCGTCGGCACCGCGCAGCACGCAGGGCGTGGTGCCGCACAGCTGGACGTGATGCTTCCCGACCGGCTCGAGATTGAACATCGTGTAGAAGGTCGCGACCTCGAGCACCCGGATATAGGCCATGCCGAGCAGGTCGGCGACGTGCTCGATCGCCTTCTGCGGCACCCAGCCGCCGGCCTGCTCCTGCGCCCGCCACAGAAGCGGGATCACCGCCGAGGCCTGACGCCCTTCCGGATATTTGGCGATCTGCCCCTTGGCCCAGTCGAGATTGTCGCCGGTGAAGGCGAACTCCTTCGGCTGCTGGTCCGCGGGAGCGAGGCGACGAACGGACATTTCAGTTGATCTCCTTCGCGCCGGGTGCGGCAGCCGGGCCGAGCAGCGCCTCGACCGAGACCGTGAGGCCGGGCGGATCGAGCACGATCTCGCCGTCACGGAGGATGCGGGTGTCGATCGTGGCCTCGCCGGTGCGGCGGTGATGCACGACGGCGCCCTGGGTGCCAGCGACGATCAGGTAGTGCGCGACGCTCGGCAGGGCGAAATAGTCGACCAGCTTGGTCTCCCGGTCCTCGCGCTCGCTCGACGGCGACACCACCTCGACGACGATCACCGGCGTGTCGATCAGCAGCGCGTCGGGATCGGGCTCGGCGCCGCAGTGCACGACGACGTCCGGGATGCGCACGGTGCGCTCGCCGACCCTGACGCCCACGCCGTCGATGAACACCTCGCAGGGAACCGGGGCGCTCTGGATCGCGTCGTAGAGCGCGCGGTAAACGGCCGACTTCGCGCGATTGTGCTTCACCGAATCCCGGGTCATGGCGACCACCCTGCCGTCCACCAGTTCGTAGCGCTCGGTCTCCGGCTGGCGCGCGCTCCAGTCCAAGAATTCCTGCACGGTCATCCGGGCGGTCGGGGGCAGCGGCGCGTTCATCGGTCGACCTCCCCGAACACCAGATCGAGCGAGCCGATGATCGCGGTGATGTCGGCCATCAGGTGGCCCTTGCTGAGGAAGTCGATGGCGCTGAGATGCGCAAAACCGGTCGCGCGGATCTTGCACTTGTACGGCTTGTTGGTGCCGTCGGCGACCAGATAGACGCCGAGCTCGCCCTTGGGGGTTTCCGCCGCCGCATAGACCTCGCCGGGCGGCACGTGAAAGCCCTCGGTGTAGAGCTTGAAGTGATGGATCAGCGCTTCCATCGAGCGCTTCATCTCGCCGCGGCGGGGCGGCACGTACTTGTTGTTCTCGGGCAGCACCGGCCCCTGCCCGTCCGGCTGCGCGAGCTTCTCGAGGCACTGGCGGATGATGCGGATCGACTGGCGCATCTCCTCCATGCGGACGAGATAGCGGTCGTAGCAGTCGCCGTGCTTGCCGATCGGGATGTCGAAGGCGAGCTCGCTGTAGCACTCGTAGGGCTCGGCGCGGCGAAGGTCCCAGGCGGCGCCGGCGGCGCGCACCAGCGGGCCGGAAAAGCCCCAGCCCCAGCAGTCCTTCAGGGTCATCACCCCGATGTCGACCATGCGCTGCTTGAAGATGCGGTTTTCCGTGAGCAGCGCGTCGAGGTCGGCGAGCGTGCTCAAAAACGGGTCGCACCACGCCGCGATGTCGTCGAGCAGCTTCGGCGTCACGTCCTGATGCACGCCGCCCGGACGGAAATAATTGGCGTGCATGCGGGCTCCCGAGGCGCGCTCGTAGAAGCCCATGATCTTTTCACGATCCTCGAAGCCCCACAGCGGCGGGGTCAGCGCGCCGATGTCGAGCGCGCCGGTGGTGACGTTGAGGATGTGGTTCTTGATGCGCGTC
Source organism: Rhodovulum sp. PH10 (assembly GCF_000293785.1). Classification (GTDB taxonomy): domain Bacteria; phylum Pseudomonadota; class Alphaproteobacteria; order Rhizobiales; family Xanthobacteraceae; genus Rhodoplanes. Next base: position 38,840 of record NZ_AKZI01000083.1, on the reverse strand, counting down.
AGCTCGAGAAAGAGCACGCGCAGGAGCTGGGCACGGCGCGGCACGGCGAGGCCGAGCAGTTTTTCGACCGCCATGCAGAAGACGTGCTCCTGCGACATCGGCGAGGAGTAGTCGAGCCGGTCGAAATACGGGATCGCCTGCAGATAGGTCTTGTACTCGATCAGCTTCTCGGTGCCGCGGTGCAAGAGCCCGACATGCGGATCGGCGCGCTCGATCACCTCGCCGTCGAGGTCGAGCAGCAGCCGCAGCACGCCGTGAGCCGACGGATGCTGCGGGCCGAAATTGATCGTGAAGCTGCGGACGGAAGCCTCTGCCATCACTCACCCTCCGCCGACGCCAGCCCGGCGGCTTTCGCCTTCTCGCCCGTGCGGGCATTGAACTTGTCCCAGCTCACCACCACGCGCTCGTGACGGCCCTTGCCGATGGTGTCGACCCCGTCGTGGGCCGTCACCTGGAAGGTCAGCCGGCGGCCATCGACCGCGACGCACTCGGCGTCGACCGTCACCGTCAGGCCGGGCGGCGTCGCCGCCGTGTGGTCGACGTCGACATGCACCCCGAGGCTGCCCTCGCCCGCGTCGAGATGCGGCGCCATCAGCCGCACGCAGGTCCATTCCATCAGCCCGACCATGAAGCCGGTGGCAAAGACCTTCGGCATCGCCGAGAATTCCGGCGCCTCCGGATAGAGGCACGGCACCGTCTTGGTCTCGGGCACCGTGTAGGAGAAGCGGTGCGTGAGGCCGGGCACGAGGGAGGGCTTCATCGCGGCTCAGCCCACCTTGGCCTTCTCGTCGCCGGGCAGGACGTAGTCGGGCCCCTCCCACGGCGAGAGAAAATCGAAGTTGCGGAATTCCTGCGCCAGCCGGACCTTGTCGTAGACGACGCGCTTCTGCTGGTCGTCCCAGCGCACCTCGACGAAGCCGGTGAGCGGAAAGTCCTTGCGCAGCGGATGACCCTCGAAGCCGTAGTCGGTGAGGATGCGGCGCAGGTCCGGATGGCCGGTGAAGACGACGCCGTAGAGGTCGAACGCCTCGCGCTCGAACCAGTCGGCGCCGGGATAGACCGAGACGATCGACGGCACGCTCTCGCCGTCCTCGACCGCGAGCTTGATGCGCACCCGCTGGTTCTTGGTCGGCGACAACAGATGATAGACGACGTCGAAGCGCTGCTCGCGCTGTGGCCAGTCGACCGCGGTGACGTCGATGAAGCAGGCGAACTGGAAGTCGGGGTCGTCGCGCAGCCGGGTCGTCACGGCGACGATCTCGCTCGCCTTCGCGGTCACCGTGAGGTCGCCGTACGCGACCGAATGGCCGGTCACCGCGCCGGGAAGCGCCCGTTCGATCGCCTGTCCGAGCTCGTCGAGCCTGTCGTCCATCGGTGTCCCCAACTCTCCTGGCTCGTCCTTCGTCGTGCCGTCCCGCGGTCGGGCCGGCAAGGAACCGGCGACGTCCGCCGGTCAGCGTTCGATGGTGCCGGTGCGGCGGATCTTTCGCTGCAGCAGCAGCACGCCGTAGAGCAGCGCCTCGGCGCTCGGCGGGCAGCCCGGCACGTAGACGTCGACCGGCACGATGCGGTCGCACCCGCGCACCACGGCGTAGGAGTAGTGATAGTAGCCGCCGCCGTTGGCGCACGAGCCCATCGAGATGACGTAGCGCGGCTCCGGCATCTGGTCGTAGACCTTGCGGAAGGCGGGCGCCATCTTGTTGGTCAGCGTGCCGGCGACGATCATCACGTCCGACTGGCGCGGCGAAGCGCGCGGCGCGAAGCCGAACCGCTCGAGGTCGTAGCGCGGCATCGCCGCGTGGATCATCTCGATGGCGCAGCAGGCCAGGCCGAACTGCATCCACATCAGCGAGCCGGTGCGCGCCCAGTTGATGATCTCGTCGGTGGCGGTGACGATGAAGCCCTTGTCGGCGAGTTCGTCGTCGACCCGCGCGAAGAAGGGATCGTCGGCGCCGACCGGCTTGCCGGTCGCCGGATCGAGCACACCCGTCGGGGCGGGAGCGACCAGCGGACGTTCGTTCAGTCCCATTCCAGGGCTCCCTTCTTCCACTCGTAGACGAAGCCGATGGTCAGGACGCCGAGAAAGACCATCATCGACCAGAAGCCGAACAGGCCGACGTCGCCGAAGGCGACCGCCCAGGGAAACAGGAAGGCGACCTCGAGGTCGAAAATGATGAACAGGATGGAGATCAGGTAGAACCGAACGTCGAATCGCGCACGGGCGTCGTCGAAAGCATTGAACCCGCATTCATATGCGGAGAGCTTTTCCGGATCCGGATTCTTGTAGGCGATCAGGAAGGGGGCCACCATCAGACCGAGCACGATCACCAAGGCGATGGCGACGAACACCACGATCGGAAGATAGTTCAGCAGCAAGGCGTTCATACGAGACCTCTGATCTGCGACAAACAGCCCCCCGGGCCGGCCGTGCCGGTCCGCGGTCGCGCTCGGATGACCAGGCTCCGGACGGTCCCCGTCCGGACACCCCGCTGCGCCCGCAGCCCCGCGAGAACCGGTTGGAGTCGTTCCAGGCGGGACGCCCGACGCTTACCCCAGCGTCCGGACCGCCGCAAGCCGCCCGTTGCCCTCCGAAGCGGCATGCACGGTCGCCGTGCAAAGGAGAATTTTTTCGGCGCGGACGGGCTGTGGCACATCGCAGAGCAACATGCAAGACGACATGCAAATCACAGGCGATTGCAGCAGGAAACGGGCTTTTGGTACCGTTCCGCCCGCCGGCGGGCCCGCTGGCGGGACCGTCGCCGGGCCTGCCGCGGGGCTCTCCTCCGGCCGGGACGGAGCGCGCGGGCGAGAGGGGCGAGAGATCGGTCGGCCCGTCGCGGCGCCGTCTCGTCGCGACGACGCTGCGGGAACCCGGACAGAATCGAGAATCGCCCGCGACTCGCCGCATCGGGCGACAGCATCGGGTTGCCATCGCGTCCCGCCGCACCCGCCGCACCGATCTTCGGCGTCCTGGCCGCACCGCCGCCACGCCGCAGCGCCGCGACGATGGCGGCCCGCCGATGCGGACCGACGATCCGGCCTGCCGGATGCGGCATCGGCCGTCCCGGCGGTGCGCCCGGCCGGCCCTCCGCTTCGCAGTGCGCTACTCCGCCGTGCCCTGCCCGCCTGCGCTACCCGGCCTGCCCTACTCGGCCTGCCCTACTCGGCCGCGCTCGCCACCGCAGCCGCCACCCGCGCCTGCTCGGCGAGGTCGAGCACCACCCGGCACACACCCGGGTCGTCGGGGTCGTGCTCGGTGCGGAAGCCGAGCTCGGTGCACATTTTCAGCATCGTGGTGTTGTCGCGCAGCACCTGCCCCTCGACCACCTTCAGGCCTTCCGAGCGGGCGTATTCCAGCATCTGCAGCATCAAGACCCAGCCGAGCCCGCGCCCCTTGAGGTCGGAGCGCACCAGCACCGCGTACTCGCCCTTCTCGTAATTGGCGTCGGAGTGGATGCGCACGCCGCCCAGCATCTCGCCGGTGTTCTCGTCGATGGCGATGAACACCATCGCACGGGCGTAGTCGATCTGCGTCATGCGGGCGATGAAGGTGTGGCTGAACTCCTTGACCGGCGCGAAGAAGCGCAGCCGCAAATCGTTCTCGCCGACGTGCTTGAAGAACTTCAGATAGAGGCCCTCGTCCTCCGGCCGCACCGGCCGCACCAGCACGTCGAGCCCGTCCCAGATCTCGAGCTTCGGGCGCCGCTCCCACTCCTTCGGGTAGGGCTTTACCGCAAAACGCGACCGCGCCCCGGCCGCGACCGGCGCGACCAGCACCCGCGCGTCGACCGCGATCACCCCGTTCTCGTCCGCCAGCACCGGGTTGAGGTCGACCTCGCGCACCTCGGGAATGTCGGCGAGAAGCTGGGAGAGCTTCACCAGCATCAGCTCGAGCGCGCGTCGGTCGGCCGGCGGCACGTTGCGATAGCCGGCGAGCAGCCGCGATACCCGCGTGCGGTTGATCAGGTCGCCGGCGAGCTTCATGTCGAGCGGCGGCAGGGCGAGCGCCTTGTCGTTGATCACCTCCACCGCCGTTCCGCCGCGGCCGAACACGATGACCGGCCCGAATGTCGGGTCGTCGGCGGCGCCGACGATCAACTCGCGCGCTTTCGGCCGGACATACATGGGATGCACGGTGACGCCGGTGATCCGGGCATTCGGCTTGGCCGCCCGCGCGCGGCGCAAAATGTCGTCGGTCTCCTCGCGCACCGAGTCCTCGGTCAGCACGTTGAGGCGGACGCCGTTGATCTCCGACTTGTGGATGATGTCGGGCGACAGGATCTTCAGCACCACCGCCTGCCCCTTGGCGAGGAACGGCCGCGCCGCCGCGGCCGCCTCGCGCCCGTTGGTGGCGAGGAAGGACGGGGCGATCGGGATGCCGTAGGCGGTGAGCAGGGTCTCGATGTCGAGCGGATCGAGCCAGGTCTTTCCCTCGGCGATCGCGTCGGCGACCACCGATTTCGCCACCTCGGCGTCGGAGACGAACTGGTCCGGCACGCTCGGCGGCGTCTCCATCAGTGCGTCCATCGCCTCGCGATAGCGCACGATGTGCATGAAGCCGCGGATCGCCTCGGTCTCGGTCGCGTAATGCGGCACGCCGGCGGCGTCGAACACACGGGTGGCGTCACCGTTGTCGCCGACCCACACGGTCAGCACGGGCTTGCGCGAATAGGCGCGGCCACGCTCGCGCTGGATCACGTCGACCACGGCGGCGGCCGAGTCGGCGGCGGAGGCGAGTGCGGTCGGGCAGTTCATCACCAGCACGGCGTCGTTGCCGGGATCGGCGACGAGCTGCTCCAGCGCGGCGCGGTAGCGGTCGGCATCGGCGTCACCGATGATGTCGACCGGGTTCGCCTTCGACCAGGTGGGCGGCAGAACCTTGTCGAGCGCGGCGATCCGCTCCTCGGAGAGGGTCGCGAGGCGGCCGCCGTAATCGACCAGCCGGTCGACCGCCAAGACCCCGATGCCGCCGCCATTGGTGAGCATCGCCAAGCGCTTGCCGTCGAACGGGCTGAGATGGCCGAGGGTCTCGGCGGCGGCGAACAGCTCGTCGAGATCGAGCACCCGCAGAAGGCCGGCGCGGCGAAAGGCGGCATCGTACACCGCGTCCGAGCCGGCGAGCGCGCCGGTATGGGTCGCCGCCGCCCGGGCGCCGAGCGTGTGCCGGCCGGATTTCACCACGATCACCGGTTTTACACGCGCCGCGCCGCGGGCCGCCGACATGAACTTGCGCACGTCGGTGATCGACTCGACATACATCAGGATCGCGCGGGTCTTGCGGTCCATCGCGAAGTAATCGAGCAGGTCGCCGAACTCGACGTCGATCGCGTCGCCGATCGAGGCGACCGCGGAGAAGCCGATCGAGCGGTTGGCGGCCCATTCGACCAGGCTCGCGGCGATCGCGCCGGACTGCGAGATCAGCGCGAGATCGCCGACCTTGGCGTTGCGGGTGGCGAAGCTCGCATTGAGATTGATGCTGGGAACCAGGAGCCCCAGGCAGTTGGGGCCGAGAATGCGGATGCCGTGGATGCGGGCGGCCTGCACCGCCTGCTCGGCGAGCGAGCCCGGCCCGTGGCCGAGGCCGGCCGAGATCACCACCACCCCCTTGACGCCGCGCGCCCCGGCCGCGGCGATCGACCGCGGCACCTCGAGCGGCGGAACCGTGAGGACCAGCAGGTCCGGCACCGGGTCGAGGTCGTCGATGCTCGCCAGCGTCGGCATCCCGTCGACTTCGGGGTAGCGCGGATTGACGAGCTGGATCGGCCCCTTGAACCCGCCGTCGCGGATGTTGGCGAGCACGATGCGGCCGAGCGAGCGCTCGCGCGGGCTCGCTCCGGCGAGTGCCAGGGATTTGGGGGCGAACAGCGATTCGAGTCGGTAGGTGCTCATGGATTCGCCTCTTTTCGAGCCGGGCGCGGCGGCGCTCGGCTGCCGGGTTTCCTCGGCCGAGCCGACCGGGTCGGCAGGCACAGAGACAACTGAGAGAACACGCGACGATCGCACTGCAGCAGAAAAATTGTATGAATAGGGCCTGCAATACCACCGGAATCTGCAGAAACGACGATCCTCCGCTGCATTGCACCATTCGCCGGCGACAAAGGCACTGCGGCGAAAGGCCTCCCGTCGATCGGCCGGCGGCGGGCGCCGAAACCCGCCGCCGCTCGATCCAACCCCGTCTACCGCAGGTCGAGAATCTCGCGCGTGAGCATTTCTCCTACCTCTGGATCGGCACGAACGGCGATCGCAGCTCGCCCGACTTGTAGCGGGGGGGATGCAGGATCACCTGCTTGCCCGGCTTCTCGAACTGGGCGAGGTCGTCGCCCTCGATTCCCTGGTACTGGATCGTGAGGATGCGCGGCTCCGCCCACTCGCCGCGGTCGCCGAACCGGATCGTCCCGACGATCGTGTCGAAGGCGTTGGCGCGAATGTGATCGGCGAGTTTTGCGTCGTCGAGCGACCCGACCGCCTCGATCGCCGATTGCAGGATCTGCATCTCGGCATAGGCGAAGGGCGGGATGTAGAGACCGAGCGGGTCGACCCCCGCAGGCTTCGCGCGCTCCCGGTAGGTCACCAGGAACTGCTCGATGCCGGGAAACGTCATCGTCGGCTCGGGAACATAGAGGTCGTAGGCGACGATGTTCTCCAGCATCGGCCCGAGCTGGTGCTTGAGGGTGGCGAACTGCAGGCCGATCATCCCGCCGCCGACCATCCGCGCGCCGAACCCGACCTCGTGGATGGTGCGGATCATGCCGGCCGAATCCGGCGGATAGGACGCGATGAACAAAAGGTCCGGCCGGGCCGCCTTGATGCTGCGCACGATCGGCGTGAAGTCGACCGTGCTCGGCGGATAGCTGCGGTCGTAGACGATCTTGGTGCCGTAGGTCTTGGCGTTGTCGCGCGCGCCTTCGAGCGCGAGGATCGAGTATTCGGCGTCCGCGCCCACCAGTGCGATGCTCGCGGGCTTCGGCGAAAGACCCATCGCCAGCTCGTAAAAGCCCTTCGAGAACTCGTGCTTGGCGTCCGGCCCGTTGGGCTGGAGCTGAAAGTACCGGTCGTACTGGAAGGCGTCGTTGCCGGCGAGCGCGAACAGCGAGAGAAACAGCTTTCCGCGCTGCATCACCACCGGCATCGCCGCCGCGGTCGGCACGCTCGCATAGCCGGAGATCACCAGGTCGACCTTGTCGATGTCGAGGAGCTTCGTGTAGATGCCCGGCACCGTCGCCGGGTTCGACTGGTCGTCGTAATGGACGAGCTCGACCTTACGCCCGAGCAGCCCGCCCTTCTGGTTCACCTGGTCGGCCCAGATCTGGTAGGCGAGCAGCGCCGCCCGGCCGCCGCCGGCGAGGCCGCCGGTGAGCGCCATGCTGAAGCCGATGCGGATCGGCTCCTTCGACTGGCCGAAGGCGCGCGTCGCCGAGAGCGGCAGCAGCGCGCCGGCGAGCACCGATCCGCCGAGGGCAAACGTATCGCGTCGCGAGAATCGAGCCACGGGCATGTCTCCCTTTGGACCGATCCGATCCCGGCCGGAGCATGCACGGCCGGTGAAGCGTGAGCCTGCCGACATGCGGCAGCCGAGACCGACCGGTCGTCTTTGTGGTTGTTGACCCCGAGACGATAAGTTTTGTCAAAATACGCCGCAACGGTGCATCCGAACGTTGCAGGCTAATCCTGCAACCGCGCGTAGGTCTCCACCCGATCGGTGCCGACGGTCTCGGTCCGCTGCAGGACGAGCGCCGGCCCGCCGGTGAGCGCCGCGAGCGGCAGCGTCTCCAGCGGCGCGATGCCGTCCGGCCCGATCGTCCTCTCGCCGTGGATCAACACGGCCGCGTCGACCAGATCGGCCTTCACCAGCGCGGCCGCGACGGTCGGCCCGCCCTCGACCAACAGCCTCGTGATGCCGCGCTCCGCCAGCGCTTTTGTCACCGCTCCGAGGTCGAGGCCCGCCTCGGCACGGCCGACCCGCAAAACCTCGGCGCCGGCGTCCCGCAGCGTAGTCTCCGCCTCGGCCGACGCGTCGTGCGCGGCAAAGATCCACAGCGGCGTCTCGCACGCGGTTTTCACGAGGCGCGAGGTTTTGGGCAGCCGCAAATCCGCGTCGAGCACCACCCGGACCGGCGAGCGGTGCGCGAGGCCGGGCAGCCGGCAGGTCAGCAAGGGGTCGTCGGCGAGCGCGGTGCCGATCCCGACAAAAATCGCGTCGTGCATCGCCCGCATCAGATGGACGCGGGCGTTCGCGGCCGCGCCGGTGATCGCCACCGGGCGGCGCCCCGGAAGGGCGACCTTGCCGTCGGCCGACAGCGCGAGCTTGAGCGTCACCTCCGGCCGGCCGTCGAGGAGTTTTCGGATGTGCCCGGCATGCGCGGCGCGCGCCTCGGCGGCGCGCAGGCCGACCTCGACCGCAACTCCGGCCGCCCGCAGTCTCGTGTGCCCCTGCCCCGCCACCAAGGGGTTCGGGTCCTCGATCGCCGACACCACCCGGGTGACACCGGCGGCGATCACCGCATCGGCGCAAGGCGGCGAGCGGCCGTGATGCGAGCACGGCTCGAGCGTGACATAGAGCGTCGCCCCGCGCGCCGCCTCGCCCGCCCGGCGCAGCGCATCGACCTCGGCATGCGGCCGCCCGCCCGGCTGCGTCCAACCCCGCCCGACGATCCTGTTTCGGCCGTTCCCGTCGTCGCGTACCAGCACGGCACCGACTGCCGGGTTCGGCCAGGTGTTGCCGAGCCCGCGGCGCCCGAGCGCCAGCGCCAGGTCCATGAACCGGGCGTCGGAGACCTGGGTGTCATCCGGCGCACGGTCCTGCGACGGCACTTTGGTCTTCGTGGACAAGCTCATGATTCGTCAGATTTTTACAGCACACGAACGGCCGAGCGGACGATATCGTCCCGCAGGCGCGGATGAAGACTGTCTCGGGTGGGGAGATCGACCCGTGTCCCGAGCCGGCTCTCGATCGACTCCTCGAGCCCGACCAGATCGACCAGCGAGAATTTCTTGGCCGGATCGTAATCGATGAACAAGTCGAGGTCGCTTCCGGCCGTCGCCTCGTCGCGCGCCGTCGCGCCGAACAGCCAGAGAGAGGTCGCCCCCCTCGCCCGCACGACGTCGCCGACTTCCGTCAGGCGTGCGATGGCTTCGGCTCGTTCCATGCCGACGCTCGTCTCACCCCGGCTTCGCCGGGCCGTCCTCGTCGTCCTCGCCGGCGAGCTCCGCCAGCGCGGTCTCGAAGTCCTTGGCCTCGCGGAAATTCTTGTAGACCGAGGCGAACCGGACATAGGCGACGTCGTCGAGCTCGCGCAGGTGGTCCATCACCGTCTCGCCGATCGTCTCGGCGGTGACCTCGCTCTCGCCGAGACTTTCCAGCTCCCGCACGATGCGCGAGATCGCCTCCTCGACCCGCTCGGGATCGACATTGCGCTTGCGCAGCGCGATCTCGACCGAGCGGGCGAGCTTGTCGCGGTCGAACGGCACGCGCCGGCCGTTGCGCTTGACCACGGTCAGCTCGCGCAGCTGCACCCGCTCGAACGTAGTGAAGCGGAAGCCGCAGACGGGACACAGCCGCCTGCGGCGAATCGCGGAGGAATCCTCGGTCGGACGCGAGTCCTTGACCTGCGTGTCGAGGCTGCCACAGCTCGGACAGCGCATTCCTCAAATCCCTCCGGGCGTCCCGCCTCAGAAATCGTAGATCGGGAACCGCGCCACCAGCTTGGCGACCTTTTCGCGGACCGCCGCCTCGACCAGCGAGTCGGCGTCGGTGTGCTTCTGCGACAAGACGTCGAGCACCTCCGAGATCATCTCGCCGATCTCCTGGAACTCGGCGACCCCGAAGCCCCGCGTGGTGCCGGCCGGCGTGCCGAGGCGGATGCCGGAGGTGACCATCGGCTTCTCGGGGTCGAAAGGAATGCCGTTCTTGTTGCAGGTGATGGCGGCACGGCCGAGCGCGCCCTCGGCGACCTTGCCGGTCAGGCGCTTCGGCCGCAGATCGACCAGCATGAGGTGCGTGTCGGTGCCGCCGGAGACGATGTCGAAGCCCTTCGACTTCAGGGTTTCCGCAAGCGCTTTCGCATTTTCCGCGATGTTCTTCGCATAAACCTTGAAGGACGGCCGCAGCGCCTCGCCGAACGCCACCGCCTTGGCGGCGATCACGTGCATCAGCGGCCCGCCCTGCATGCCGGGGAAGACGGCCGAGTTGATCTTCTTCGCCAAAACCTCGTCGTCGGTGAGGATGACGCCGCCGCGCGGGCCCCGCAGCGTCTTGTGGGTCGTGGTGGTGACGACATGGGCGTGCGGGAACGGGCTCGGATGGGCGCCACCGGCGACCAGGCCGGCGAAGTGCGCCATGTCGACCATCAGATAGGCGCCAACCTCGTCGGCGATCTCGCGGAACGCGCGGAAGTCGATGATCCGCGGATAGGCCGAGCCACCGGCGACGATCACCTTCGGCTTGTACTCGCGGGCGAGGCTGCGCACCTCGTCCATGTCGATGCGGTGGTCGTCCTGGCGCACGCCGTAGGGCACCACGTGGAACCACTTGCCGGACACATTGACCGGCGAGCCGTGGGTGAGATGGCCGCCGGCCGCCAGATTGAGCCCCATGAAGGTGTCGCCGGGGTTCATCAGCGCGAAGAACACGGCGGAATTGGCCGAGGCGCCCGAGTGCGGCTGGACATTGGCAAAGCCGCAGCCGAACAGCTTGGTGACGCGCTCGATCGCCAGCCGCTCGACCACGTCGACATATTGGCAGCCGCCGTAATAGCGCTTGCCGGGAAGCCCTTCGGCGTACTTGTTGGTGAGCACCGAGCCCTGCGCCTCGAGCACCGCCCGGCTGACGATGTTCTCCGAGGCGATCAGCTCGATCTCGTCGCGCTGACGACCGAGCTCCTTCTGGATCGCGTCGAAGACGTCCGGGTCGCTGTCACGGACGGAGGCGGAAAAGAAGCTCTCGGCCTCGGGCGAGGCCGCATTCTGGGTCACCGACATCATGGTCTCCTGGCGCCGCGGGAAGAGCGTCGGCGCCGAGCGTCAGGCTGGTCCCGCGATATGCCCGCTCGATTAGCATAATGCTCTCGGCACGCCAACTGTGGGCAGATGCCGCGGGTCTCGGCCTAGATGTTGAGAGCGCCGGCGCGCACCCGGATATACACGACGACACCCCGCAGGGGTCGTACCTCTGCGCGACCCGGACAGCTTACCACCGATCGGTCACCGCTAATCGGTCACTGCTCCCGGGCGAGCCGGCGCTCGAGCTTGCGCATCGCGATCCGCCGCAGCTCGCCGCGCGGCGCCGCGGCCGGCCCGGTGATGCTGACCTCGATGCCGGTGAGCGCATCGATCGCAACGACCTTCACGTATTGTCCGACCACCGTCATCTCGAACAAAATCTCGCGGCCGGAAGCGGTATCGTCTGCCATCGAGATTCAGCGCAACGTCGCCCCCTGCCCTCGTCGCCCGACGCGACGTCAGCCGCGATGCACCGTGGTGCTCGCCGCCAAACCGTCGCGCGAATAGACGTCCTCGCGGAACTGCACCACGCCGTCGGGCGTCGCCCAGGCGGTGACATAGACCCAGTAGAGCGGCACCGGGTCGGCGAGGCGCGCGTCCTTGCGCTCGCCCGACTTGATGACGGCATCGATCTCGGCGCGCGACCAGCCCGGCGTGCCGGACAAAAGCCACACCACCAGCTCGCGCACGTTCTGCACCCGCATGCAGCCGGAGGAGTGGAAGCGGAAATTGTCGCCGAACAGGCTCTTTTCCGGCGTGTCGTGCATGTACACGCCGTCCTTGGAGGGAAAGTTGATGCGCAGCGAGCCGAGCGAGTTGAAGTCGCCCGGGTCCTGCCGGAAGCGGTAGCTCACCGCCTCGTTGGAGTACCAGTTGATGTCCCGCGGCTGCAGCTCGTTGCCCTTCGGGTCGTAGATGTGAATGTGGTTCTCGGTGAGGTAGTTCGGGTCGTCCTGCATGCGCGGGATGAGATCCTTGCGCACGATCGACACCGGCACCGTCCAGTAGGGGTTGAAATTGACCTCGACGATCCGGCTCTGCAGGTCGGGCGACGGGCGGTCCGGCTTGCCGGCGACGGTGACGTGGCGCGACACCACCACCCCGCTCTCGATCGCCTCGATCTGCGCCGCCGGGATGTTCGCCACCACCAGCTTGTTGCCGAGATTGCTGCTCAGCGTGCGCAGCCGCACCACGTTGATCTTCAGCTGCATCAGCCGCACGTGGGCCGGCACGTTGAGCGCCTGCAGCGTCTGCGCGCGCACCACGCCGTCGACCGACAGGCCGTGACGCGCCTGGAAGCGGCGCACCGCCGCCTCGACATAGGAATCGTAGACGTCGCCGGTGCCGGCCGCCGCCGGATCGAGATCGCCGGAGACGGCGAGCCGTTGGCGCAGGATCGGCACGCTCGGGTGGCGGTTGCCGAGCCGCAGGCGGTCGGGCGCCGGCACCTCGGGCCAGCCGCCGCGCGCGACGATGCCCTCGTAGCGCGGGATCGCCAGCTCGGTGGTGCGGGCGGTCGAGGGATCGAGCGTCGGCAGCGACGCCTTCGGCATCAGGATGGTGCGCGAGGCCGAATCGAAGCCCTGGCCGAAATTGCGGCCCTGCGCCTGGTCGATCAGCTGCTGGAGAATGGCGTCGTCGGCCAGCGCCCGGCGCGCCAGCCCCATGGAGGCCACGCCGCCGGCGGCGAGCGCCGCCAGAAAAGCCCGCCGGTCGAGTCCGTTCTTGTTGATTGGTCCGCTCATCCCGCCCCTCGCACGACCGTCGCACCATCGGTTGCCGCGCGCCGATCCGCACGGGCGTGCCCCGGCACCACGTATCCCGGATACCACGTGTCCATTTCCGAGTGTCCGCGACGTCCGGCAGCCGCCGGACCCGCGGTCGCGACGCAAACGACTCTGTGGGTAGGAAGGTCGATCGGCGATTTTATGTCAAGGAAGCCCGGCCGGCACGGGCTTCCTTCGGAGCGCCGCCGGATGCGTTCATGCGAGAGGCGCGTTCAGCCGCTCGAGCACGAGATCGGCGCGACTCGCGACGTCGACCTTCGGCAAAATCTCGATAGCATAACCGAGCTCGGCATAGACCCGCAGCAGCCGCTCGTGCTCGGCCACCGCCTCGGCAAAGCCGTGCCGCCGGTCGTCGTCGCGGCCGTAAATCTCCGGCCATGGCGGCGTCACGAACACGCGCCGGTGGTAGCGATGCGCGCGGCAATGGTGCTCGATCGCCGGCTCGCCGGTGGCGTGCTCGAGCGCTGCGGCCGCATCGACCAGCCCGCGATCGAAGAAGACCCATGCTGGCGCGGGCGATGACGCCGGCGCGGGCCGTGCGGCCGGCGCGGCGCCCTCCTCCCGCAGCGCCCCCGCCGCCCCTGCCTCCGCCCGTGTCGCCTCCGCCGCCGCGCGATCCGCGAGGGCCAGCGCGATCGCCCGCCGTGCAAAAGCCGCGAGATCGACCCATGGCAGCGCAGTGCCGCCCGCTTCGCGCTCCTCGGCGACGATCCGGCGTCCCGGCTCCTCGACCACGGCAAAGCCGCGCCGCTTCAGCTCGGCCAGCAGCGTCGATTTTCCCCCGCCCGAGCAGCCGGACACGACGACGAAACGGTTCATGAGACATGCCGGTGGTGCAAGGAGGAGATCGGTGCTCGCATGGTCGGCGCGACGCGCCGGCCGAGACCGGCACCGTCGCTGCCCCGGAAACGAAGGGAGACGCCCGCAGCATGCCCGACGCAGAGCTTCATTTCCACGCGATCACCGCCCGCGGACGGGAGAGCGGCGGCGGCGCGACCGACGCGTGCTTTCCCTATTGGAGCTTCACCAAGACGGTGATCGCGATCTCGGCCGCAAAACTCTCCGACGCCGGGGTGCTCGATCTCGACGCCGCGATCGCGGGAGAGCAGTTCACGGTGCGCCAGCTGTTGAGCCACACCGCCGGGCTGCCGGACTACGGCTCGCTCCCCGAGTATCACCGTGCCGTGGCGGCCGGCGACGATCCGTGGCCGCGCGACAGGATGATCGAGGCCGTGCTGTCGCGCGGGCCGCTGTTCACCCCCGGCGAGGGATGGTCCTATTCCAATATCGGCTACATGCTCGCGCGCGAGCGCATCGAGGCCGCCTCGGGCGTCGGCTTCGGCCGTCTGGTCGACGAGACGATCCGCCGGCCGCTCGGCCTGGACAGCATCGCGCTGGCGACCACCCGGGAGCAGTTCTCGCGGCTCCACTGGCCGGCCGCCCGGCACTACCACCCGGGCTGGGTCTATCACGGCTGCCTGACCGGAACCGCGCGCGACGCGGCGGCGCTTCTCCACGCGCTGTGGTGCGGACGTCTGCTCGGCGAACGGGGGCTCGCGGAGATGCTCGTCCGCCGGCCGCTCGGCGGAGCAATCCCGGGCCGGCCGTGGACGGAGTGCGGCTACGGCCTCGGCCTGATGAGCGGGCGCATGGGCGACGCCGGGCGGGCGATCGGGCATTCCGGCGGCGGACCGTTCTGCGTGAACGCCGTCTATCACTTCCCGGACCGCGACGAACCGGTGACGGTGGCGTGCTTCACCGACGGGACGGCCGAAGGGCGGGCGGAATTCGAGGCGGTCGCGGTCGCCTGCACCGGCCGGCCGTCGCCCGGCACGGAACGCGCCCGCGCGCCCCGGTCCCGATCGTGATGACGACGGGACCGCGAGTCGAGCCCGGCCCCGTATCGAGATCGCAGCCCGGTGGCCGGACGGCGATTGGCCCCTTTGGCACCCGGACGCGGCCGCTGGCCGCGAGATCACCGGTGCGAGTGTGAAAAATCCGGCGGAGGGATCACCAGCGCAGCAGCTTCGGCCCGAGATGGGCGCCGGCCGCCGCGCACAGCACGATCGTCGCGCCGTACCAGACCGCGACGAACGGCACAGAATCGTCCATGCAGTGGAGCGCGTAGCCGGTCGCGCTGATGCCGCCGGCGACCAAGCCGGCGAGCGCGCCGGCGCGGCGCAGATCGGTCGGCATGTGCTGGCGCACCGCCCACATCGTCGCCGCGAACGGAACCACCGCGATCAGCGGGATCGAGATCAAACATTCGAGCCACTGGTCGCCCAGCACGACGTCGTCCCAGTGCCCCTGCGGGACCATCGACAAGACCCCGACAGCGAGCGCGATGATCGCCACGAACGGCAGCGCGACGACGGCGAGCGAGACGCGCCGCTCGCCGCCCGGCCGCGCAAGCCGGATCAGATAGAGGAGCGAGAGCCCGACCACGGCGAGCGAGAACACGAGCTTCGCCACGAGATGGACGAGCGACCCGGCGTGCCCCATGTCGGCCCGCGTCCCGAAGGCGAGGAAGACCAGCCCGACCACGGCGACCGCGCCGACCGCCACCGCCAGGACGATCGAGCGCGCGACCTTTCGCGTGTCGGCCGGCTGCACGTTGGTGCTGAGCATGTCGATCAAATCGTCGGTCTTCATGGCTTGCTCTCCCGAGCGATCGCTGCGGCCAGCGCCTTGAGGCCCCGGTGGATGTTGACCTTGACGGCGGACTCCGAGGCGCCCGACCGCGCCGCCGCCTCGGCGACGCTCAGGCCGTCGATCTTGACGAGCCGGATGGCCTCGCGCATCCGCTCCGGCAGCGTCGTCAGCAGGCGGCCGAGATCGAGCGCGCTCTCGGTGCCGGCGCGGTCGTCGACCGCGACGATGTCCTCCGCCTGATCGAGCCCGACGTCGCGCATCGAGGCGTGGGTGCGGCGCAGATAGTCGAGCAGCTTGTAGCGCGCGATCGCGTGCAGCCACGGCGTCAGAAGCTCGGCCGGATCGTAGGTGTGGCGCCCGGTGTGGATCGCCATCAGCGCCTCCTGCACCAAATCCTCGGCCTCCGCGACACTACGCCCCATCCGGGTGAGCCGGCCGCGGTAATAGCCGCGCAGATAGCCGCTCAACCGGTTCAGCAGGTCCCGGTGGGCCCGGTCGTCACCGCCGATGCTCTTCAGCATCAGCGCCTTCAGCTCCGGCTCGATCGGATGCATCGGCCGCGCCGTCAGCTCGCGCCCGCCGGCACGCCGCGCTCTTCCGCGGACGGCTCGGCGCCGGCGGTTTTGGAAGACAGCCCGCGGCTCTTCACCACCGCATAGATCGCCGGAATGACGATCAGCGTCAGCACCGTCGAGGACACCATGCCGCCGATCATCGGCACCGCGATCCGCTGCATCACCTCGGCCCCCGTCCCGTGGCTCCACAGGATCGGCAGCAGCCCCGCCATGATCGCCGCCACCGTCATCATCTTCGGCCGCACGCGCTCCACCGCACCGGTCATGATCGCCGCATGGAGGTTTTCGCACGTGAACGGCCGCCCCTGGGCATGCCGCTCGGCGCGCAGCGCCTCGAGCGCGTGATCGAGATAGATCAGCATCACGACGCCGGTCTCGGCGGCGACGCCGGCGAGCGCGATAAAGCCGACCGCCACCGCGACCGACAGGTTGAAGCCGAGCCACCACATCATCCACAGGCCGCCGACCAGCGCGAACGGAACCGACAGCATCACGATCACGCTCTCGGTGATCCGGCGGAAGTTGAGATAGAGCAGCAGGAAGATGATCAGGATGGTGACGGGAACGACGATCTTCAGCCGCGCCGAGGCGCGCTCCATGTACTCGAACTGGCCGCTCCATCCGACGAAGTATCCGGGCGGAAACTGCACCTGCTCGGCGACCGCCCGCTTGGCATCGGCGACATAGCCGCCGATGTCGCGGTCGCGCATGTCGACATAGATGTAAACGACGAGCTGGGCGTTCTCGGTGCGGATCGCCGACGGGCCGCGGTCGAGGCTCACCTTGGCGATCTGCCCGAGCGGCACCGTCGCGCCACCCGCGACGGGCACGAGGAGCTGCGAGGCGATGGTTTCGGGATCGCTGCGCAGGTCGCGCGGATATCGCACGCTCACCGAATACCGCTCCCGCCCCTCCACGGTGGTGGTCACCGGCGCGGCGCCGAGCGCCGAGGCGACCATCTCCTGCAGGTCGTCGATGGTGAGACCATAGCGGGCGATCTGGGCGCGGTCGGGATCGATGTTGAGATAATATCCGCCGATCACCCGCTCGGCAAACGCGCTGGTGGTGCCCGGAACCGTGCGCACCACCGCCTCGATGCGTCGGGCGAGGGTTTCCAGCTCTTTCAGGTCCGAGCCGTAGACCTTGATGCCGATCGGTGTGCGGATGCCGGTCGACAGCATGTCGGTGCGCGCCTTGATCGGCATGGTCCAGGCGTTCGACACGCCGGGGAATTGCAGCGCGCCGTCCATCTCGGCGATCAGCTTGTCGATCGTCATGCCGGGCCGCCATTTCGACTCCGGCTCGAGATTGATCACCGTCTCGAACATCTCGGTCGGCGCCGGGTCGGTCGCGCTCGAGGCGCGGCCGGCCTTGCCCCACACCGACGCGACCTCGGGGAAGCTCTTGATGATCTTGTTCTGCGTCTGCAACAGCTCGGCCGCCTTGGTGACCGACAGGCCCGGAAAGGTCGTCGGCATGTAGAACAGCGTGCCCTCGTTGAGGGTCGGCATGAACTCCGAGCCGAGCTTCATCGCCGGCCAGGCGCTGGCGGCGAGGATCAGCAGCGCCGCGACGATGGTGGTGCCCTTGAAGCGGAGCGCCGCGACGATGAACGGACGATACGCCCAGATCAGGAACCGGTTCACCGGATTCTTGTGCTCCGGCATGATGCGGCCGCGCACGAACAGGAGCATCAGCGCCGGCACGAGAGTGACCGAGAGAAAGGCCGCGGCGCCCATCGCGAACGTCTTCGTGAAGGCGAGCGGCTTGAACATCCGGCCTTCCTGCGACTCCAGCGCGAAGATCGGCAGGAACGACACGGTGATGATCAGAAGGCTGAAGAACAGCGCCGGCCCGACCTCGATCGCCGCCTCGGTCAGCGACTCGGCGCGCGGCTTTCCGGGCGGCGCCCGCTCGAGATGCTTGTGGGCGTTCTCGATCATCACGATCGAGGCGTCGACCATCGCGCCGACCGCGATCGCGATGCCGCCGAGGCTCATGATGTTGGAGGAGAGCCCGAGCAGATACATCATGAGATAGGCGATCAGCACGCCGATCGGCAGCGTCACGATGGCGACGAAGGCGCTGCGCACGTGCAGGAGGAAGAGCACGCACACCGCCGCGACGATGATGCTCTCCTCGATCAGCGTGCCCTTCAGGGTCTCGATCGCCCGGTGGATCAGGTCGGAGCGGTCGTAGACCGGGAGAATCTCCACCCCCGACGGCAGGCTCGTGGCGATCTCGGACAGCCGCGTCTTCACGTTGTCGATCACCGTGAGCGCGTTCTCCTCGGAGCGCTGCAAGGCGATGCCCGTCACCGCCTCGCCCTCGCCGTTCAGCTCGGTGATGCCGCGCCGCTCGTCGGGCGCGATCTCCACCCGCGCGACGTCGCGCAGAAAGACCGGCACGCCCTTGTCGCTCTTCACCACGACGTTGCGCAGGTCGTCGAGGCTCTTGATGTATCCGCGTCCGCGGATGGCGAACTCGGTCTCCGACAGCTCGATGCTTCGGCCGCCGACGTCGCGATTGCTCGCCTTGATCGCCGCCTTCACCTTGTCGAGCGGTATGCCGAGCGACTGCAGCCGGCGGGGATCGACGATCACGCTGTACTGCTTGACGAAGCCGCCGACGCTGGCGGCCTCTGCCACGCCCTCCGCCTTGGCGACGGCGAAGCGGATCTGAAAGTCCTGCAGGCTGCGCAGCTCGGCGAGCGTGTGCTGCGTGCTGCGCACGACGTACTGATAGACCCAGCCGACCCCGGTCGCGTCGGGGCCGAGCGACGGCGTCACGCCGACGGGAAGCTGGCGCTGCGCGGCGCTGAGATATTCGAGCACCCGCGAGCGCGCCCAGTAGAGATCGGTGCCATCCTCGAAGATCACGTAGACGAACGACACGCCGAAGAACGAGAAGGCCCGCACCGTCTTCGATTTCGGCACGCTCAACATCGAGGTGGCGAGCGGATAGGTGACCTGATCCTCCACCACCTGCGGCGCCTGGCCGGCATATTCGGTGTAGACGATCACCTGCACGTCGGAGAGGTCGGGGATCGCGTCGAGCGGCACGCGGTACACCGCATAGAGGCCGGCGAGCGTGACGAACAGCGTGGCGAGCCCGACCAGGACGGTGTTGCGGGCCGACCAGCGGATGATGGCCCCGATCATGGCTTCGGCTCCGGCGCGCCGAACGACTTCAGCGCCGCGTTCAGGTTGCTCTCGGAATCGATCAGGAAGGTCGCGGTGGTCACCACCGGCTCGCCGTCGGCGACGCCGTCGAGAATTTCCACGAAGCCGTCCGCGCGCTGGCCGAGCCTCACGTCGCGCGGCTCGAACCGGCCTTCTTCCTTCGAGACGAACACCACCTTGCGCGAGCCGGAGTCGATCACCGCGCTCTCGGGAACCGAGACGCTCGGGGTGCCCTCGCCGACCGCGTGAAACACGACGTCGGCATACATGTCGTTGCGCAGCCGGCCGTCGCGGTTGTCGAGCTCGATGCGCACGCGGGCGGTGCGCGTCTCGGGGCGCAGGTCCGGATAGATGAAGGTCACGGTGCCGTCGAGCGGCCCGTTCGGATAGGCCCGCAGGGTGACGGTCGCGTGCATCCCCTCCGCGATCGCGGCGAGATCGAGCTCGGAGACCTCGGCGATCACCCACATGCGTCGCAGATCGGCGATCCGGTACAGCTCGTCGCCCGGCATCACCCGCTGGCCGTTCACGATCTTCTTCTCGATCACCACCCCGTCGGTCGGCGACACCCAGTCGATCGTGCGCGGATTGATCCGCTTCTTGCGAACCTCCGCGATGTGCGACTCGGGAACGCCGAGATTGCGCAGGCGCTGCATCGCGCCCTCGACATTTTCGGGATCGAGGCCGCCGACCCCGCGCGCCTGGGCCGAGGTGGAGACGTTGAGGTCGACCTGGGCGAGCTGGATCTCCTTGCTGTAGATCCGGAACAGCGGCTGGCCGGCGCACACGGACGCGCCCGTGGTGTCGACGAACAAATCCTCGACATAGGCTTCCGAGCGCACCGTCACCGTGGTGAGGCGCCGCTCGTCCCAGGTGACCGTTCCGACACCGCGCACCGGGCGGACCAGCAGGCGGGCGCTCGCCGGCTCGGTGCGCACGCCGCTGCGCTGGACTTTTGCGAGGCTCACCTTGATCGCGCCGCCGTCGTCCGGTTCGTCGCCGTCGTAGACCGGGACGTAGTCCATCCCCATCGGGTCCTTCTTCGGCGTCGGCGACACGTCCGGCAGACCCATCGGATTGCGGTAGTAGAGAATCGTCCTGGAGCCATCGACGACCTTCTTCGCGGGAACGCCGGCGAGCGGCGGCTCCTCGCTGTCGTGCACCGGAAGATAGGCGCGGCCGCTCTCGTCGTTCCGCGG
This sequence comes from Rhodovulum sp. PH10, assembly GCF_000293785.1. Classification (GTDB taxonomy): domain Bacteria; phylum Pseudomonadota; class Alphaproteobacteria; order Rhizobiales; family Xanthobacteraceae; genus Rhodoplanes. Next base: position 18,447 of record NZ_AKZI01000083.1, on the reverse strand, counting down.
CACCGCCGACCAGGCGGGCCGGCCGGACGGATCACGCCAGTACAGCACCGGGTCGTCGGCCGCCGCATGGTCGTGCGGCCCAGCCGCGGGCTCGGCCTGCGTCTGCGCCAGCGCCGGCAACAACCGCTCCGCCGCGAACGGCAGCAGCACATAGGCACTGCCCGCCACCAGCCCGGCGAGCGCCAGGCCGCGAACGACCGATCTTTTCACGATGTCTCTCCCCGCCGACGCGCGCCCGCACGGCGCGGTGCCGCGCGGGCCTTCCCCGTTCCCGCGCGACTTACTTCGTCGCCTTCAGGATCACCCTGCTCTGCACGGTATCCGCCTCGCCCTGCACCTTGGCGGCGAGCAGGAACTGGTAGTTTCCGGCCATCGGAAGGTCGGTCTTGAACGCGTAGGTGCCGGGCTCCTGCGACGGCACCGCCTCGACCGGGGAGACCATGTTCGCCATCCCGTCCGGCCCCATGTCGATCCGGGTGCGGACGATCACCGCGTCCGGAACCGGCTTTCCGGTCGGCTTGTGGACCAGCCGCAGGGTGACGACCACGTCGTCGCCCTTCTCGAGCTGCGGGGCGGTCGGCTCGAAGGCGTAGTCGGCACCGGCGGCACGGGCGCCGGCAGTGGCGGCGACGGCGAGCACGAGGCCGAGCGCGGCCGAGCGAAGAGCAGCCTGGCGGAAAACGGGGATCATCGGAAAAATCCTCTGGTGTGCGGCCGACCGTGCGGCGGAGCTTTGCCGATCCCGTTCGGGACCTCGCCGGGGAGTTCGGCGGTTTGCGGGATTCGGTTACAGGGATCGGCCGCGGCCGGGCCGGCATCGTCGATGGGGCGCGGAGAGCGGGTATCGAAACACCAGAAACCGCCGCGACCGGCGGCGTTTTCCGCCACCGGCCGGCGACGGCCCGGTCGTGACCCCTCCTGGCGGGTGCCCGCGCGGCTCTACAAAGACGTCCAGCGCAGGCGGAGGGCGTTGGCGACCACGCTGAACGACGACAGCGCCATCGCCGCCGCCGCGATCACAGGCGACAGCAGAAGCCCGAACACCGGATAGAGGACGCCGGCCGCGATCGGCACGCCCGCCGCGTTGTAGACGAAGGCGAAGAACAGATTCTGGCGGATGTTGCCCATGGTCGCCTTGCTGAGGCGCCGGGCTTTCACGATTCCCATGAGATCGCCGCGCAGAAGAGTCACGCCGGCGCTTTCCATCGCGACGTCGGTGCCGGTGCCCATGGCGATGCCGATGTCGGCGGCGGCGAGCGCCGGCGCGTCGTTGACGCCGTCGCCGGCCATCGCGACCACCCGCCCCTCCTTCTGGAAGCGCGCTACGATCGCGCCCTTGTCCTCCGGAAGAACCTCGGCCTCCACCTCGTCGATGCCGAGGCGGCGGGCCACCGCCTCGGCGGTGGTGCGGTTGTCGCCGGTCAGCATGACGACGCGGATGCCCGCCTCGTGCAACGCCGCGATCGCCGCGGGCGTGGTCTCCTTGACCGGATCGGCAATCGCCAGAACGCCGACGGGCTTTTGGTCCACCGCCACCAGGATCGCGGTCGCCCCGCTCTCGCGCAAGCGGTCGGCGTCGGCCGAAAGGCTCCCGGCATCGATGCCGAGATCGGCGAACAGGCGCGTGTTGCCGAGCGCGACGGCGCGGCCGCCGACGTTTCCGGTGACGCCCTTGCCGGACGGCGCATCGAACTCGGCGGCGTCCGCGATCGTCACGCCCCGCTCCTTCGCGGCCGTGACGATCGCCGCCGCCAGCGGATGCTCGCTCGCCTGCTCGAGGGCGGCGGCGAGGCGCAGCAGCTCCTCCTCGGTGACGCCGGGACGCGTGACGATGTCGGTGACGCGCGGCTTGCCTTCCGTCAGCGTGCCGGTCTTGTCGACCACCAGAAGGTCGACCTTCTCCATCCGCTCCAGCGCGTCGGCGTTCTTGATGAGCACGCCCGCCTGGGCGCCGCGCCCGACCCCGACCATGATCGACATCGGCGTCGCGAGCCCGAGCGCGCACGGGCAGGCGATGATCAGGACGCTCACCGCCGCGATCAGCCCGAACGTCATCGCCGGCTCGGGGCCAACGCTCGTCCACACCGCGAAGGCGACCAGCGCCGCCGTGATCACGATCGGCACGAACCAGGACGCGACGACGTCGGCGAGGCGCTGAATGGGCGCACGCGAGCGCTGGGCCTTCGCCACCATCTGGACGATCTGCGACAGCATGGTGTCGCGGCCGACCTTTTCGGCGCGCATCACGAAACCGCCCTGCCCGTTGATGGTGCCGCCGATCACCGCGTCGCCCTGTGCCTTGGCCACCGGCACCGGCTCGCCGGTGACCATCGATTCGTCGACATTGGAGCGGCCCTCCAACACCTCGCCGTCGAGCGGCACCTTGTCGCCCGGCCGCACCCGCAAGCGGTCGCCGACCTTCACGTCGTCGAGCGACACCTCCTCGTCGCCGTGCTCCCCGATCCGGCGGGCGGTGGCGGGCGCGAGATCGAGCAGCGCACGGATGGCGCCAGACGTCTGCTCGCGGGCGCGCAGCTCGAGCACCTGGCCGAGCAGCACCAGCACGGTGATCACCGCCGCGGCCTCGAAATAGACGGCGACCGCGCCATCTGGTCCCCGGAAGCCGGTCGGGAAGATGCCGGGCACGAGCGTCGCGACGATGCTGTAGGTCCAGGCGACGCCGGTGCCGAGCGCGATCAGCGTGAACATGTTGAGCGCGCGCGCGACCAGCGAGTTCCAGCCGCGCACGAAGAACGGCCAGCCGGCCCACAGAACCACCGGCGTCGCGAGCGCGAGCTGGATCCAGTTGGAGACGGTCGGATCGATCACATCGTCGAGCGCGAAGATGTGCCCGCCCATCTCCAGCACGAACACCGGGGCGGCGAGCGCGAGGCCGATCCAGAACCGGCGCGTCATGTCGCGCAGCTCCTCGCTCGGCCCCTGGTCGGCGGTGGCGACCTCGGGCTCCAGCGCCATGCCGCAGATTGGGCACGCGCCGGGGCCGACCTGACGGATCTGCGGATGCATCGGGCAGGTGTAGACGGTGCCTTCCGGCACGTTCTCGTCCGCCGCCACCGCCTCCTTCGGCTGCGTGTAGCGATCCGGCGCCGCCTCGAATTTTGCGCGACACCCCGCCGAGCAGAAGAAATACGTCTCGCCGTGATGGTCGACCTTGTGCTCGGATTTTGCCGGGTCGACCGTCATGCCGCACACCGGGTCGTGCACGGCGGGCGCGCCCTCGCCGGCATGGTGATGGTGGTGATCTTGGCCGTGGTGGTGATCGTGCCCGTGATGCGCGTGCGCGTCGGCATGGGCTTCGTGGCGATGCTCTGCGTGTGTCGACATCATCGGCTCCTCCTGGTGACCGCCGCGAGACGCGCGGCGCGCCACGTGTTCGATCGGGACAACGATCGAGGCGGCGGAACGATCGACGCCACACCTCGTCGATCCGCCGTCGCGCGATCCGACCAGCAACTCGTCATCTCGACCCCGACGCGACCGGCGCCGTGACGGCCGGCTCCTGCCGCAGACGCCGCACGAGCGGGAGGATGGTCTCCTCGAGCGCCCGCTGGTTCACCGGGCCGATGTGCTTGTAAGCGACGCGGCCGTCGCGACCGATCACGAAGGTCTCGGGAACGCCGTAAACACCGAAATCGATCGCCACCCGCCCGTTGCGGTCGGACCCGACCTTCTCGTACGGATCGCCGAGCGATCTCAGCCAAGCGAGCGCGTTGTCCGGCGCGTCCTTGTAGTCGAGGCCGTGCACCGGGACGGTGCCTTCGGCCGAAAGACGCATCCAGTATGGATGCTCCTCGCGGCACGCCGTGCACCACGACGCGAAGACGTTCACGATCGTGACCTCGCCGTGCAGATCGGCGCTCGACAAGCCCGGCGGCCGCCCGGAAATAGGCGGCAGCACGAACTCGGGAACCGGCTTGCCGATCAGCGGCGACGGAATCACGGCCGGATTCATCGTCAGCCCGACCGCGAAGGCCGCGGCGAGCCCGCCGAAGATCACCAGCGGAATTTTCGGCAGCCAACGGCGCGACACGGGCGGCACCCGCCGCGCGATCGTCCGCCGGTCGGCCGCCGGACGATCAGTCGTGCTCATGAGCGGGTGTCCGCGGGCCGGCCGGCTGCGCCGAAATCTCCTGCGCCGAACCGTGCGGTGACGTGCCGTGCTTGCCGTGGCCGCCGTGCATGAAGCCGTGCATCGCCAGGCACGCGAGCAGCGGTATGTATGTATAGAGGCTGCCGCCGCGTCCGGCGTCCCAGATGATCAGAGCCGCCGCCGCGAGCCCGCCGACGCCGATCAGCGCACTGGTGCGCGGTTTCGTCCTGACGTTTGTTCTGATATGGGCAACGATACCGTCCGACATCGAGCGAGCCTTTTCTTGGCGAGAGGCGCGCATCCGAACGAGGATCCGACGCCGACCGCGGCAGGCTGACGAGAAACCGTCTCGCGAGTTCGACGGTTCGGCGCGATGTTGTGACCGTTCTTGACGGGAGCCGGCTTCGACACACTCCGTCACACTTTTTTCGGCTTTCGCCGCGGGGGCTGCCTGTATAGTCGCCGGCGATGGACGCCTCGCCCCACATCCTGATCGTCGACGACCACCGCGACATCCGCGACCTTCTCGGAAAATTCCTGGTCGGTCACGGCCTGCGGGTGACGCCGGCCGCCAACGGAACCGAGATGTGGGAGGTGCTGGCGAACCACCGCATCGACCTGATCGTGCTCGACCTGATGCTGCCGGGCGAGGACGGCCTCGTGCTGTGCCGGCGGCTGCGGGGCGAAGGGCGCACCACCCCGGTGATCATGCTCACCGCGATGGGCGAGGAGACCGATCGCATCGTCGGGCTGGAGATGGGCGCCGACGACTATGTCGCAAAACCGTTCTCCTCCCGCGAGCTGTTGGCGCGCATCAAGGCGGTGCTCCGGCGCACGCAGAGCAACGGCCCAACCTCCGCCGCCTCGCCCGCCGGCGAGGAGCGCGCGGTCGCCCGCTTCGCCGGCTGGACGCTCGATCTCGCCCGGCACGACCTGCACCGGCCGGACGGCGTGGTGCTGCCCTTGAGCAAGGGCGAGTTCACGCTGCTGGTCGCCTTCGTGGAGCGCCCGAAGCGGGTGCTGTCGCGCGACCAGCTGCTCGATCTCGCCCGCGGCCGCTCGGCGGTGCCGTTCGACCGCAGCATCGACACCCAGGTGAGCCGGCTGCGCCGCAAGCTGGAGGACGACCCGGCGACCCCGACGCTGATCAAGACGGTGTGGGGCGACGGCTACATGTTCACCGCCGACGTCGACTTCGATGACCACTGAGAGCGGCCGCAGGCGGCTGCCCTGGCCGCGCAGCATCGCCGGGCAGACCATGCTTCTCCTGGTGGTCGGGCTGACGCTGACGCACGCCGTCAGCATGCTGCTCTACACGCACGACCGCGACGTTCTGCTGGCGGCGACCGGCGGGCGCGAGTTCGCCCACCGCGCGGCGGTGGTGGTGGAGATGATCGCCGCGGTGCCGGCGGCACAGCGGCCGGAGCTGGTGCAGGCCGCCCGCGCCACCGACCTCGAGGTCGCGATCGCGCCCGAGAACCCGCTGGTGCGCGGCCACGAGGCGGACTGGCGCGGCGCGCTGATCGGCCGGCTTCTCGCCCAAGAGCTGCCGCGCCGGGCGGGCCGGATCACCGTGCAGGTGTTCGATCCGCAATCGAATGCCGGGCTCGCCCGCCTCGGCCCCGCGAACACCGCCGATGTGCGCGCCTCGGTCGGGCTCGACGACGGCACCTTCGTCTCGGTCGCCGGCTCGCTGCCCGAGCACGGCATGGGCCCGTCCGGCGGCGCACTCGCCTCGGCCCTCGTGATGGCCGGCGCGGTGCTCGCGCTGTCGTTCGTCGCCGTGCGGCGGATGACCGGCCCGCTGCGCAAGCTCGCCGAGGCGGCGGAGCGCCTCGGCCGCGACGTCGCCGCGCCGCCGCTCGACGAGCGCGGCCCCGAGGAGGTGCGGCGCGCCGCCGGCGCCTTCAACGAGATGCAGGCGCGGCTGCGCCGGCTGGTGGAGGACCGCACGCAGATGCTGGCGGCGATCTCGCACGACCTGCGCACGCCGATCACCCTGTTGCGGCTGCGCGCCGAGCTGATCGAGGACGAGGAGGAGCGCGGCAAGACGATGGCGACGCTCGACGAGATGGAGGCGATGATCCGCTCCACCCTCGCCTTCGCCCGCGAGGACGCCGAGCACGAGCCGATCCAGCGGGTCGATCTCGGCGCGCTGGTGCAGAGCCTCGGCGACGACCTCGCGGAAGCGGGCCGTCCGGTCGTCTGCGCCGACCCGCCGCCGCTGGTGCTCTCCTGCCGGCCGCAGGCTTTGCGCCGGGCGGTGACCAACTTGATCGAGAACGCCGTGCGCTACGGCCATTGCGCGCGGGTGTCGATGGAGGCGCGGGCCGACAGCGCCGTGATCCAGGTGGACGACGACGGGCCGGGCATTCCGGAGGACCGGATCGACCAGGTCTTTCGTCCGTTCTATCGGCTGGAGGGCTCGCGCGGCCGCGAGACCGGCGGCGTCGGGCTCGGCCTCGGCATCGTCGCCAGCGTCGCTTATGCCCATGGCGGCGAGATCACGCTCGCCAATCGCCCGGGCGGCGGCCTGCGCGCCACCTTGCGGCTGCCCCGGTGAGCGGGCCAATGAGCGGACCCGGTGAGCGGACCCGGTGAGTGGGCCCGGTGAGCGGGCGGCGCTCGTCACACACCGACACACTTTTCCGCGCGTCCGACAAAGCTCCGTTTCAGGATCGGCGTCTTCTGCGCACCGACACGATGCGATGTCGCCCGACGCCGCACGACGAGCCTCGGTCCCCCGGCAGGCAAAGCCTGCGGCTCCGATCCGATCGAACCCGAAACGACGAGATACACGACATGAAAAACCTCCTTCGCACCGACCGGACGGCCGTTCGTCGCTGGTTGCCGGGCCTCGGCGTCGCGCTCGCGATCGCCGGCGCGGTCGCGCTGCTCGCCGATCCGCCCTCCGCCGCCACGGCAGGGGAAAACCCGCCGATCCCGAGCCGCGCGGAGCTGACCTCCTGGAAGCAGAACGGCCACGACGGGCGCTACGTTCTGCAGGTGATCGAGGGACGGCTCCCGGCCGAGACGACCACCGGGACGATCCTGAGCGACACCCAATGCGAGCCCGACGCCCAGATGATCAATCACTGCCACAACCAGATCCGGCTCGCGAACGGCGAGACGATCACCGTGATCGACAATCACAGCATGATGGTGAACCCCTGCCTCGCGCCCGGCGCCACGATGACGATCGAAACGCTCGAGACGAGCTGGCTCGTCGGAACGCTGTCGTGATCACGTCGACGTCCGGAATAGAAGGAAAGCACCCCGTGAAAAAGCCGATCATCGTCTCCGCGCTGGCGATCGTCTCGGTCCTCGGCGTCTCCGCCGCGCTCGCCCAGCCGAGCCGAATGTCACCGAGCGAGCACGAATCGCATCACCCCGGCGCGACTGCACAAGCGAGCGGATCCGACAATTCGGGATCCGCGGAAAAGTCCGGATCGGACATGATGGGTGGCGGCGCGATGTCCGGAACGATGCAGGGAATGATGGGCCGCGGCGGCATGCACGGCAGCGGCATGATGGGCGCGACGGGATCGGACATGATGGGCGCCGGCATGATGGGAGCCGGGATGATGGGAGCCGGCATGATGGGAGCCGGAATGGCCAAGATGATGGTGGTGATGATGGACGCGAACGGCGACGGCACCGTCGCGCGCGACGAGTTCCAGGCGGTGCACGCGCGAATGTTCAAGGCGATGGACGCGAACGGTGACGGAAAGCTGTCCGCCGACGAGGTCGGGTCCTTCTGCGGCGGCATGCAAACGGGCTCGGTCGACACGAAGTGATCGGGCGGAGCGATCCGGCGAACAGGAAAAGGGCTTTTCGCCGGCGCGGCCCGGCGCGGCTCTTTTTCTCGTACGAGCGAGGCACCGGAGACGACCGGCGCCGAACCGACCCCGATGCTCGTGTGTGCGAAGGCAATCGGCGGACGGGGTGGTTGGCATTCCTTTTTTTGGACAATTCGAATGGGATCGCCGATCGCTTGGAGCGATACCCACAAACGTACCCGCAATTCGGAGGCCGAGACCTCGGGCTCCGCGTCGTCCAGCGTCGCTGCGCTAATCAGGGTCTTCCTGCCGAACTCGATCGGAGTGAGGTCGCCACGCTCGGTCGTCGCGGAGACGGAGGTGCGGCCGACGCTGAGCAGATCGACGGTTTCGGCGACGCTGTAGGTCGCCTTCAACCGACCGTACCTGCCGATCGGCATCGCGCACGAAGACGACATCATCGTCGATCTGGCCCGAGCTCTCGCCGAAGCGCGGGCGCGACACGCACGCCGGATCAGATCGAGGCGTCGTCGCTCGCGGTCGGCTGGCGGATGCGTCCGAGGATCGCCTGGATCAGGCGCTCGGCGGCGATCTCCGGGCCGATCTCGTCGGTGGGGAGCACCAGCGCGGGCGCGAGCGGCGGCTCGTAGGGCTGGTCGCGGCCGGTGAAGTTCGCGATCCGCCCGGCTTCGGCCTTCGCATAGAGACCCTTGGGATCCCGTGTCCGGCAGGTCGCCGGGCTCGCCTCGACCAGCACCTCCATGAACCGCTCCGGCGGAAACAGGCCCGCGGCACGCTCGCGATCGGCTCGGAGCGGCGACACCAGCGCGACCAGCACGATCAGCCCCGCCTCGGTCATCAGGCGCGCCACCTCGGCGACCCGGCGCACGTTCTCGGCGCGCGAGGCGACGTCGAAGCCGAGGTCGGCATTGAGGCCCTGGCGCACATTGTCGCCGTCGAGCAGCATGGTATGGTGGCCGAGCTTGACGAGCCGCTGCTCCACGAGATTGGCGATGGTCGACTTGCCGGCGCCCGGCAGCCCGGTGAGCCACACCACGAGAGGCTCCTGCGATTTCACGAAGGCCCGGGTGGCGGGCGCGACTGCGCTGGCTTCGGCGTGCACGTCGCGCGCCGCGTCGAGCCAGGCGATCACGAGGCCGGCCGCCGCGGTCGCATGCGTCGTCCGGTCGATCAGGATGAAAGCGCCGGTCGAGCGGTTTTCGGCATAGGAGTCGATCGCGACCGGCACGGCGGTTTCGACATGTACCCGGCCGATCGCGTTGAGGCCGAGCCGATCGGCCGGAACGCGTCCGAGCGTGCCGAGATCGAGCCGGTCGGCGATCGTCGTGATCACGGCGGGCACCGTCGTCGTGCCGGTCTTGAGCAGGAAACGCCCACCGGCCAGACCGTCGTGGTCGGTCATCCACACGAGGTCGGCGGCGAAGCGGCGCGTCACGGTCGGCCGCGCCCGCGGCGGCGCCAGCACCTCGCCGCGCCCGATGTCGATCTCGTCCGCGACCGTCTCGAGGTGGTCGAGCAGCGTCGGCCCGCCGTACCAGGGCGTGCTCGGGCTCGCCGCGGCGACGTTGTCGCCGAACCGCGCCGACAGCGGGATCGCGATCACGGAGCGGAACGCCAGCGGTCCCGCGAAGGCGCGGAACGCCGCCGTCACCTCGCCGAACCGCTCGGGCGACCAGCCGACCAGATCCATCTTGTTGACCGCCAGCACGACGTCGCGAATGCCGAGCAGCGCGACGATCGCGGCATGCCGGCGGGTCTGCTCGAGCAGGCCCTTGCGGGCGTCGACCAGCAAGATCGCGAGCTCGGAGGTCGAGGCGCCGGTCGCCATGTTGCGGGTGTATTGCGCGTGCCCCGGCGTATCGGCGACCACGAAGGCGCGCCGTGCGGTCGAGAAGAACCGGTAGGCGACGTCGATCGTGATGCCCTGTTGGCGCTCGGCCTCGAGCCCGTCGAGCAGCAGCGCGAAATCGACGTCCTCGCCGGTGGTGCCGAACCGGCGGCTCTCGCGCGTGATCGCGGCGAGCTGGTCGTCGAGCACGCCCTGCGCCTCGTGCAGCAGCCGGCCGATCAGGGTCGATTTTCCGTCGTCGACCGAGCCGCAGGCGATCAGGCGCAGCGCGCCGCGGTCGCGCACGTGCGAGATGTCGGGGTCGGAGTCGTTCGCGACCCGAGGAACGACCGACATATTGGCGGCTGCGGAGCGAAGGGAGGCGGTCGGCATCAGAAATACCCCTCGCGCTTCTTGGCTTCCATCGAGGCGTGGACGGCGGCGTCGACCAGGCGGCCGTTGCGCTCCGAGACGCGCGAAGCGACGATCTCGGAAACGATGCCGTCGAGGTCGTTCGCCTGCGAGTCCACCGCACCGGTGAGCGGCCAGCAGCCGAGCGTCCTGAACCTCACCGTGCGCCGCTCCACCCGCTCGCCCGGACGAAACCGCATGCGCTCGTCGTCGACCACCAGCAGCGTCTCGTCGCGCACCAGCACGTCGCGCTCCGCCGCCAGATAGAGCGGGACGATCGGGATGTTTTCGGCGCGGATGTAGTCCCATACGTCGAGCTCGGTCCAATCCGACAGCGGAAACACCCGCATCGAGTCGCCGGGCGAGAGGCGTGTGTTGAACAGCCGCCACAGCTCCGGCCGCTGATTGCGGGGATCCCACACATGGCCGCGCCGGTGCGAGAAGATGCGCTCCTTGGCGCGCGCCTTCTCCTCGTCGCGCCGCGCGCCGCCGAAGGCGGCGTCGAAGCCGTGCGCATCGAGCGCGCTCTTGAGCGTCTCGGTCAGCATCACGCGGGTGTACTCGCCTGTCTCGGTGTCGAACGGGTTCACGCCGGCGGCCGCCGCTTCGGCATTGGTGTGCACCAAAAGCTCGAGCCCGTAGGCCGCGGCCATGCGGTCGCGATGCGCGAGCACCTCGCCAAAATCCCAGCCGGTCGCGATGTGCAGGCACGGGAACGGCGGGCGTCCGGGAAAGAACGCCTTGCGCGCGATGTGCAGCATCACGCTGGAATCCTTGCCGACCGAATAGAGCATCACCGGGTTGCGGAATTCTGCCGCGACCTCGCGCATGATGAAGATCGCCTCCGCCTCCAGCCGGCGCAGATGCGGCGACAGGCGCGAGCGATTTTCGAGGGCGGCGGGCGACGGGGCGGGTGGAGGCGGCGGAGCAACGGACTCGGCGACGAGCATGACGAACTCTCAGGGCAATGCGACGGAGATCCGGCGCCAGGGGTGGCGGTCGGGCGCCTTTTCGGAAACGCCGGCAGCGGCGGGCTGATAGTGGTGGCTCACCGCGACGATGCGCTTTTCATGCAAGGCTGCGATCGTGCCGGGATGGCTCGGCTCGAGCGCATCGAAGCCGGCGCGCAGCATCGGCACGATCTGATCACGCAGCACGTCGCCAGTCGCCCGCAGCTCGCTGCGAAATCCGTGACGATCGCGCAGCAGCCGGGCGAGCGAATAGGGGCGTCCGTCGCCGAACTTCGGGAAGCGGATGGCGATCAACGCCAGCCGCGAAAGATCTGCGGCGATGTCGTCGAGCCGGTCGCCCGCCTCGAGCACGACACCGATCGCCTCGCTGCGAGCGAGCAGCGTGTCGCGTTCCGCCGAGAAGCGCGCCTTCGACACCGCGACCTTTCCGCTCGCCGGCAAGGGCGCGTCGTCGGGCGGGAAGAGCCAGTCGTCCTCGACGAAGCCACCGTCTCGATACAATGGCATCTCAGCGATCCTCCGTGGCGGCGACGGTCCGGCGGCCGTGTAGGCCGCACTCGGTTTTCTCGAATCCCCGCCAGCGTCCGGCGCGAAAATCTTCACCGGCGGCGACGCGCGAGGTGCAGGGAACGCAGCCGATCGACGGAAAGCCCTCGGCCGCGAGCGGGTGCTCCGGCAGCTCGTGCAGGCGGCGATAGGCGTCAGCGCGGTCGGCCGTCCAGCCGGCGAGCGGATTGATCTTCACGTGGGTGCCGTCCCACTCGGCAGCCGGCAGAGCGGCGCGCGTCGTCGCCTGATCACGACGCCGTCCGGTGATCCACGCGGCGAACGGCGCGATCGCGGCCGTGAACGGCGCGACCTTGCGGATAGTGCAGCATGCATCGGGATCGCGCTCGGCGAGGCTGAGGTCGGGGTCGGTCCGTCTCACGTCGGGAAATGCCGGGCGGACGGTGCGGACATCGCCGAGCCCGAGCCGCGCCACCAGCGCGTCGCGGTAAGCGTGCGTCTCCGGAAACAGGCGCAGCGTGTCGATCAGGATCGCCGGCGTCGCCCGGTCGATCTCGGCCACCATGTGCAGCAGCGCCGCGGAATCCGCGCCGAACGACGAGACGACCGCGATGCGGCCGGCGAACCGCGCGAGGCTTCTTCGCACGATCTCGTCGGGGGAGAGGTTCACCCACTCGGCCGCGAGCGTCGCCGCCAAATCCTCGAGATCACTGCGCGGCAGCATAGAGCGCCTCCCGGAACGGCGCCTCGCCGACACGACGATAGGCGGTGAGGAACGTCTCCTGCGGCGCGTTGCGCAGGCCGAGATAGGTGTCGATCACGGTTTCCACCGCGTCGACGATCTCGGCGGAGGAAAACCCCTTTCCGACGATCTCGCCGATCGCGCAGCTCTCGTCGCCGGAGCCGCCGAGGGTGATCTGATAAAACTCCTCGCCATTCCGCTCGAGCCCGAGAATGCCGATATGACCGACGTGATGATGGCCGCAGGCATTGATGCAGCCGGAGATCTTTATCTTCAGGTCGCCGATCGCGTGCTGACGGTCGAGGTCGGCGAAACGCTCCGTGAGCCGCTCGGCCACCGGGATCGAGCGGGCGGTCGCGAGCGCGCAGTAGTCGAGCCCCGGGCACGAGATGATGTCGGTGACGAGCCCGGCGTTCGGCGTCGCGAGCTCGGCCTGCGAGAGCGCGGCGAACACCGCCGGAAGGTCGTCGCGCCGCACGTGCGGCAGCACCAGGTTCTGCTCGTGACTGACACGGATCTCGCCGAACGAATAGCGCTCCGCGATGTCGGCGACCGCCTCCATCTGCGCCGCGGTGGCGTCACCCGGCGGCGTGCCGACCGGCTTCAGCGATACCGTGACGATCGCGTGGCCCGGCACCTTGTGCGGATGCACGTTGCGGGCGGCGAACCGCGCAAATGCCGGATCGTCGTGCAACGCGCGGTCGAACGCTTCCGAACGCGCCGGCATTGCGGCAAAGGCGGGCGGCGCGAAATAGGCGGCGATGCGGGCGACCTCGTCCGGCGGCAGCGGCGCGGTCTCGCCCTTCAGCGCCGCGAACTCGGCCTCCACGGCGGCAGCGAACTCCGCCGCACCGGTCTCGTGCACCAGGATCTTGATGCGTGCCTTGTACTTGTTGTCGCGCCGGCCGTCGAGATTGTAGACGCGCAGGATCGCCTCGCAATAGGCGAGCAGATCCTCTTCGGGGAGGAAATCGCGGATCGTCTCGGCGATCATCGGGGTGCGGCCCTGGCCGCCGCCGACATGAACGACGAAGCCGAGCCGGCCTTCATCGTCACGTGTGAGCTGCAGGCCGATGTCGTGCACCTTGATGGCGGCACGATCGTGCGGTGCACCGGTGACGGCGACCTTGAACTTGCGCGGCAGGAAGGTGAACTCGGGATGCAGCGACGACCACTGCCGCAGCATTTCCGCATAGGGCCGCGGATCGGCGATCTCGTCGGCGGCGGCGCCGGCGAAATGATCGGCGGTGACGTTGCGGATGCAGTTGCCCGAGGTCTGGATCGCGTGCATCTCCACGCTCGCGAGCTTTTCCAGAATCTCCGGCACGTCCTTCAGCGCAATCCAGTTGAACTGCAGGTTCTGCCGTGTGGTGAAGTGGCCGTAGCCGCGATCGTGATCACGTGCGATCTGCGCCAGAACGCGGAGCTGGGCCGACGACAGCGTGCCGTAGGGAATCGCGATCCGCAGCATGTAGGCGTGAAGCTGAAGGTACACCCCGTTCATCAGCCGCAGCGGCTTGAACTGATCTTCCGTCAGCTCGCCCGAGAGGCGCCGTTGCACCTGATCGCGGAACTCCGCGATGCGTTCGAGCACGAAGGTCCGGTCGAATTCGTCGTAGCGGTACATCGGGGCGTCTCTCGGACTCTGTCAGCGGCGGGCCGGCGGCGGATCGGCCGGCAGTGCGATGGTCGGGCCGGTGGTGCGGATCATCTCGCGCAGCGCCGCCGGGCGGACGAACGCGCCCGCCTGCACGATCTCGATCAGCGCCGGCTCGATCACGCGATCGGCGTCCTGATCCGCCTGCGCGGCGGCGAGCAGCGTGTCGGCCGCCTCGGGCGTGGCGGCGATCTCGGCGGCGGCGATGTCCGGCGACCACGTGCCGTCGCGCCCGCGAAACACCACGGCGCCGGTCGAGAGATCGTTGGCGGTCGCCGCGACGGGTCTGAAGATTTTCGGGCGCTTGGCCATGGCGGGTTCCTCAGGCGGCGGCCGACACGGCGCACTGCGACGGCCGGAACGGCTCGGCGTTCGTCAGGTCGCCGTGCGCGACCGCCGGGCCGATCAGGATGAGAACGGGGCCGTCCACCTCGCTGCGGGCGGCGAGCGCAGGCAGGTCGGCGAGCGTGCCGGCGAACAGCCGGCGGCCATCGCGGCCGGCGTTCTCGATCGCGGCGACGGGGGTGCTCGATGCAAGGCCGGCGGCGATCAGGCGCGCCGAAACGTTGGCCGCAACGCTGCGGCCCATATGCACCGCGACCGTCGCGCCGCTCGCGGCGAGCGCCTCCCAGCCGTCCGGCTCGGCGCCGCCGGCCGCGTGGCCGGTCGCGAGCACGAGATGCGAGGCGACGCCGCGCAGCGTGAGCGGGATCGCCGCCTCGGCGGCGGCCGCGAACGTCGCCGAGACCCCCGGCACCACCTCGTGATCGATGCCGGCGGCGCGCAGCGCAGCGATCTCCTCGCCGGCCCGGCCGAACACCATCGGGTCGCCCGCCTTCAGCCGCACCACCTGCCGGCCCTCGCGGGCGAGCGACACCAGCAGTAGGTCGATCTCCTCCTGGTGCATCGTGTGATTCCCCTTGCGCTTGCCGACCGCGATGCGGGTGGCGTCGCGCCGGCCCATCGCCACCAGGGCCTCGGGCACCAGCGCGTCGTGCACGATCACGTCGGCCTCGAGCAGCACACGATGCGCGCGCAGCGTCAGCAAATCCTCGGCGCCCGGCCCGGCGCCGACCAGAAAGACTTTTCCGGATCGCACCGGCGACGTTTGCGCGTCCGACAAGCTCTTCAGCGCGATCACGCGGGCCCGCTCGACCTCGCCGGCCAGTGCCGCAACGGCAGCGCGGCCATTGAACAGCGCGCGCCAGAACCGGCGGCGAGCGGCGTTGTCGGGCAAGCTGTCGAGCACGGTGTCGCGGACGCTCTCGGCGAGCGCACCGAGCCGCCCGAATGCCGGCGGTAGCAACGCCTCGATCTTTGCGCGCACGAGCTGGGCGAGCACCGGCGCGTGGCCGTCGGTGGCGATCGCGATCGACAGCGGCGCGCGATCGACGATCGCCGGGGTCGCGAAGTCGCAAAGCTCCGTTCGGTCGACCACGTTCACCGGGACGCCGAATTTGCGCGCGAGCGCGGCGAGCCATCGGTCACGGACCGGGTCGCCGGTCGCCACGAACAACAGCGCCGCCTCACGAACGAGATCGGCGGTCGGCTCGCTCGCGGCGTGTCGAATTCCCTGCTCCGTCACGAAGGCGAGGAGCGTTGGCGTCGGCGCGGTCGCGCACAGCACGAGCCGGGCTTGCGTGCGCGCGAGAAGCCGCAGCTTCTGCAACGCGGCCTCGCCATCGCCGACCACCAGCACGGTCTTGGCCGCGACATCGAACGAGACGGGAAAATAACGAAAGCGCGGCACGGTGGCCTCCTCGGATCGATGTCAGGCGGGAAAGGCCCGGACGGTCTGGAACGCGACCCGCACGAGGTCGCCGCGACACCGCACCGGGCCGGCCGGCAGCCGGACCGCCTCGCCGATGAAGCCGGCGACGGGCGTGCCGATTTGCTCGATGCGGCCGCGATCGAGGATCGCCGCCCGGTCGGCGAGTTCCAGCGCCTCGTCCTGATCGTGGGTGACGGACAGCGTCGTGTGCCCGGTCTTGTCGTGCAGCTCGCGCAGCCGGCGGCGAAGATCGCAACGCACCTGTGCGTCGAGCCGCTTGCAAGGTCGAAGCGCCGCGTGAGGTCCCGGCCGGGCGACCGACCAAGAATGAAACGTCATCGAGCGGTCTCCTTCGTTCCGAAGCCCACGAAGACGCTTCGTGGCTCTTTAGCGTCGGTGACGCGGCGCAAGCTGCTCCATCAAATCCCGCGGTGCCGATGCATCGCAGTGCAACGGACGCGTCCATTCGACCTTCCCCCGCGTCGCGGTCAATACGGCTCGGGAAAAGAGTTCGTTCACGTCGTTTGGGCCGGCCCACGAGAAAACGAGCGGGGTGAACCCGGTCGATCGGGAAAAGGTCCTCTCCGTCGGGCAACGGGGTCGCGCCGCGGACATGCGCACTCCGAACTGACGGTGAGCCGCGACCCGGACAGGCAGCGGTTCCGGCTCGGCTGTCGTCCATCCGGCGGCGAACTTCTCGGCGCCAGGCGGCGTGCCACCGTGGAGCAGCACCATGTTGGGGTGCATGGCAAGGAGGCGGTCGAGTGCGTTCCAGATGCGGTGGTGATCGTTGAAGCAGACGCCACCGCGAAGGCGATCTTGGTGCCGGTCGGTAGCAGGACCTCGGTCTGGTCGCCACGCCGATAGGCTTGTTCTACCTTGCTGCTGATCGCGTGCGCCAGCGCCGTCTCGGCGACCTCGCCTGGAAAGTTCGTGCATTCGGCGGCCCAGTCGCGGACCGTGGAGCGGAAGCCTGCGCGATCAGATCATCGCGCTTCATCTGGCGCAGCAGCATCAGGAACGAAATGTCGCTCAACGGGTGCCCGCGTTTGATTCCCGGGAAAACGAATGCGTCGGATCATCCGGTTTGGCCGTCGAGATCGATCAGCGGCTTCATGTCGGCGAGGATCGTGATCGTGCGCGGACTCGGCGGGACCCGGTGATCCTTGCCAGCCTTCATGCGGCCGGCCGGCACGGTCAGAGCTTTCCGGACAGGCCTATTTCGCTTCAGCGCGCGCCGATGACCTGCCGGTTCGAGCGGCGGTCAGGATCGCGAACTCCGAGGCGCGCGCGACGCCCTCCTGGTCGCGGAGCCTCGTCATGAAGTCGGGGAGATCCCCGCAGGGAAGCGCCGCGTGATGCTCGACCTTGCGGACCTTGTCGCGGCCGGCAGGAGCCTGTCGAGGTGGCAGCGCCAGCGCCGGGTTCTCGCCGTCGCAATAGCCCCGCTCCGTCGCCCGATCGAGAATGGATTCGATGCGCCCCCACAATCGACCCGCTGTTTCCGGCTTGGCGGTCCGTAGGGGGACGTCGCGCCTGGCGCGACCGTGGTGAACCTTCTGCTCCGTCACCTTCATCACCACAGCGCCGTATCGGTCGCCTGGACCGACAGCTCACCGATGGTAGGCTCGGCGTAGGTCGCGAGCGTCGCCTCCCACCGCGCGTCCTGCTTGGCGTTGCGCCACCCGGCCCGATGCGCGCCGATATAGGCTTCGGCGCGGGCTGGCGGACGGGGTGGGATTCGAACCCACGAGGGAGCTCGCGCCCCCTGGCGGTTTTCAAGACCGCTGCCTTCAACCACTCGGCCACCCGTCCGGCGGACAGATGAATGGGCGATCGGCCGTCGCGATGCAAGCCGATGATTTTTTCCCCCCGGCGCGTCCGCCGCCGGCACGACGGCCGAAGCGGCCGCCACGTGCGGCCGCGACGCGACGCCGGCGTCG
The DNA here is from genome assembly GCF_000293785.1 of Rhodovulum sp. PH10. GTDB lineage: Bacteria > Pseudomonadota > Alphaproteobacteria > Rhizobiales > Xanthobacteraceae > Rhodoplanes. Next base: position 706 of record NZ_AKZI01000083.1, on the reverse strand, counting down.
CCGCCGTGAGGCGGTTGCCGGCGACAGCGTTTTCGGGGCGGGCTCGGCGGATGGCGCAGTGAGGACGGCCGCGCGCTGCCGACGATCGGCGAGGCGCGGCGACCTGCCGCCAACGACATCGCTCGGGACGCGACCGGCGACCTCGGAGACGACCACGCCGGGACGGGGAAGTCGAGCCAGGGACGAGCCCGAGACCGAGCCAGGGACGAGCCAGGGACGAGCCCGCGAACAGCAGGAGGCGAGCGGAAGCCGATCGACCTCCCGCCGCGGCAGCGAACGGCACGGGAAGAGCCGAATCGTACCACCCGCATTCATAGCCGTTTTCGTTTCCTCAATCCTCGGTGGACACAATGGTGCCCGATCGTCGACCGACGAAGGTCGTGTCCCCGGAGGACGAAGATGCGAATCCTGCACGATGCCGAGCCCGGATATCCGCCGCCCCGCCCGCGCGGGGATCGGCTGCCGCCGGGCGGCCCGGGCCCCGCGGCCGGCCCACGCCGCGAGGACACCGGCAGCAATGGGGCGGAGAACGAGGACGCCCGCTCCCGCGCGGCGATCGGCCGACTGCGCGGCACCGTCCTGTTTCTCGAAGCGATGAGCCGCTGAACGCCGGTCGCGCGGGTCGCGGGCCCGGCTCGGGTCACCGAACGTCTTCCACCCTAAGAGCCGATCCGAGAAGTTGTTGAGTCTCGGGAATCGGTTGTGA
>NZ_AKZI01000082.1 GCF_000293785.1 Rhodovulum sp. PH10 | reverse complement strand
CCTGGGTCGCCGCCCGCCTCGGCGGCTGGAACTGCTACTACAAGCCGCCCGGCCCCAAGACCATGCGCGACGGCTGGAACAGCCTCGTCGCACACCTCGCAGGCTTCCTCCTCGCCACACGCGAAGCACTTCCGTGAATCCCGTAGGCGGATCAGGGGCGGACCAGGCGGGCGGCCCAGGTGGGCGCCCGGACGGGGTGGCACGGCGCATGGGGGGGCGCAACGGTCGGGCGAGGGGCGGCACAACGCGCGGGCGGAGGGATGGCGCAGGACTGCGGCCCTGCACCGGTCGGCGCGGCTGCCGGGCGTCGACGTCACGGGCGGCCGGTGCGGACAGCCTCTGGGGTCACCGCAGATGGTTCGATGTCACGGGAGAGAAATGGCGCGCCCGAAGTGCCTCAATTAAGAATTGTAGAAGTCGAGAAATTACCAGTTTTGCTTCGCGTAATCAAGCATTTGTTGCTGAGCCGTTCTCCTTACTCAGCAGCGAGAAATACAGCTTGTTGCACGCGATATTGGACGCCACGTTGAGCGGAGCACGACCCTACGGTTGGCCTATAAGATGGAACACCGGTGTTGAGAGTATCCAGCAGCATTTCTGACATCAGCGGCGTGAAGCGTCCGTTGTTGCCGAGGAACAGGTGAATCAAAAAGAGCCAACGATGCGCGGCTGCGGCGGCGGCAAGGATGGCGTCCGTTCTACCAGGCTTGCTGTCACAGCGACCGACCATAGCAATCAGACGGAATAGTTAAAATACCGGCCCTCACCGTAGTCGTAGATCTGCACTGACCTCCCGTTCACCAAACCGCTGAAATGATGGCCGCCATCATAATCGTAGCCGGAGAACGCAGTGCCTTTGATGCTGAGGTTCAGATGGCTTGCGGTACCGTAGTGGTAGAGGCTCGAACCTGAACCACCGAAATGCGCACCTGCTTCATAATCGTAGCCAGAGCCTATCGACGTGTGCCGTCCCCGGTCATAGCTATAGACACTCGACGGCCGCTGCCGGTTAACACGCGACGCGGCCTCGTATGCAACCATTCTCCGTATTTCTTCCCTCATCTGTGTTCTTTCCATATCCGTGACCACCAATTCTTGACGCCTGCCCAGCCCCCGCTGGCACTCGGCCGCTCGTCGCTCATGCTGCCCGCTGGACGTTGGGGATTGCTCTGCTGGCTGCCGAACTGCCGTTGCTTCGCCGCCCGATCAGCGGCGCGCCCGGCCGCGATCTCCTCGTCCGACCAATCCGGAGCCCACTCGATGTGGTTCTCACGAATCCAGTAGTGGGAACGGCACTTGAAGTTCCAATTGCCGATGGAGGGGTGCAGCGACATCGTGTCGCCGTCGTAGATCATCTTCCAATCCGTGCGGCCGAATGGAGTCACGACCTTCTCGCCGCAGCCGCAAGCGCAGCGGTGCACGGCGGTGCCGTACTCGATCGACACGTAGAGTATGCGCTCCTTCAGCTCCTTCGGTACGAACTCGACGAATTCATGAGTAAACTCGATAGGCCGGTTCATTTGGTAGGCTCGCTGGTGAGCATGTTGCAGTCGATCGTGTAGGTGCTGAGGTACTCGCCCTCGTAGTCAGCATAGAAGGCGAGGAGCTTCTTCCAGCGGATCACGGCCATGGCTGCGTTCAGCATATTTAGGTCGGCGATCTGGATGTTCTTGTCGTACTCGTCGTTGCCGCCTTCACCCGCGAGCGCGATGCCGCCCTTCTCGCGGGCGAGATCGCGGTGCCCTTCCGTACTGGTCGTGACGCGCACGATCCCGTGCAGAGTCTCGTCCTTGGCGTATAGTCCCATCCCCACATCGACGAAGGGCACGCCCCATTCCTCCAGCTTCTGGATGATCAGGGCTTTCGGTTCGGGCTTATCAATGCACACGAATACAAACCGCATCTCGCGCAGCAGCTCGACGTTCGACGCGTCGATGAACACGCCGTGCGAGACGATGCCACGATGCATCTTTTCGTAGATGGCCTTGAAGTGGTCGACCTTGAGCGGCTGCTCCCGCAGTTCCTCGATCGAGGGAGCCCCCGGCGCTCGGAACGCGTTGTGGGTGGAGAAGACGTCCCCATCGAAGGTGTGGATTTCCTTCGTCGGCGTCTTGGCCACCTGGTCGAGTACGTAGGACCCGGTGCCGCCCAAGCCGACGATGGCCACGCTCTGGATCGCCAGCTTCTTCGTGATCATGTTGATGTCGGCGCGGCTGGAGGCAGTGTCCAAGTAATTGAACGGCGTGTCCTCGTCCTCCGGCTCCTCGACGCGGTACACGCGCGCCTTGGCTTCCGGGTCCAGCGCCTGCGCTTGACTTTCCAGAATGGTGACGTAGGTGGCCATCTTCTCGTAGTAGTCCACGTAGTAGCCGCACTGGGGCTTCTGCGAGAAGGAGATGATGGCCGCGTGCTGCTCGTCGATACGGGGGCCGCCCATGCCGCTCACGATCTCCTGCATCTGCGAGCCGTCGTGGTGACACGGATACTCGCCGATGAAGTAGGCCTGATGGTTGTCGGGCCGCTGCGTGATGTCGCCGGCGAGATTGAGCGGCGACAGGAGGATTCCGCGCTTCACCTCGCGACGTGCCGTAACGTACGGCACGTCCTTGACGAGGAGGTACGTCGCGCGGACCTCGATGTTGAAGCCGTCGTCACGCAGCCACTTCAGGTCGGCATTACGACTTATCAGTGCGCGTGACATTGAAGATCGTGCCGTTCTTGATCTTGACGGTGCCGCTCGGGAGCAACGTGCCCTGATGCAAGGGCCCGGCAGCCTTCTTGAAGGTCACCGTGAAGACGATCTGCGGGCCGGTCGGCAGGCCCGGGAACGTCAGCCGGGTGATCTCGTCGAAGGTCAGCACCCGCTTACGCACCACCACCGGCTCGCCGTTGATGACGATCTTGAACGCTCGCTCGCGTTGCTTGGCGCTGTGGAAGTGCTCGTCCGCGCGCAGGTAGAAGCGCTCCCCGTCCTTGGCCACCAACTCGTCTTCGCGGTTGCCGTCGACCTCGCGGTAGAGCTCGTCCTCGTCGCCGAGGTGGGCGAGAGCATAGAGCGCCGCCCCCGTCGTGGGGGTCGGCGACGTATAGGCGTGCTGGTCGATATGGACCTGCACCCCCTGATCTGCGTGTTGCTGTTCCATCTGGAAGGGCCTCCTTGACCCTTTTGTTGTCTTGAGCCCCTCACATAGCACGGCGCGCGGGTAAATGCGAGTCATGAGCACAAATTAATTGTGCTCTTAGATCACAATGTGATTTTCGTTGACAAAATAAATGCGAATCTCTACACACGCGGGATGGACCATAAATGGATCTACCCCATTATTGGCGAGCGCGTGCGACAGCGGCGCAAGACCTTCAAGCTGAAGCAAGAAGTTCTTGCTGAGAAAGTCGGGATGTCCCGCGCGACCGTGGCCAATATCGAGACCGGTCGGCAAAACGTGCTGGTTCACCAGCTCTTTGCGCTGGCTGAAGCGCTCGAAATCGAGCCTCAAGCGCTCCTACCCGACAAGGACCTGCGTCCCACCACGGAGGAACGCGGCAAGGCGGCGGTCGCCCCCACCGTGCCGCTACCCGCCGACTTGAAGCCGCAATATCGCGAGCAGGTCATGCGCGTATTCGCAGAAGCTGCACCAGAATCACCACCACTACCGGAGGGGGGCCATGGCAAGAAAACAAAGCGATGATCCAGAAGCACGCGCAGAAGAAACACTAGCAAGCCTGAATATTCGTAGCCTGCCCATTCCAGTAGAAAAAGTTGCAAAAGGTCTCGGTGCGCAAGTTCGCTTCTCGCCGCTCGACGAAGAATTATCGGGCATGATTTTTATCAAGGATGGCGTTCCCATCATCGGCGTTAACGCGCTGCACCATCCCAACCGTCAACGCTTTACAATCTCCCACGAAATCGGCCATCTCGTGCTCCACAAGGACATGATTACAGCCGAAGTCCATGTGGATAAGGGTTTCCCGATCCTTATGCGCGACGCCATATCAGCGACCGGCACGCAGCAATTGGAAATCGCTGCGAACAGGTTTGCCTCAGCACTCCTCATGCCGATGAGTTTCTTGAAGCAGGCACTTGCCGGGAAGTCGATCGACATTGACGACGAAAAATCACTCGAAGCGCTGGCGAAGAAATTCAGGGTAAGTAGGCAAGCGCTTGAATACCGAATGCGGAAGCTAACTGAATTGGGATAGCTCCGCATACCCACGATGGGGGCGTAAATGGGATTCGTGTTTTATGATGCCGAGACCACTGGCACCAATACCACGTTCGACCAGATTCTTCAGTTCGCGGCGATCCGCACGGACCCGGAGCTGAAGGAGATTGATCGGTTCGAGGCGCGCTGCCGCCTCATGCCGCATATCGTGCCCTCCCCGGGTGCCATGCGGGTCACAGGCACCACGCGCGCGCGGCTGCTCGATGCCTCGCTACCCACACACTACCAAATGATGTGCGCGATCCGCGCCAAGCTGCTTTCGTGGAGTCCGGCGATCTTCGTCGGCTACAGCTCGCTCCGGTTCGATGAGCACCTGTTCCGGCAAGCGCTCTACAAGACCTTGCATGCTCCCTACCTGACCAATACCGGCGGCAACGCGCGGACCGATGCGCTGCGGATGGCGCAGGCAGCCCTGACGTTCGCGCCGCAGGCGCTCACGGTTCCTGTGGGGTCGGATGGGAAGACGGACTTCAAGCTCGATCGCCTTGCGCCAGCCAATGGCTTCAGACACGCGAACGCGCACGACGCCTTGGCGGATGTCGAGGCGACGATTTTCCTGTGCCGCCTACTGATGGACCGCGCTCCCGACGTCTGGTCGACCTTCATGCGCTTCAGCAATAAGGCTTCCGTTGTCGATTTCGTTTCCGGCGAGCGGATTTTTTGCGTTGCTGACTACTTCTTCGGCTGCCCATTTTCGTGGTTCGTGACACCGATCGGCGCGAACCAGGTCAACCCGTCAGAATTCTACGTCTACAATCTCGCGATTGATCCGGAGGAACTGGCCGGTTTGTCGGACGACCAGCTCGTGGAACGGATGGGCCATTCGCCCAAGCCCATGCGGAAACTCAAATCGAACGCCTGCCCGATGTTGGTGCCGTGCGACGAAGCTCCGCCCATTACCGCCGGGATGCGGCTCGGCATGCAAGAGATCGAACGCCGCGCCGATCTACTCCATACGGACGAGGCGCTTCGCAACCGCCTCAACGCCGCCTTCCAGACCTCGATTGGCGTATGGGCACCATCGCCGCATGTCGAGATGCAGATTTACAATGGCTTCTTCTCGAACCCGGATACGGTGCTGATGGATCAGTTCCATGCGGCGCCGTGGGAACAGCGCCCGGCCATCGTTCCGCGTTTTGCCGATCAGCGGCTCCGAACCATTGGCAACCACTTGATCCATGTCGAACGGCCTGACCTCCTCTGCGCATCCGACTGCCAAGAATATGACCGCGCTCGGGCGCGGCGGCTGCTTGGCTCGGACGGCGATGTGCCATGGATGACCGTGTCGAAGGCGCTGGCGCAGCTTGAAGACCTCATTGCCAAGTGTGAAGCGCACGAGCACGAGCTTCTAAATGGTCACCGGCAGCATTTTATTGAGTGCTCACAGCAGGCTTCCGCGCTCATCAGAGCTTCCACAACAGGAGCTGCGTAAGGCTCGTTCGGGATGAATAAGGCTGGGCTCTTCTACGCCTCGTCCGGTGCTTTCTCAGGAAGGAGTCTGGGTATCGAGCGGAGGCGAACGGGCCGGAAAGGCGATGCGTAGCGGAGCTGCAACCGCAGCAAGGCCGCAACCATCGACGAAAGAATAAATCAATACTCCATATGTTAAACTAGGATAATTCGTACTTGGCGTAGGCTGACCTTCAAGTGGGGCCTTTGCGACGCAGGATGAATATCCTATTATCGAGACACTAGGTTGCTATCTATGTATCCCCAGAAGCGGCCGATAATTAAGCGCTTTCGGACAAGATGTTGATTTCGGCCTCGCGGGTAGCTGGTCTGGACTGTGTACAAGTATGAGAGCACCCTGCGCGTTCTTCGCGAATGGTGCACCATGCGCGGGTGTGGCAGGGGGGAGCAATGCGGATTTTGCATACGGCCGATTGGCATATTGGTCAGACCGTGAACGGGTGGACTCGCGAGGTCGAGCACCGGGCTTTCCTTCAGACGCTTTCCGACCTTGTCGCCGCACAAGCTGTCGATGCGCTGATCGTTGCCGGTGACGTCTTCGACGGAATCAATCCGTCGGCCGAAGCGATGCAGCTTCTTTATGAGAGCCTGCTGGCGATGCGCGAGCGTCGGCCGACGCTTACGACGATTATGGTCGCGGGCAATCACGACCCGGCGGGGCGGCTGGAGGCACCCGCAGCCCTGCTTCGAACCATCGGCGTCCATTCCGTCGGGATCATGCATTCGCAGGGAGGTTCGATCGACCTAGACAGACATCTCGTGCCGTTGCGTGATGAATCTGGAAACATTCGCGTTTTCGGACTTGCGATACCTTATTTGCGTTGCGCTGATCTTCCGGCTTTACAGCAGACCGAAGACGAACCCGGTTCCCCAATCGTCCGTGCTACCCGCGAACTCTATGCCAAAGCGTATGCCGCCGCTCGGACTCATGCCGGACTGATCCCACTCGTCGCCACTGGCCACCTTCACTGCACCGGCACTCAGGAAAGCGAAGGCGCCGAACGTCGCATTCTCGTTGGCGGCGAGCACGCCGTGCCCCACGACATTTTTCCCACCGACCTCGCCTATGTAGCGCTCGGCCACCTGCACCGGCCCCAGCAGGTCGCCCGCCGCAACGTGCGTTATTCCGGATCGCCGTTTCCCCTTTCGGCAACGGAACTTCCGTACGAGCACGGGGTCAGCCTCATCGAGCTGCACGACGGCGCTGTTCAGTGTGAGCACGTCCGTCTCCCGCGGACTGTCCCATGTATACGTGTTCCTGAAACCGGCGGCGTCACGTCGCGCGCGCTTTCCGAAACGCTCACACAGCTGGCCTTCGACCCCGATTGCCCGGTGGAAAGTCGACCCTTCCTCCACGTCGTCGTCGAACCCGACGGACCGGCAGCGGGGTTGATCGCGGAGGTCGACCAGATTCTCGCCGAGTATCCGGTCAGGTGCGCCAGCATCAAAATCGAGCGACCTCAATCCTCCGAGGAAGCTGGGCCATCGCCGGTCATGATGAACCTCACCGAATGCGATCCCATGGACCTGTTCGAGCGCGCCTTCACCGAGACCCATGGTGTGACGCCGGAACCCGAACATAAAGCGGCATTCGATCAATTGCGGGTCGAGGTCTGAACTATGCGCATCCTCGCCATTCGAGGCCGAAACATCGCCAGCCTCGCAGACAGTTTCGAAATCGCCCTCGATGCCGAGCCCCTCGCATCGGCAGGACTGTTCGCGATCACGGGCGAAACCGGAAGTGGCAAGTCATCCATTCTCGACGCCCTGTGCCTTGCACTTTATGCGAGCTGCCCCCGGCTCGCGGGAGACGGGCTTCGGGAGTCTCTGCCCGACATCGGCGAAGAAATCCTTTCCAACGATTCCAGGACGTGCCTCCGGCGGGGGGCAGCTGAAGGCTTCGCCGAGGTTGATTATCGCGGCATAGACGGAGTGCGGTACCGAGCGAACTGGACCGCGCGCCGCGCGCGCGGCAAGGTGACGGGCTCGCTGCAGAAAGTTTCGGTTTCGCTCAAGAAGATCGACGACGGGACGGTGGTTGAAGCCAACCTCACGGGTGTCAAAGCCGCCGTCGAGCGAACCACCGGGCTGTCCTATGACCAGTTCCGCCGCACCGTCCTTCTCGCCCAGGGCGATTTCGATGCGCTTTTGCGCGCCGATGCCAACGCACGCGCAGAACTACTCGAAAAGATTACCGGAACGTTCGTCTACCGCGAGATATCCAAAAAGGCGTATGACCAGTGCTCGGCCGCGGAGCAAGCCGTCCAGTTGCTCGAAGGCCGCAGGCAGGATTTTCGGCTGCTGTCGGAGGACGACCGAAAGACACGGGCCGACGAGAAGTTGACGCTGGAAACCGTCGCGGCGACAGCAACGCGTCGCCGATCGGAAATCGACCTTCTTCTGGCGCGGCACACTGCTATCGATCTTGCAGAGACTAATCTCGAAAAGGCCAGGGGGACGCTCGACCAGGCTCTGGCTGAGGTCGAGCGGCTAACGCCACAACGTCAACGTCTGATCCGGATCGACGCAGCGGAACGCATCCGTCCCGCTTTCACGCGCCGCGCGGAAAAGCGCGGGAACCTTCAGACGATTGAAGCGAAGTTGGTCGAAGCATCCGGAAACGCCACCGAAGTCGAAAGACAGGCGGAAGAGGCAGCCGCGGCTGTTCGCACAGCTATTGACGCCCTCAATGACTTCGAACGCCGGTTCAAAGAGTATGGGCCGGTATGGACCGAGGCCACGCGGCTTGATGCCGACATCCTTACGGCCAGGAGCGAAGTTGCTGGTGCGGAAGGACGCGCCGCCCAACTCCACGACGAGCATGCGAGACTGGAGGACATCGCCACCCAGCTCGAATCGCAGGTCAACACGACCGCAGAGGATTGCGCGCGTCTCGACCGCGAACTCTCATCTCTAGAACACCTGAAGCCTCTCGCCGACCGGTGGGAAGAGATCAACGAAAAGATCGACCGGCGAATATCGCTCGTTGGAACAATACAGAGCCAGGCTGGGGCTCTTGAACAGCACGAAACAACTCATTCCAAACTTGAAGGAGAGATCGCCGAACTTGACACGGCTGATGCGCGCGACATGGCTGCGCGTGACGAGGTTGCGAAAGGGCTGTCCGGCCTCACGGCCGAGTTGTCCGACCTCGACGAGCCGGGTCTGACGGCCCGGAGCGACCTCCTGTCCCGGCTTCGCACTTCCTTGCAAGACCTCCGGCGTGCGGCGCAGAATTACGAAACCGCCGCGAAGAATGCCGCCACAGCTCGGGCCGATCTGGCCACGGCTGAAAACGACCTTCGCCAGGCGACCCAGGACAATGCCACGGCCACGACCGCGATGAAAATGGCAGAGGCGAAGATCGAGGCCCTGACCGCACCTCTTGCCCGAGCCGAGGATGCGACATCAGACGCCGCCGCTCACCTGCGTGATCGCCTCGTCGAAGGTGAGGCGTGCCCGGTCTGCGGGTCCATTGAACATCCTGTCCATGGTGACGCTACGCTTCGAGAAATCGCATCCGGTCTGCGCGCTGATCTTGGGGCTGCCGAACGAGAACTCGCGGAAGGCCGGAATGCGTTGCTCGACGCTGAGAAGCGCGCAACGAAGGCCACTGCGAAGCAGGCGGAGGCACGGAGCGCTGCCGACCGGTCCGAAGCTCAGATGCGAGCGGAAACGGACGCCTACGTGACGGGTCATCGTATCTATGAAGAATTGGCCGGATCACTTGAAATCCCGGTCCTCTGCCCAACCACGCCTATCGATGCCCCGGACACAATCGCCAAGGCTTTCGATCATGCAGGGGTGGCGCTGGACGAAACGAGGAACAATCTCGCCAAAGCCACCAAGCTCAAGACAGAAATCGCTCGGTTCACAAGCCAGCGGGACACCCTCAATAGAGCGTTCGAGACGCGCCTTGCAGAACGGACCCGCACGCAAAACGCGTTGTCAGTAGCCGCGTCCGCGTCCGCCACGACCAAGGCCGAGCTGGCTTCTGCAAAGTCCACGCTCCATGCCGTCGATGATGATCTTCTGCCGTGGCTGCGGTTGGCAAAAGCATCCCCTGAAGACCTCGATCAGGATCCCGAAGCCACGAGGCAGAGCCTCGCTGACCTGGTCGAAGCGTGGTCGAGCGAGAAAATGAACCGCGAGTCGGCGGAGAAGCACAGAATCGAACTCGCGCCGAAAGCCGCCGAAGCACGTTCTCAATCGAATGCCGCGAAGAGTTTGGCGGAACAGGCCAAGCGCGATGTCGAAACCCGAAAGACTGCGCTCGACGAGAAGGTCCACGCACGGGCCGGGCTGCTCGGCGGTGAGGCCACGGACGTTCATCGAAGCCGCGTCAACAGAGAGCGGCAACAAGCCCAAACAGACAAAGACCGTCTCTCAGCGGTCTCGACGACTGCGACTGCGGCCCTCGCAACGGCCACGCAAGCCGTCGCATCTTTGACCCAGCAACGCGACACTCTTACGTCAGAAGCCGCCAACGCCGACCGGGTGTTCATTATCCAATTGCAGCAGGCACAGCTCGGCGAGCCCGAAGTCACCGAACTTCTCGCACTCGATATGGCAGAGGTCGACGAACTACGCCGAACTTTGTCCAGTGCCGATAACAAGGTCGTCGAGGCGAAATCCGCACTCACAGAGCGTCAGGCCGATCTCGCTACCGCCTCGACGGGCGGGCGACCTGAAGTTGCGAAACCCGAACTTGAAGGGGAACGCACCAAGCTCGATGCCGACCGGGAAGGCTATCAGCTGCGCATCGGCGCGATTACAAACGAACTTGCGAACGATGACGAACAACGGAAACTGTTCGCTGATCTGGAAACCGAGATCGCCGCCGCCACCGCTACCGCGAAGATCTGGAAAGACATCAACGCGGCGATCGGCTCTCGCACCGGGGATCGCTTCGCGCGTTTTGCCCAGAACCTCACCCTCGACGTTCTTGTCCAGCTTGCGAATACGCATCTCGCCAGTCTGAAGCCGCGCTACCGCCTAAAGAGGGCGGCGCAAGACCTCGGCCTCCACATTATCGACTGCGACATGGCCGACGAAGTACGGTCGACACGCAGCCTGTCGGGGGGTGAACGGTTTCTTGTGTCACTCGCGCTCGCCCTTGCCCTATCGGGCCTCGGGGGGCGGCAATCATTCGCGGACACCCTGTTCATCGATGAAGGCTTCGGCTCGCTCGACGCCGACACCTTGGAGATCGCGATCGATGCCCTGGAAACCTTGCGCAGTCAGGGCCGCACTGTCGGCGTCATCAGTCATGTCGAAGCGATGAAAGACCGCATACCGGTGCAGGTACGCCTTGTCCGGCAAGGGGCCGGACGAAGCACGGTAAAAATCGTCGCGCCTGAAGCGCAATAATCGCCAGCAAATGCATCAGCCAATAGCGATGAACGGGCTCGCCACAGCCATTCCATGTCTCGGGAAACGAAAGTTCCCCAAACTCAATGTGGTACGCCGCAACCTGTACTCATCAAGTATTTTAAGATCTCCCGCCGGTGCTTTCTCGTGCTACCTACAGCAGCCCTTTGATTGCACGCGCGTACCGGATGTGCGATACTTGATCGAAGTCAAGCAGGCGCCAATTATAGTTGCGTTCTATGAGAAAACATGGGCATCCCTGTCAAATCCGTTTATCCCAACATTCCCTGAACTGGCGTTCATCGTATAAAATATTTGAGTTCGTAGCCTATCCCACCTGTCTCCAGAGCGAACCTCCACGAGTGGCCTGATGTATATCCGATCAGTCACAATTTCCGGCTTCCGGTCATTTGGACCCACGCCTCACAAAATCAAATTCTCCGACGGTCTCACTGCCGTCATTGGTCCAAATGCGTCGGGCAAGACAGCGCTGCTACAAGCGCTGTGCAAATTGTTTGGCATCAGCCGGGGGCAACGCAACGTTCAGCGTTCAGATTTTCACTTGCCGGTCGGCGTGGGACCGGATGACCGGACGGCCCGCAGCCTTACAATTGAAGTTATCATCGCCTTGTCCGAACTCGCCAAAGGATCGGCAACATCGAAGACGGTTGCGCCTTGCTTCAAGCACATGCAGATCGCCAAGACCGGGGCGACGCCGGTGTGTCGCCTGCGGCTTGAAGCCCAATGGGCCGATGACGGTACCGCTGAAGGCGAGGTGACACAGGATCTGTTCTGGATCACAACATTAGATGACGCCATAAAGGACGAGCATAAGAGCAAGGTTGCACCGTTCGAGCGTGGGTTCATTCAAGTCTACTACACACCAGCGACGCGCAATCCTGAAGCGCAGATCAAGCTCTCTACGGGGGCTCTCGCCGCCCGGTTGCTTCGTGCCATCGAGTGGTCGAAAGGAACGCGTAAATCGGTGGAAGACGCGACGAAGGCGCTTTCGGATGCGTTCGGAGGCGAGTCCGCCATTAAGGCGATGAGCGAGGCGCTCTCAACGAGATGGCGTGACCTGCACGATAGCGTGACCGACAAGGACCCCGGCCTTGCTCTGATGAGCCAGCGGTTCGAGGAAGTCGTCGCAAAGGTGCAGGTGTTATTCGAACAGCAGGCCACCGGAGTGGAGCGGGGCCTCGACGTGCTCAGCGATGGGCAGTTGTCATTGTTCTATTTTGCGCTCGCGGCTGCCGTATTTGACCTGGAACGTGCGGCCGTCGATGGCACGATTTCCGGTTTTCGGCCTGACGCCTTGCGTATCCCGGCATTGAGCGTGTTCGCGATAGAAGAGCCGGAGAACCATCTCTCGCCATACTACCTCTCCCGTATTGTGCAGCAGGTCCGATCCATCATCACCGGCCATGCGGCGCAGGCGCTCGTCACAAGTCACTCCCCCGCCGTGCTTAGCCGCGTGGAGCCCACGGAAGTTCGTTATTGCCGTTGTGACGTCACGTCGCGCGAAACAAGTGTCACGGCCATCAAACTTCCTGAAGACGACGAAGAAGCGGGAAAATTCGTCCGTGGTGCCATGCTGGCGTTTCCTGAACTGTACTTCGCGCGTTATGTGATACTTGTTGAAGGTGATTCTGAACGAGTGGTAATTCCACGCCTCGCGCAGGCTGAGGGACTCCTTGTTGATCCGTCATTTGTTGCAATCGTTCCACTCGGCGGTCGGCATGTTCGGTATTTCTGGGACCTTCTGGAGGGCTTAGACATACCGTATGCCACTTTGCTGGACTTCGACCTTGGGCGCAATGGCGGAGGGTGGGGGCGGATCAAGACCACGCTTGTTGAACTCATCGAGAACGGTTATTCCCGCGAGCAGCTGTTGAAATGTCAGAACGGTACGCTTGTTGATCTCAAAACCATGCACACGTGGCCGACAAACGAATATCTAGCGTCTTGGGTCACGTTCTTGCGGGAATATGATGTATTCTTTTCCGATCCGCTCGACCTAGACATGGCGATGCTGAAAGCCGTTCCTGCAGCCTATAATGCGATCATACCAAAAGATGGTGGACCGTCAGGCAAGACGGAAACCGCTGATACAGCCGTTTTGGGAAACGGCGGCGAAGGCATTGAGCCGTACAAGAAGTATTACCCCGGCTACGCCGAGTTGATGCCTGAATATCGGTATCATTTTCTGACCCACAGTAAGCCGGCCACGCACCTACGGGCGTTCACGCATCTGGATGACGCGGCACTGAAGAAAAACATGCCGGAGCCGTATCGGGCGTTGCTGAAGGACGTGAAGGAACACTTGAGGCGAGACTGACAATGGCGTTGCCAATCCGTCGTATTGATCCAGCACATTGGCAGCCTGTGGGTATCGACGCGCTTGAAGACAACGCGATCGACGTCGTCCAATCCACGAATAATCGCTCGGTCATTGCCGGTCCCGGGTCTGGCAAAACCGAGCTTCTCGCGCAGCGCGCATGTTACCTCTTGCAGTGCGGCATCGCGCCGATCCCTCAGCGTATCCTTGCGATCAGCTACAAACGCGATGCCGCTGCAAACCTCGCAACTCGGGTGCGCGCGCGGGTGCATCCCGAGTTGGGCCACCGATTTGACTCGCTCACCTTCGACGCCTTCTCTAAGGGGCTCCTTGATCGCTTCGGGCAAGCACTTCCAAAAGAATGGCGTCCGACCCAAAACTATGAAATCACTAATGCGACCTTTACGGTTGTCCAAAACACGCTGGAACTTCTTTCACCACCCGCAGCGGTGGGGACGAAGCGCGACATTATTGCGATCAGCGTGAAGACCTTCGAGAAGGATCACCTTGTTGCAGCGCCCCTAGCGCTTACGCCGCTAGGCAGCCCGTCGCCTGCGCAATGGGCTGCCCGCGAATTCTGGCAGAACTGGTTGCACGGTGGATCGCACAGCGTGCTCACCTTTGCAATGATCGGACGGCTTGCTGAGTTGCTGGTTCGCACCAATCCGATGGTGCGTGATGCACTTCATCTGACCTATTCGCACCTGTTCATGGACGAGTTTCAGGACACGACCCAGGTCCAGTACGACCTTGCGAAAACGATTTTCTGGCAGTCAGAAACGGTAGTCACTGCGGTTGGTGATCACAAGCAGCAGATTATGCGCTGGGCCATGGCGATGGACGATCCGTTTACGCCGTTCGAAACAGAGTTCGGGGCGATACGTACGCCGCTTTTCAACAATTATCGATCCTCACCTGATCTCGTGCGTATTCAAGATGTGCTCGCGAAAGCGCTCGACGGTGGGTCCTCGACACCCATCTCCAAGGCTGAAGGGACGATTGTTGGCAATAGTTGCGAGGTCTGGGATTTCTCTTCCGTAGCCACCGAAGCGACGCTCCTTGCTGACTTCGTTGCGCGGGAAATGATCCAATATAGCCTTCAGCCACGTGACTTCGCATTTCTCGTTCGCATGAAGGCAGTGGACTATTTTACCACGCTTCAACCTGCGCTCGCGGCGCGCGGGATTCTTCTTCGCAACGAAGCCGCACATATTGGAAAGGTGGCTCTGCAAGAGCTGTTTTCCGAACTTCTTTCAGAGACTCTGATCACTGTCCTGCGTGTCGCAACTTCCGAAACCGCTGGACGATGCTGGTCAGAATGCCTTGATGCGATTTGCTCGCTCCGAGGTCTTGCTGTCGATGATGATGACCGCAGGCATATGGCTGGAAAGGCGCTGGAGCATTTCTCGGACGATTTTGTTACCCGCTTTCCAACGCCGCCCACTGATGAAAACCGGGCGGAGGAGATTCTAGCATCTGTGATCGACTTGGTAGGTCGCGCGAATTTGCTGACGGCGTCTCCGGCCTATCGACAAGGTGACTGGTTTGCGCGTGTGTGTGATGCCGCGCGAATGCATCTTGTCGCGTCATCTCGCAGTGCTGCGGGATGGAAGCAGGCTCTTGACACATATGAAGGGCTTCATGCTGTACCGTTGATGACGGTTCATAAGAGCAAGGGACTTGAATATCACACCGTTATATTCGTCGGTTTGGATGATGGTGCATGGTTCAATTTTCGACATCAATCGCAAGAGGAAATGTCAGGGTTCTTCGTTGCGTTCACCCGAGCAAAACAACGGGTTATATTTACCTATTGCGCTGGTCGTGGCAGGCGACAGCAGATTGCGCCGCTTTATGCTCTTCTCAAAAGCGCGGGTGTTCAGACCATCAAGAAGTCATAGCCGGGGAACTTCTCCGAAATTATGATTTTGCTTCATCTGCACGAGCTTATCGAGTATTACGGGGCCTTAATCAGTGGCTCCGTCCTCGCGCTTGCCGGATGCGACGACGTGCAGCGAGCAGTCGGGCAGGGGCGCTGAAGCTTGAGGGCCTCTTCAGTAGGGTCGGTCATCCAGGTCTCGATCTCGTCGGCGGTGCGCAGGATCACCGGCATGGCCTTGGGATGGACCGCGCCGACTTCGGCGTTCGCCTCCGTGGTGAGGAATCCGAACAGGTGGTGCTCGCCGTCGACCGGGTCTGATTTCGGGGTCCATGGGGTCCATATTCCGGCGAAGAGGGCCAGCGGGCGGGTTTCGTCGAAGGCGAACCAGGTCGGCGTCTTCTTTGGTTTGGTGTCGGCATGCTCGCAGAACGAGGTGAACGGCACGAGGTACCGGTTCTCCGGCTTCAGCCATCGCCGCCAGAGCGGCCTCTTCGTGTTGCGAATGTTGGTGATCGGAGACCCGCCGAAGGCGGGGGGACCCGGCATACCCCAGCGCGCCAGCGCCAGCTCGCGCACGCCATCGAGCCCGTTGCGCACCACCGGGGCGAGATAGTCCGGGAAGATGCCGGGATAGATCGGCAGGTTGCCCGTGCGGTCGCGCATGGCGCGGGTCAGTGCGATGATGGCGGCCTGTCCCTTGGTGAGGCTGTAGAGATTGCACATCCGGACAATATAGACCGCGATCCGGTCGCACCAAGGCCGGGGATCTTGCTGTGACGGCCTGCTGGTGACAGGGCTTTACCGTTGCCCACGGAATTTTCGGTAATCGATTGGTACAGGCAGGAAGCGGGTTCTGTTTGGAGTGGCCGCTCGCGACTTGAGCGGTCACCCTCGGCGCATGAGCAACATTCCGGACGACCTACCCCGTCAGACGTATTCCCTCGCAAGCGCCGAGGACACAGAAATACGCGCGCCCGGTGACTGGTGGCCGTGCGAGCCGAAGATCTGCGTCTTCCATGTTCCGACGCGGGTGATGTTCGAACTCTCGCCGCGTCCCCATAAGCAGCCCGACGACACGCTTGAGCTGACCGACTTCCGGACGCGCCTGGCTCACCTGTGCGAAGGGGCGTCCGTTCCGGACGCTGTTGAACTTCAGAGGCTCGGGAAGGAGGCCCTCCTGATGGGCCTTCGGTACATTGGCCTCGTCGACATCCCGGATACGTCCGTCGCCGAACATGCAGGGAAGTGAGCCAGCCACAGGGCGCGTCCTGTCGTGCCAGTACGCCAGGACCGGGCTGTCGTGAACCGGGCCCCGTCTTCGCCGGGTCCCGGCCCTTCGGGCTTCCATCCCTCGCGCAGGCGGCGATGCCGACCAGAACAGTGTAGAGCTTCAAGCAAGGGACGCTAAGGGGCTCCGCCCCCCGCGCGCGCAAGGCATCCCGACACGTCCCGCCGCCTCCACGCGTATCCCCGCAAGCGGGGCCCCTCGCGCGGACCCTCGGCGGGCCGCGTCCGGAGCCTCCTTGCGCTTGCTACCCCCGGTCTCGCCGACGGGCAGGGTTGCAGCAGCAGCTGCAACCCATGACCAAGGAGGCGAACATGCAACTTCTCACTTCTGAACAACGTGATCAGATGCGGGCCAATGGCCGGTTTAATGCCGAGCACCCGGAACAAACGCGCGATTTCCGGCCCGTCGTCAAGCTCTTCTGCCCGTGGGGCGGGGCGACGTGGCTTCTGACCGAACTCGATCCCGAAGACCCCGATATTGCGTTCGGCCTCTGCGACCTCGGCCTCGGCTTCCCCGAACTCGGCACCGTCAGCCTCGCCGAACTCGAAAGCATCACCGGGCCCGGCGGTCTCCGCATCGAGCGCGATCTGTATTTCACGGCGGACAAGACCCTCTCGGCCTATGCCGACGAGGCGCGCCGTGCCGAACGCATCATCGCGTGAGGGGGCGGATATGAGAAAGGACGTTTACGAGACCGTCACCGCCCGCATCGTCGCCGACCTCGAACAAGGCGTGCGCCCGTGGCTCAAACCGTGGAGCGTGGAACATGCCGCAGGCCGGATCACAAGGCCGCTCCGCGCCAACGGCATCCCCTATCAGGGCATCAACGTCCTGATGCTCTGGACAGCCGCCCTGGAATGCGACTACGCCGCGCTATTCTGGATGACCTTCAAGCAGGCGATCGACCTCGGCGCGCATGTCCGCAAGGGCGAGAAGGGGAACCTTGTCGTTTATGCCGACTGCATTCGCCGCACCGAAACCGACAGCGCGACCGGCGAGGAGACCGAGACCGAAATCCCCTTCATGAAGGGCTACACGGTTTTCAACGTCGAGCAGATCGAAGGACTCCCCGCCCACTTCTACGCCGCTCCGCCGCCCCGCGCCGAAGCTCCGCAGCGGATCGAACGCGCCGAGGCGTTCTTTGCCGCGACGGGTGCCGACGTCCAGCATGGCGGCAACCGGGCCTGTTACGTCCTATCTCAGGACCGTATCGACCTGCCGCCCTTCGAAGCCTTCCGCGATCCGGAAAGCTACTACGCCACCCGCGCCCACGAGACCATTCACTGGACCCGGCACCCCTCGCGCCTCGAACGGGAATTCGGGCGCAAGCGCTGGGGCGATGAAGGCTATGCCATGGAGGAACTCACAGCCGAACTCGGCTCCGCGTTCCTCTCGGCCGACCTCGACCTCGCGCCGGAGGTTCGCGACGACCACGCCGCCTATATTGACGGCTGGTTGACGGTCCTCAAGCGCGACAAGCGGGCGATTTTCACCGCCGCGTCCTACGCCCAGCGCGCCGCCGACTTCCTGCATGGGCTGCAACAGCCCGCGCGGGAGGAAGTGGCCGCATGAGCCGCCGCCGCACCGCGCCCGCGCAACTCGGCTTCGATGCGTTGCTCTCGAACGCCGATCAGGTGAACGCCAACCGTCAGGCCGCGCGCGAATGCGCGGACCTGCCGGGAACGATGGAAGCGGCTTTGCCGTTCTACCGCTCGCTTATCGACCGGTATCACGCCGCCATGCGGACGGGCGACGCAGACGCCGTGCTCGCTATGCATCGCGAGGCGCACAGGCTCGCCCTCAAGCTGAACAACTTCGAGCCGGGTATCTGCGCTGATGACGATGCCCCGGGATGCGTGCTCGACCGGGAAACCCGTGCCCCGGACGGTATCGTGCCGCTCTGGGGCCAGAGCGGCAGCTTCGAAATCGCCGTCGGCACGATGCGCGTCCGCATCGACATCGAAGGCCTGTTCGGGATTTGCTCGGGCCATTTCGTATGGCCGGGGTTCTCGGCGCACGCCGTGGAACTCGACCGCCCCTTCCTCAGCGAAACCGGCTACCAGTCCTTCCTCGGACTCTCTGGCGCTCCAAAACCCGGCCTCACACCGGACAGCTTCACCGCTGCCGTGGTCGCGGGGCATGTCCGCCGGGAGCTGAAGGGACGCCTTCTCGCGATCAAGCCGGAATATCGCCGCGGGAAGGAGGGCGCGCCATGAGCATCGACCGCTTCCTCCTCGAAGGCCGCGCCTACAGCTGGCGGAAACTCTGCGAATTGCGCCGGGAACAGCTGGAGGCGATCCGGAAAGCGCGGGGCGCACAGCCCGTCTTGTTCGAGTTGCGGGAGGATCACCGGCCCGCACAAGAGCGCACCGCTGCGGGCCGCTACAGCGAGCCGGGGCTGTTCGACCGGCGCGGATAGCGCGGCATGAATCCCCGGGACGCCGCCCCGCCGGGGAATGTACGACGGGCCTCGCGCCTGAACGGCTTCCGCCTTCCCGCAACTCGCGGCTGGCGCAGCGGGTGGCTGGTTGGCTCACGATGATGCCCCCGTCCTGTGGTGAGCCGCGCATGCGGCCTTTCACATGTTGCCCATCATCGTCCCCGCGGCGGAGCAGGGTAAGGCCTAAGGGCCGCTCGGGCGGCCCAAGGCCCAACCGAAAAATGGCGGGACCCAGCCACGATTTTCTTCTTGCCCGTCTCGCGCGCTGACGCGCGCGGCCCGGACGGGCCCCGGGTCTTTATTGACGGGCCGCGCAGCGGGCGGATTGCGTGAACATGCTCGCCAAGGTGCTGCGCGGCCCGGTGTATCTCCGGCCCTCAAGAACAAAATCGCGGGTCCCCCCGCAATTTTCCGGTTGCCCCTGTCCGCCTGCGGGGCCGGTCGGGATGGGCAACGAGGCCGCGATCAGCGCGGGCTCACAACAAAAGGAGCATCGATCATGAGCAATGCACCCGCCTATTTCGCCTTCGCGGTGCGCGAGCGCGACAAGGGCAAGAAAGCAGTCTGGACCCGCATCGGCACCGTCTGGTCCCTGAAGGAGCGCGACGGCTTCAGCCTCGAGATCGAGGCGCTCCCGGTCAATTTCGACGGGCGGCTCGTGCTGATGCCCCCGAAGGCCGCGCAGGACGGAGGCCCCGCATGACGTTCCGTTCCATCACGCGTGATGCAGGCTCCCCCGAAAAAGGGGGAGCAGGCGCCCCGATCCCGGCGCGAACATCACCCCCGGCCATGTCCGCGCCTTCCAGATGATCACGTCGCGGCTCTACGACGACCGCGTCAATCTTTGGAGCTGCATGGTCAATGACGAGCCCGGCGTCGCCATTGTCCTCGTCGATGAGATCGCCGAGGACAAGCTGGCGGTGATGCCACTCTTCGTCGCCATCACCCCCGGCATGAAGCTGTCCTTCGACGGCGGCCGGGAGTTCGGCGGTGAGGGCGGCGACGGGAAAGCGCCGGACCGCTACGAAATCCTCCGCCAGTTCGCGGCCAACGCCGCGACCCTCTCGGCGGGCAGCGGTGGACTTCCTGGCCTCTGGCACCGGCCGCTCAGGCGGCCGGTGCTTTCCGGCGCGCGCCCGCCGACACCGGCATATGGAACGGGTCCACATCGAACAGCCCGGCAAGGCGCGGGATGCGCCAGTAGGGCATGCGACCCGCCAGCAGAGGATCGTGCTTCCCGGCAAAGAAGGTCACGGACTCGTCCGGCGGCAGGCTCATCATCCGCTCGAACGGCAGGAGCGGCACGCGGCTTTCCGTCCGGGTGTCGCTGTGCTCCCCCTTCAGCATGCCGCCGGAGTAGGTCCGGCTGCGGCTCTCTCCGGTCGTGAAGCCGCCGCGCCGCTGCAAATACTCCGCCGTGTCCACGTCCGAAGGCGTGAAGAACTGGATCAGGCCGCTATTGGCGAGAATGCTGGTCCAGCGTTTTCCGTACAGAAGTTGTAACTGCGGCAGGTCCTGAAGGAAGGGCCAGAGCTGAAGATTGTAGCCTGCTGCAAAGCCGAACGCGTTGGAGACGGCGGGAAGCTGTTCGAGCCGCGCGAACTCGTCGAGGAGCATCAGCACCGGATAGCCGCCGGGATCGGTCGTCAGCTGGTCGATGGCCGAGGTGATCATCAGCCGCAGGAACCGCGCATAGGCGTCCATGTAGCGGCCCGGCAGGATCAGATAGACGGTCGTCGGCTTCTCCCGCAGCTGGAGAAGGTCGAGGTCGTTCCCGGTCAGGGTGCCGCCCCGGGCCGGATCGGTCAGGGCCGGGTCGTCCAGAAACGCCGTCTGGGTGATCGCCGTGTTGATCGCCGAGGAGATGTCGCGGGCGTCGGCATCCTTGAACCGGCCGATCGGCTGGCTGATGAAGGGGTAGGCGCTGGCCCCGATAGCCGTCAACAGCCCGGCGGCCTTGGGCCCCCTTGCGGCGATGTCGGTCACCATTTTCCGCATATGACCGAGCGTCGCCCGTTTCCCAAGGGTGGAGATCAGATAGAGGATTAGCGTTCCGACCAGGTCACGCGCCGTGTCGTCGAAATACGGGTCGCGCCCCTGCGTCAGGATCAGCGCCTGCGAGAGCGCCGCCGCGTCGGCCACCACGTTCGGGCTGTGGATGTCGAGGCGGGAGAGCGGGTTGTAGCGGTGCTTCGGCAGGTTCCATGGCAGCCCGCCATGCAGGCCGAACGGGTTCAGGACATAGACATCCTGCCCCGTGGCCCGGCGCTGCCGCGCCGTGATCGCGGCGTTCTGGCCCTTCGGGTCGATCACCACCACGCTGTGCGGCACCTGGAGCAGCGTCTGCACGATGATGCTCGCCCCCTTGCCGCTGCGGGTCGGGCCGAAGGTGCAGAGATGGCGGTTGTCGGTGTAGCAGGGGAAGGTCTCGCGTTCGGCATTGTAGCCATAGGGGATCGCGAATTGTGAGGTCATGGCGGGCTTTCCTGATCAGCGTTCTTCACTGAGACCGGCATCGCGGAAGGCATCGGCATCGCCGACCTTTGCATCGAACCTGTCGGGAGCCGCGAGCGGGGCCATCCGCCAGCCGAAACCGAAGGGAATCGCCGGAAGCAGCGCGTAACCGGCCAGAGGCCAGAGCGAACCCCAGTAACGCAGCGACACCATGCAGGCCGCGAGGCCGCCGAACACCACCAGCAGCACCAGACCCGAATGCTCCGCCGGGACGAAGCGGCGTCCGCTCTGCCGGTAGGCTTCGTAGAGGAAGCGGCAGCGCGCGCCGGAGAGCGCCAGCGCCAGCACGATCAGCAGATCGAACAGAAGGGGCAGGGCATGGAACGCCGCAGGGGCGAACCACCAGAACAGCACGAGCCAGACCGCCGTCTGCGCCAGCAGCCCGAAGGTGAAGGGTCCCATCAGCGTGATGCCCTGCGCCACGAGCCGCAGCCCCGACCACCAGATCGCCATCAGCCCCAGCGTGGCAAGGAACGCCGTGTCCGCGCCGAGGCCCAGCTCGATCGCCAGCTCGTACCAAATCACGACGAACAAACCGATCGTCCATACAAGATGTCTCATGGTTCTCTCTCCTCCTCGGGAGAGAGAACCACGACGCCCTTGTTTCCTCGCGTGGAATATTTGGTAAGGCTCTGCACGATCATGTCTCACGTCGCGATGCGCTTTGTTTTACGAGGGTTTCACCATCGGCATCAGAGCTGACAAAGCGTATATCAGGCGGAGAGGGTAGCGAGATGTCGTTTCCGGTACCGGAAACGGGTCTCGCCAGGGGCCGGTGGTGGCCCATGGACCCGAGGACGCATGCGCTCAGGCGGCAAGGCCGGACATGGCACGACCGAGACGAAGTGAACTTCGTGATCGTCAGATCAACATCAAGCTCACGATCCGGGAGTTCGAATGGTTGCGCCAGCATGCGGCGTCTCGCGGCATGCGGCTCGTGGATTACGGCCGCGCGCGCCTGCTCGGCGAATGGCGGATCACCGAAGCGGCCGTCGCGGCAATGCCGCATTGCGATCCGTTGTTCCAGGTTCAGCTCTCACGGCTCGGCAACAATCTCAATCAGATCACCCGGCGCCTGCACAGCGTCAATAAACCGAGTCCGCCCACGCTCGAACCGCTCCTTCAGGAAATCCGCGCACTGATCCACAGGGCCGGACGGCATGATCGTTAGGTTCGCCGAGAGACGAAGCGGCGGGATCAAACACGGCACCTCCTTCAAGGGACTCGCCGATTACCTCATGCATGATCCCGATCGGGCGGTGACGTCGGAGCGCCTCGCCTGGACCCACACGCTGAATCTCGCCAATGATCATGTGCCGTTCGCCATCGACGAGATGCTCTGGACCGTTCGAGCGGCTGATGCGCTGAAACGGCAGGAAAAGGTCGGAAATGGCGGGCGCAGGCTGGAAAGCCCCGTCAAGCACATCTCCCTCAACTGGCATCCCTCGGACGAGCCCGAAAGGGAGGAGATGATCGCCGCCGTTCAGGAGTTCCTGCGTCATATGGGTTGGGACGACCGGCAAGCCGTTCTGGTCGCCCATGACGACAAGGAGCACGCCCATGTCCACATCATGCTGAATGTCGTCTCGCCCATCGATGGCCGCTGCATCGACAGCAGCTACGAGAAGGTCCGGGCGTCATCCTGGGCGCTTGGTTACGAGCGTGCGCATGCCCGGATTCATTGCCGGGAACGTCTGAAGCCCGTCGAGGCGCGGGAGCCTTCTCCGACGCGGCTGGCATGGCAGAGTCTGAAGGAGGCCGACCGGGAAAATGACCGGACCGAGTTCTCGCGGATCCGCCAGACGCCGGATTACTTTGAAAGAGGCGAGGCAGGGGGCCGCGAGGCGAAAGAGTGGGCGCTTCTGAAGACCCGTCAGCGCGAGCAAAGGCTGGAGTTCTTCACCGAGGGTAAGGCGGCGTTCCGAACGGTCCGGAACCAGGTCTTCCGCGAAATCCGGGCAGAATACCGCGACGAATGGGTGGCCTATTATGACGCTGCGCGTCGTGATTGCGATGCCGATGGTCTCGCCGCAATGAAGGCCGACATCCTTGCGCGTCAGACCGCCGACCTCGAGGCCAGGCGCGACGCCGCCTGCAAGGCGCTTCGCGAGCGGCGCGACCTGGAATACCGGGGACTCCTTCGGCAACAAAAGGAACAGCGCGCTGAACTCGAGAAGCGGCAGGAACAAGGCCTCCCGTCCTACCATCTGCTCGAGGCTGGACGTGACGCGGCCCCAGCGAAGGGTAAAGCGACCGAGCGGCCAGGTGAGTATTTCCGGGGCGCGGCGAACGAGACCTGCTCGCCGGCGGGGGAGCGTAACGCGGGTCGCGCCATGCCGGGTCCGGGAAATCGCGGAAAGCCGGTGAAAGAGACCGTGAAGGTTCACGACGCGGCCAGCATGTCCGGAGCGCTTGGCATCGGCTTTTTGGGCGCAATCGCCGAGCTTGGCGAGCGCTTGTTCGATGGGTTCTTCGGCGGAGGGTCGGCTGAAAGGCCGGGCGATCGGGCGCCGGAATCCCTTGAAGCAGACGAGAAGGACGCGGACGACAAGCGTTCGCGGGACACCGAGAACCAGCAGCGCGCAGTCGAGATGGAGGGAAACGAGACAGAGCGGCTGGTCGAACACTGGCGAGAGCGGCGCCGACAGCGAGAGCATGATCGGGACTGAGCGCGGGTCCGGGGCAAGGGGCGCCTCCGGACCCGGGTCGCAAGACCAGCCCCGCAATCGTCACCGGCCCATGGGCGAGGCGGTCGCCGTGGAATGCACGCACATCGCCGCCGCGTTCGAAGCCATGCTCGGGGCGGCGCTCGCGCAGCTCATGCTGCAATTTGCGGCGCGACTCGCCGCCGTCGAGCTTGATATGCCCCGCGAGCTTCAGGTCTCGGCCCTTGCTGCCCTTCGGCAGGAGCGTGACGCCGCGCTTGCCATCCTTCGGGCCACGATACGAGCCGGGAAAAGGGCCGCGCTTGCGGCTGCCATGATGCGTGCACGGGGCCGCCCGAAATGCTCCGAACCGCCTGTCGGTCGGACCTCGCAGCCTCGATCACGTCGGCCATCCTGTGCCCTGACGAGCCGCCGTCAGCTGTCGTCCTGAAGCGCCTGTAACGCCGTGGCGACGGGCAGGAAGAGACAATGCGGCTTGCTTGCGAAGCTCCGGAAGCCATTGTGCCGATAGAAGGTGATGGCAGCGTCGTCCTTGGCATCGACCAGCAGGGCGAAGATGGCGGGGTCGGAGCCCCCGGCGCGAACTGCCGCGTCCATGACGAGCGCCCGGCCGAGCCCCTTGCGGCGGAACCGTCGATCGACGGCGAGACGCCCGATCAGCGCGGCGGGAACGAGGGGATAGCGGGGAAGGCGCTTGGCGGTCTCCGGCGGCATCTCCGTCAGCAGCACGCTGGAGGCCGCCAGGGTGTAGTAACCGGCGATCAGGCCCGCATCATCGAGGGCGACGAAGCAGTTGCTGACCCGCCGTTTGACGTCTTGCGAGGCCTGTGTGGCGAGATAGCGATCCAGCGCGTCCACGCCGCTTGCGAACCCCCGGCGGTCATGGGCCCCGAGGGGCTCGATCACGAAACCGGCGGTCACCGGGATTCCTTGATCAGCGTCCGATAGGCTTTGGCCGCCTGTTTCAGGCCGGGCGGCGGCGGCGGCGGATTGATGATCGCGTCGGCGAAGGCGCGCTGGTCTTCCAGCGACAGGCGGACGATTTGCGTGTCCGCGATGGTGCGATGGGCGGCCTCCTGCGCCGCCGCCACCACGAAGTCGCTCACGCTGCGGCCCTGGATTTCGGCGGCGCGCTTCACCGCCGCCAGAACGTCGGGTGCAATCCGCGCTTCGAGGCGCATTGTTCGGTTCTGTTCTTCGGGCATCATACGGCCCTCTCTTTCGTTTGGCCTCTATAATGTACGGTAAATAACCGTACAAATCAAGTTGTTTCACGGCAGTCCATGGAACCCCCGCCATTGGCTTTTCGAGAGGCAGACGGCCCCGTTCAGCTTGAAGAAACCGGCATGCTCCTTCCGGTCGCGGTAATGGGCCCAGAGATTGAACACGCGCCGCCGGGCGCGGTTGCCGCCGTCGCCGAAGATGAACAGGGCGATCGCCCTTGCTCCGTAGATGATGTCCCCTTCAACTTCGGCGCCGTCGCCGACGGACGGTCTCGCGTCGAGGGATGGGCTGCGCACAGGCTCTCCTCTCGGCGCGTCGTTCGGGATTCGCTGCCGCGTGCGGCCATGATGCCGGACCATCGCCTCGAAGCAGTCGTCCGCCGTCGCGCGCGGACGCCCGCGATCCGCCGCATCCGCGCCATTGCCATAGGGTCGTTGTGTGGACATCGCTCGACCTCCGATCGTACCGGTGGATCAAGAGCGCGGCTTCTGCGAAAAGTATGCACCACAACCGCAAGTCAGCCTCGATACGGCGCGAAAAGTTCGGCAAATGCCCCGGATTTCGAAGAAGCTCCCGCGCGAGCGCACCGACTACAGCTTCGGCGACCTCGTCTACTGGCATCTGTTCGTTTACGGCACCCGGCCCAGGGGAAGCCCGGCCGCCAAGGCGGGCCGCGCATGGGAGCCGGGAGCCATCTGCGGACTGATCGGCGTCACCGAGCGGACGCTGCGCAATTGGATCGCCGACAAGCACCTGCCCGACAGCGTGATCCCACTCGAACGGGAGCTCTTCGGCGACAACCCGGCCTGGGACGAGGCGCGGCTCGAACTCGCCGAGGCGCTCCGAAACAGCCGGGCCCGCAAGGCCCGCAAGCCGTTCTCCCGCCTGTGGCCCTTCGTGCGGTCGAACGTTCTTCTGTTGCCTCCCCCGGGCGATGCACCGGATGGCGAGGCATCAAGCACCAGAGATGTTTCCCCGGAAAGCTCCGGAAAAGACAGGAAAACGGAGAAGAATCAAAGCCTCGTTTGCCTCGGCGGCAAGCCGAATGGCAGCAGGCTCGAGCCCGGAAATCTGCCCGACCGGCCCCGGCCGATGAGGGAAAACCCCGGCAGAGCGGGGGCCGGAGTCCCGGACGAACATCTCCTGCCCGGGCGGTCCGACGGTGCTTCCCGGCATCACCAATTCCGAACCCTCGGGCCGCTCGCTGTGACGGCGGTGATGATCGGGCTCGGGATGTATATCTGGTCGATCCCGTCCGTCCCGGGTCCGGCACCATCGCAAGCGCCGTCCCGGAAAGGAGCGTCGCCATCCCCGGCCGGTCCACCGCCCGGCACCGGACGGCAGGGCACGGACCAGAAGCCGGTTCAAGACGGCGCCGAGCGGCGTGCGGGCGCGGACAAACCATCTCCCGGAACCGAAGAGGATGTTGCGCACCGCGTGGTTGCCGCCCAGCGGAAGGCCGAGGACAGGGAGAGGCAAGCGCGCGAGCAGGAGGCCGAGCGGCGCGACCGTGAAGAACTGGCGGCCAGTCGCGCGATCATGGAACGGGAGCAATATGCCCGGCTTCTCGCCCGCATGGGCTATCGTCTGCGCGACGACGCCCGGATGAACGGCACCAACATCCGCGTCCTCGAAACCGCGACCTTCCTCGACTGCGCGCTGGCCTGCGTCGAGGACAAGTGCGACGCCTTCGCCTGGACGAAGTGGTACTGGAAGGGCCGTGCCGACCAGCTTCACCGCTGCTCCACCTTCAAGGCCCCTCTCGTCTTCGCCAACGACCGTTCGTACCTGGCGGGAGAGCGGGTCCTCGATCTTGCTCCCGGTCAGGCGCCGAGCCCCGCCGAGATCGCAAAGCTCACCGCATTCGCCGTTCCGCCACCGCCGAAACCCGTAACCTGGTGTCCGGGTGGACCGGTCAAGGTCACCGGCTTCGACCTGACCTGCGAGGCGACCCTGACGGGCGGCTCGGTTCCAGGCCTGCCGCAGTCCTCCTACGAGGTCACGACCATCAATGCCTGCGCGGCGAAATGCCGTCCGCTCGCCGAATGCGTGGGCTTCGCGTTCAATGCCGCAGGTCCGGACGGCCGGTCGGCTTGCCAGCTTTTCGGACGGACTCGCGAGCGGCGCGACGCCACGGGTTGGATCGCGGGGGAACGTTAGGGTTCGGAGAAGTCAAATTCATCGGCCAGTGCCCTTCCGTTTATATTTTTTCATTAAAAGAACTACATTCTTAACCCAGTTTCTTGCATTATGCTTTCATGTCTGAAAATACCAGTGACATTATCTACGAAATAGTGAAGCAGCTTCAGGCCGGGCAGGGCGACCTGAAAAACAGGCTTGCGGATCACACCCGCCAACTTCTCCGTATGCGGGAAGACATCAATGCTCTCCATAGGGACGATCTGCGCCGGGAAACGGCCCAGGCCCAGATGGACACGCGCCTGGAGCGGATCGAGGCTCGCCTGAATCTCAGGGACGCTTGAACCATTTTCGTGGGCGGGGTTGCTTGCCTGCGCGACGAGCCCAACATGTCCGATCTTCCTCTTGAAATTACCCGCCTCGCGCAGCGCCTTGCGGCTGCGCAGGGCGTTCCTGTGGAGGAAGCTATCCGCCGCGCCATCGAGGAGAGCGCCCGCGCAGCAGGGATTTCTCCCGAACCGCCGCGCGCCCGTCACCGCATGAGCATTGCCGAGATGCTCGCCGTCGGTGCCGAGATTGCCGCCCTGCCGGTGCTCGATCCGCGTTCCCCGCACCAGATCATGGATGATCTTCCTGCCCGATAGCTCGGTCCGGTATATCAATAAAATCAAGGCGTTGGATTCTGGATTAAGCCAACACTTCCCCTAATTAACAAATCCGTTTCCTGTCTTTGCTAAAACTGATGGTCGCGCTGCTTTTATAAAAGGCAGTGGACATGCGATTCATGCCAATAAACGACAATTCCAAAACCGAGTTCCCTGACATCGCCCGCGCAAGTCTGGAGCGTTTTGCCCAGAGCCTTGCTGCCAGCAAAGGCATCAAGGTCACCGATCAGGCCTGCAAGCTCGTCATCGACAATGCTTTGAGCCATCCGGTATCGCCCATCGGCGCTTCCTTTCCCGGCCTGGATATTTCCGGAGAAGCCGTCAGGCGCATCAACGACTATTACGCTCTTGGCGATATCATATTGGAATTGTTCGATCAGGCGGTCCTTGCGGCGCAGCCTATCAGCATGCCGAATTTGCTGCGAGAGGCTTTCCGGAAGGCCGACCTTGCAGCAGGCCGCCCGTCTCGCCTCTTGTTCCCCGAAGCCGATGCGATTGAGGCTGGGCTAAAAGGCTGGCCGCGCGATTTTCCCTGTCTGAGCGTTCAGGAGACGCTGGAGGGCGACATCGTCATTTTGTACCACACCGAGCATAGCATTCACCGCGATTACCGGGACGGGCCCGCTTATCTTGTCGCCAAGCCCGACAATACAATTCTGCGCGAATATTTCTTCTCCGACGGCCTTTTGCACCGTCCGCCAAAACTCGGTCCGGCCGCCCGCATTTTGACGCGAGACCATGAAATCACCCGTTATTGCCTGAATGGCGTTTTGCACCGGGACGAAGACGACGGTCCCGCATTTTCAGTGCGCGACCAGGCAACCGGCAAGCCCCTGAACGAGGAATGGTTCTGCGAAGGCAAGCTACACCGCTTAGGCGGTCCTGCCTGCATTGATGCCCAGTACAAAGAGGAATGGGAGCCCGAAAATCGCCGGGTCCGGCGCGAGGGCTGGTTCTGGCACGGGCAGATTCACCGGTCTTCCCGCCAAGGCCCGGCAGTGACCGATTATGATGCCACGGGCCGAAAGATAAGGGAAATCTATGTCGAGGACGGCAAGCGCCACCGTGATCCCGCCTCCGGCCCGGCCGAAATCCTCTGGTCCGCAGAAGGCGAGGAGACGAGCGCCAGTTATTGTGTGAGAGGGCAGCTGCATCGAGAGGATGGCCCCGCTTTCACATGGCATCCGAGTGACTGGGCCGAAGAAATCACGGAGTACCACCTTGAAGGGAACTTGCACCGAAACCCGCTGGAGGGCCCGGCACGTATTGTTCGCGCCCGTGACGGATCACGGAATTACGAGGAATTCTGGTCGAATGGCGAGCGAATCGAGCCACCATCTTGAAACACGACCCGGAAGCGGCGCGGAAGCGTTAAGGCACGTAAACCAAAGTCGTACCGTCATCGGTTAAAATCACGTTAAATCATGAAACTAATTTAGCGCGCATTAACCTCATGCGCCTATCATATCAGTAATTTCAGTGACTTTATGGGTTAACAAATTAATTTGTAAGAGCTTGCATATGAACTTGTTTACCGCGTGCGGCGCGCAACACGAAAAATCCGGGGGCCGGAGATGAGCGCTTCCGAACCCTCCGCCTTGCGCGAAGACCGGGGCCTGGCCGCCTATGGCACGCGCAGCGCGGCATGGATGGCCGAAGACACTCGCCGTTCCATGCCAGAGAGCGAAGATACGCTTCGCAATCTGAAGTCCATGCAATCGGTGCAACTGGCCTTCGCCGCCGCCGGTTACCCGAACCCGCCTTCCGCTCTCGCCAACATTGTCGCCGCCTATGTGAAGGCGCGCACGCAAGGGCTGACGTCAAGCCAGATCGCCTCGATGGCGCCGGGCGCAGGTGAATTGTCTGCCGTTGCGGCCTCCGGCGTCAGCATGGCCATGAGCAATATGACGCCCGAGCAGCGCGACAACGTGAAGAACGGCGATGACGTGAAACCGGCAGAGCTGGCGCGGATCGGCATGCTTTTGGCCTTCAACCAAGCTCTCACGCGGAATAGCAGCAGCCAAGAAAGCGAGACTTCGGGCAGCAGCGCGGCCTACGACAGCCTCCCGATGGCGCAGGGGCCTGCCTATTGGAACACGCCCAAAGGCATGGCCGAGATGCGGGCCTTTGCGACGACCCTTGGCTTGGGCTGGACGGTGTCGGCGCCGGAGCTGCTGCGGCTGGGCCCGGCGGCGATTGAGACCTTTGCGAAGGTCCATATGGAGAAAGAGACCTACGAGAAGTTGACCAAATCAATCGGGTTGAGCGCCCGGGATTCGGTGAAGGAAGTTGAATTCTACTTGAGAAATGGCGGCGATCCGGAGAAACACAAAGAGCATGTGGATAGCGTCAAAAAGAACTATGAGGGTTTAACGCAGGGTGATCCGGCGGCCAAGCGTGAAGCGACAGGCGCGATCAAGGAATTGATCGAGAGCGACGGCGGAGCGGCCGCCAAGAAGCGTTTTAACAAACGGTTGGATCGAATCCGGCCCGGACATCCGGAAGTGGAGGAATTCCGCCGTGGCATGAAGAAAGAATTCCACACCGAACAGGAAGAAACGCTCAAGCTGAAGAAGAAAGCCGAAAGTGACGTAATTGCGCTGGAGGCTGCAGCAGCAAAGAGCGATGCTCTGGTTGCGGAACAGCGTCAAATTGCAGAACGGGTTGATGCCAAGGCAGATTCCCTTGCCAGTTTATTGGCGGACGTCAGCCTTGATAAACCGAAAGCCGACGATGGCGTAATTGGTAAGCCAAGCGTTGGAGAAGAGAGCAAACCGACTGGAGCTAAACAGGAGAGTGACTCAAAGAAGGCGGCTCCAGATCCGGCCACGCCTAAAGCGGCGGAGTCAGCAAAAACAAAGCCAGAAGAAAGCGGGCCTGCTCAACCAAAAACGCGAACTGTATCTGCCTCTAAACCGTCAGGCCCGGTCCCGGCTTAGAGATGGAGGCCATCACGTATAGCCTCTAGAACGCTGCAAGCAGGCACTTCCTTGATGGACTTTCCGTTCAACGTTCTGACAACCAGAATCTTTCCCGCTTGGTTTTTTTTCGCAATTGCCATCAGGTCATCAAGACAAGAATCCTCATTACGTAGAGAGGCTACCTCTCTCTGTATCTGCCCGTTTTCCTTCAGTACTTGTTTTAATTCTTCCTGAGCGCCCGCTGAAATTCCTTTATATTTCTCCTGACGGCTTTTCAGCACATTTCTGGCGCAGACTGCGAAGTCTCCGCCCTCAAGGCCGTTGCAATAGGAAAGCTCGGTAGGTTCGGCGGCCTGAGCCGGAAGGCTGCTGCCGACCATCCCGGCAGCGCTGCCAGCCACAGCTGCAGCAAGAGCAAAGTTGCGAACGGTTTTTTTGGCGCTGTTAGCCAAGGAAGTGGGTGCGGATACTGGCATGGCGGACTCCTTTTCGGAGAAAGTACCGATCAACTCCAATCTTTGTTTTATAGCATAAAAAGGCCATGTTTAACACTTTCAGCGCTGGTGAATACTTTACTACCGGCCGGGGAAATGCTTTCATAGCGGCGTTTTCTGCGAAAACGGACATTTCAGGCATAAATCGAATACTTAAAAGTTAAATCGGCGCCTTATTTTGCTTTATTTGGTCAATTTGCCGGGCCCTGCGGCATGGGCATAAAGACATGCCTCGTCGCGCCACAATTGATTTCGGCAGCGGGTTTTTTAAAGGGTTCGGGGGGAGTCATGTCGGCCCGGACGCGCCTTAAGCGCGTGGATGCCCGCCTGACGCGGGCATGACGCCTTGTGGGTATTGACGTCATTCCAACCAAGCGAGCCGAGGGCGAGCGCGAGCTGGAATCCAGATACGTGAAGCTTCGTTTTGTGGGCAAAGGCGTTCGGCCTTCGCTGAAGCGAGTAGAGGAAAGAGGATCATCCCGCATGGCTTGAGCATCCTCTAGCGAAACGACGGATGGAGCCGTCGATGCGTTCGTCTTACGTGCCGCTAACGAAGCATGGGCGAAACACTATTGCTCATTACGTTGCGGCTGTGCTGTAGTCGTGATATTGAATGCTTGGAGAGGCGCGGTCACATCGCGAGGATGCGTCCGCTGTTCGGAAATGCCGGAAGTCGCGGGCGAATTGGCCTGCAACACAATGAGCAATTCGGTTGCGGCCAGCCGCGAGGAGTTGGCCGCCATGACCGGCGTCGCCCGCGATCCCGTGCCGGGCCTCTATGGCCGTGACGGCTCACGCAAATATCTGAACCGCATGGAGCGGCAGCGGGTGCTGGCTGCCATGCAGGGGCTGGACCCCGGCCGGGCGCTCTTCGCGCTCACCCTTGCCTGGACCGGCGCGCGGGTCAGCGAGGTGCTGGCGCTCACGCCATCGTCCTTTCAGATCGAGAGCGGCATCGTCGCCATCAATACGCTGAAGCGTCGCAGGCCGGTGGTGCGCGAGGTGCCCATTCCGCCCGCGCTGATGCGGGCGCTTGATGCGCATTTCGCCCTGGCGCGAACGCAGCAGCGGCAGAACGAGGCGCAACAACGGCTGTGGCCCTGGAACCGCGTCACGGCATGGCGGCTGATTAGGCTGGTGATGCGCCGCAGCGGCATTGCGGGCCGACAGGCTTGCCCGCGCGGGCTACGCCACGCCTTCGGCGTGGGCGGGCTTCAGGCGGGCGTGCCGCTCAACCTCGTGCAGCGCTGGCTGGGCCATGCCCGCATGAGCACCACCGCGATTTACGCCGATGCCTGCGGCCCCGAGGAGGCCGCGATGGCCGAGCGCTTCTGGCGATCGACCGAAAGCCTGCCTCCGACGGGCTCGGGTGCGAGGAGAAGGCATGCCCCGTAGGCAACCCGACGCGCTCGACCGGCTGATCGGCCGGAACATCCGTCAGCAACGGCTAAAACGCGGCCTATCGCAGACCGAGCTGGCCGACGCCATCGGCATCCGCTTCCAGCAGCTTCAGAAATACGAGAAGGCCAAAAACCGCATCACCGCCTCCCGTCTCTATCTGATCGCCCGCAGGCTGGACGTGCCGTTCGAGGTGATGTTCGAGGGGTGACGATAGCTTTTCGAGCTTCTCGCCAGGATGGCGTGCCCTCTTCATGGGGGAAAAATCAAGTAGAGTCAGATGTATACGCGTTGTCTCACTAAAGTCGTCGTTCGACGACATTTTATATTGTCATCGAACGACGACATGTGATAATGTCTTCGTTCGACGACTTTCGGACGTTCCATGCTCATCCGGACACCTGCCGATCTTGGCGCTGTCATTCGTGACCGGCGCAAGCATCTCAAGCTCGATCAGGCGACTCTCGCCAGGCGAATTGGCGCGAGCCGCCAGTGGGTGATCGAGGTCGAGCGGGGCCATCCACGTGCCGAACTCGCGCTGGTGCTTCGAGCCATCGATATTCTCGGCATCCGCCTCGATGCGACTGTCGGACCAGAAACAAATGAGCCGCCTTCGGATGGCGTCGATATCGACGCCATCGTGGCCAGCGCCAGAAAGGCGAAGCCATGACCAGCGAGCTTGTCGCTCTTCTTGACGGCAAATTAGTCGGGCGGGTGCAGCGCGATGCGCGCGGCGGCATCAAGTTCTTTTACGACGACGCATGGCGAACGGCAGCCGACGCCTATCCTCTCTCTTTGTCGATGCCGCTCGGCGCAAAGGAGCATGGCCGCGCCGTGACCGAAGCGTTCCTTTGGGGTCTCCTGCCTGATAGCGAGCAGGTGCTCGCGCGCTGGGCCGCGAAGTTTCAGGTCTCGGCCCGTAACGTCTTTGCCCTCATCTCGCATGTCGGGGAGGATTGCGCAGGTGCCGTGCAGTTCGTGACGCCCGAACGGCTCGCAGCACTCCGCGGCGCGAAGGACGACACGGTCGAGTGGCTTGACGAAGCGGACATCGCCAGGCGGCTTGAAACCCTGCGCAAGGACCACGCCGCATGGCGTCTGCCGCGCGACGCCGGGCAGTTCAGCCTGGCGGGTGCCCAGCCCAAAACGGCGCTGCTCTTGCAGAACGGGCGTTGGGGCATTCCCTCGGGACGTCTGCCGACCACGCATATCCTCAAGCCGCCGACCGGGCACTTCGACGGCCACGCCGAGAACGAGCATATCTGTCTCACACTGGCGCGGAATCTTGGCCTGCCGACCGCGCAGTCGAGCGTCATGACGTTCAAGAACGAGGTTGCCATTGTCGTCGAGCGCTACGACCGCCAGTGCAGAGGCAACGACCTCATCCGGGTGCACCAGGAAGATGCGTGTCAGGCCCTTGGCATCCCGCCGACCAGGAAATACCAGAATGAAGGCGGGCCAAATGCCTACGACATTGTCCATCTCTTGCGCACCTATTCGACAGACCGCGAAGCCGATATCGATACATTCATCGACGCGCTCGGCTTCAACTGGCTGATCGGAGGCACCGACGCGCACGCGAAGAACTACGCGCTGCTTCTCGGTAGCCGTCGTGTCCGCCTTGCGCCGCTCTACGACGTGGCGAGCATCCTTCCTTATGAGGAGTTCGACCTGCGCAAGGTCAAGCTCGCGATGAAGATCGGCGGGGAATACAAGCTCGGCCTTGTCGCCTTGCGTCAGTGGCAGAAGTTCGCGCGCGAGATGCGCGTCGATGCCGAGGGCTTGATCGAGCGGCTCACCGCGATGGCCAAGAGGCTTCCCGACGAGGCGAACGCCGCCCGCGTTCGCGCGCGCGAGGAGGGGCTCGACGCGCCGATCATCGACCGTCTGACGGAGCAGTTGATCGAACGCGCGGCTGCGTGCCGGAAGTCTCTCGGCGGCGCGTAGCGGTTCTGGACCTGCCGTTGGCGGTGATGTTCGAGCCGTGAGCCAGATCGGCCAGGTGATCGGCCAAATCGCTCACGTCGATAGAACTATGTCGTAAGATCAGTGGCTTGACGCGATTGGGGGTCGGCCAATTCGATAATCGACGCATGTATCTGAGGCTGCGGCCTGATCACCGCGCCCGGAACAGGCTTTGCGTTTGCGATTTCTCCTGTGCGGCAATCCAGTCGAGCAAAACGCTCTTTCGGGCATAGATGCTATTCCCGAGCCGGAATGTCGGAAGCCGCGCCGCCTCGACCAGATTGTAGACCTTGCGGCGGAATTTCCGGTCCCCGAAAAGAAATTCAGCGATCGCTTCGCCTCCGCAGAGAAGGTCTCCGACAAGCGCTGCATCCGTTTTTGGCGATACCTGATGCATGGGCCGTGACTCATCCATTCGATTTTCCCTGATCTTTGCGTGGGCTTGAAATGGGTAAATGAGTCACTCTCCCAAGCCAACTAATAAATTGGTTCCAACAAAGAAGGACTCTGGTCGTGCGATCGTTTTCGCGCTTCTTTAGCGCGACATCCACCATTTGAAGAGAAAATCGCCATGCCCAACATGTTCACGATAGGAAAGCGTCTCGTTCCCGTCGACGAAGTAGCTTTTGTCGAGCCTTACAGTCCCGGCGAAAATCCGAAAATTCAGACGGTTCGGAATTATCAGGCCCGCGTCGTGCAGGTGAACCGAGAGAGCGTTCTTACGGAGCAGAGCGTCGCCGCCTTTGCCGAAGAACACAAATTCCGGCTGATTGATGAGGACGGAATTGCGGTGAATCCCGCGGTGCGTTTTTGGGTCGAAACCTTCACTCCGACCGAAGGGTTCACGCCCACAAAACCTTATGTGACGCGCCTTGTCTGGCGCGATCACGATGGCAATGCCCAGAGCAAGTTGCTCGTGGCGGCTCCGGAGACGGTGCTCGCTGTGGCCTTCACCGGCGACAGGATTCCGGCCGGAAGCGACGGCGCTTCGGAAGCAAACCCGGCGCCAGTCCGCCGTGGACGCAAGCCACGCAACCGCCGCCGGCCGCCCGCCGCCACGATGTGATCACGCCACCGGCCCGCACACGCGGCGGAATCTTCCGCACGGAGACGCACGCGGCGATGCTAGGTGGGATTGGTCGCCTTGTTCCACCATCGGCATCCATTTAGGGCATGAGGACGAGACCAACGCCATGCCCGCACATGCACCGCAGCAGAACGCTCTCGTCGAACGCATGGAACGCGCGTTGCTCCTGCTTGCCTATTTCATCGAGCTCGATGGCGATGCGCACCTCCCCATGTACGAGAAGTTCGAGGCCGAGCTTGATGAGCTTCGGCGCAAGGAGAGCGTCAAGGACCGCGCCCGCCGTCTTTTGGCCTCCTACAGCCGCGAGGGCGGCGTGAAGGCGATCGGCTGTAATCATCCGGGTTCGAGCGAAGGCCCCTTGCCATATTCGGGCTTGCCGGTCCGGTGACTCGGCCTGTCGGCCAAGCGCCGGACATGGCGCGCCGGGACCGCGAGAGGGAACGGGACCGATAACCGGGCGGCTGGAAAGGCCAGACCATCCGCCCCGCGTGTTCCGTCAGGCTGCATTCCGTTCTCGCGGGCGCCAGCGCGCCGCGCTGCACAGCCTCTATGCCGCGAAGATCGCGGCGGCCCTGCACTACGCCGACCGGCGGGAGGTGACGGCCATCGTCGAGGCGCTGCGGAGCGAGGAGCGGGCGGCACTGGAGGGCCTCAAGGCGTGTGAGGCCGCCCCGAGCCGGGGCAGGGCCGGGAACCGTCTCCCCGCGCGTCCGGCGCGCGGGGCAGTGCCCTTCCACAGCGGCCCGCCCGCCGACGAAGGCGCGGGGCAGGGCCGCCCCTTGAAACCGGTCAAGCGAGCGAGGATAGGACCTCAGACCTTCATCAGGATCGGGTCCGGAGGCAGCAGGGGGATGCTGCCCTTTTCCCAGCCCGTCGCGCCCGAAGTTCCCTCTACGAACAGTCTGATCCGGTAGTCTCTGGTTGTATTGAAAACCATGGCGAAGCGGGCGCCTTGTGGCGTCAGCCCGAAGCGCGCCGCCATGCACAAGGTGGACCGTTCGACGCCCGAGCGGTGCTTACCGACTTCCATCAGGAATTCGACGGCGGGGACGCCGTTCAGGAACAGCGTCAGACCCCGCCGGTAGGCTGGTGCGAGCTGGAACCGTCCTGTCGCATCAAGCAGCCGGTCGAGCCGGATGTGCGAGGTGTTGAATTCATCCAGGCTCCAGGGCAGGTCGCCGGCCGGTTCGCCGTTCCAGATGGCGACTACCTTCGCCATGCGCTTCGGCCCGAAAATCTCTTCGATCTCGCGCAGGGGCGTTGCGCTTGCAGCCCCGGGAAACAGCCCCGCAAGGGCGGCACCTGCGCATCCTTCCAGCACGGTACGGCGCGAGAGGTCCATCATTTCGCCTCCTTCCGGCAGCGCGGCCGGGTCATGGGTTTGGCGAAGGCTACAGGGCAGCGGATTCAGGCCGGAAGAGTCAAAACCGTG
The DNA here is from genome assembly GCF_000293785.1 of Rhodovulum sp. PH10. Taxonomy (GTDB): domain Bacteria; phylum Pseudomonadota; class Alphaproteobacteria; order Rhizobiales; family Xanthobacteraceae; genus Rhodoplanes. The sequence continues at coordinate 5,772 of NZ_AKZI01000082.1, read as the reverse complement.
AACGCGGGAAAAGTGATCGAGCGCCCCCTTTGGGGCAGGGCTCTCCTTGCGGGCTTGACGCTTGAGTGGGGGGGTATCACCATCTTGTGGTACAGTAATCGGCGCTAGGCGGGCCGAGTTCAAGTATTCGTCTCCGCCTGGTGCGGCCCAGAATTCAAGTATTCGCGGCGAGAGGTCTTGCCGGGCGTGCTTTTGGCCCTTGAGGACTTCACGAACACTTTGAAAATTTTGACATAATGGAATTTTATGCGATTTTCGCGCCCCCCCCGCCCCTCGCGCAGGCGATGGACCAAGGAGGGGCAAGCGGAGCCAACACATGAACGATCTCGAAATATTCTGTCGCCAAGTTCGCGAGCGTTCTGCGGAGCATCGAAGAGCCGTAGAAGCTTTGGGGTGTGCCGATGCGCCAAGTCAGCTCGTTTCTATTCTTAGGCAGGAACTCGACTCAATGGTTCGGGTGATCTACGTTCTTGCTCAGCCTGATAATGATTATCGGCAGCAATTGATTACCGCTTCCGTCAACGGTCACCGCTGGAAACGGAGTACGGGGAAGGGTCATGTTACCGACCGTGAAATGATCGAATTAGCTCAGCACCTTCACGGGTGGACGGCGTCGGTGTACAAATTCGGCTGTGCGTTCATTCACTTATCAAATCTTCATGACCATAAAGTTCGTGATGGATTTCTTGCGATAGATGCATCGGAACGCGAAGATATTATTCGGCATCTGCGCTATTACCACGGAGGGCCTTCTACCGAAGCTGCGGCTTTTGCAGACATCATCCCTTTCTTCCCGCGCGTCTTTGAGAAGATCGCGGATAATCTTGAGTGCTACGTCGAAACCCTCGAGGCGGGCCAAGGCCTCGATGAGTACGTAGCGTAATCGCGATTTGGTAGAAATTCACGAGTTATGAGGCTCTGCGCGCTTACGGCCTTTGGCAAAGTAGGTCCGCAACCGCCATCCCCAAAACCAGACTTGCAAACGAGACCATCGACCGGGAGGCAATCCGGCGACATAGGCGGCAATAATGGCTCTATCGAGCGAAACTCTCAACCGCGTGCTTATGTAAATAATTTTCTTTGCCGCCTTGCCTGAGCGGGAGTGTTTATAATGAGAGATATACATCGGGGTGGAGCGCAATTCACGAAATCCTTGGTCGAGGCCCCAGAGGCTGTATCTCGCGTTGGATCGCAATTTGTTTAGGACCTGTCTTTGCTCTTCGGCAAGCTTCAAAAAGTTTCTAAAGGCCGCATCGCTTTTTGCGTTGGACATCTTTTTGCTATAAGCGACAATAAGATATATGCACGAAGAGATTCCATTAATGTCATTTTCTAGTATTTTCCGGAGCGCTCCCCGTTGTGGCAAGGTAACGGCATTTCTTATGTTTAGAAAAACTCCAACCAAGCCGGATATGGCAGCGATTCCGGCTGCTATTAGTGTGATCCATTCCTTGCTTACCTGATCTAGCATTGTGTCCCCCCAGCGCAACTCGCCATGTTTGACCTACTGGCCGTTCTTGGGCAAGCGCTACCACTTGTTTAAGCTTGGGTGTGGTGCGAAATTCAAGAATTTCGCACCACACCCAAGCCGCTGATTGAAGGGCGCTTTTCTGGTGCGAAAGTCCGGTGCATAATGCCGGGATGATTTACGGCTATGCACGGGTCTCCACAGACGGCCAGAGCGTCGAGGCGCAGGTGGCGGAGCTGACCGCCGCCGGGTGCGCCAGGGTGTTCCGCGAGACGGCAAGCGGGGCCAAGACTGACCGGGCGCAGCTCCGGCGCGCCCTGTCCGGCCTCGCCCCCGACGACGTGCTGGTGGTCGCGCGGCTCGACCGCCTCGCCCGCTCGACCCGCGACCTTCTCAACACCCTCGCCGCCATTGCCGAGAGCGGCGCGGGCTTCCGGTCCCTCCACGACACATGGGCCGACACCACCACCCCGCACGGCCGCCTCATGCTCACGGTTCTGGGGGGCCTCGCCGAGTTCGAGCGCGAGTTGGTCCGCGCCCGCACGGGCGAGGGCCGCGCGCGGGCCAAGGCGCGCGGCGTGAAGCTCGGCCGCAAGCCCAAGCTCACTCACCCCGCATCAGTGCCGGGAGGCCCTTGAACGCCGTGCCGCGGGCGTGCCAGTGCGCGACATCGCCCGCACCTACAACGTGGCGCACAGTACGATTTCGAGGCTGAGTTCATGACCATTACAACGCTCGATCAGATTCCGCACCTCTATCATTTCACGGATCGCCGCAACCTCGATCTGATCCGCCAGCACGGCGGGCTCCACCCACTTAGTCACTTGGTCGAGAAAAAAATAGAGATTCCGGCGGCTGGTGGAAATCAATGGAGCCGTGATGCGGATGAGTTGAAGGGGATGGGCCGCTACGTCCACCTCTGCTTTCGCAGCAGTCATCCGATGGAGTTCGTGGCACGACAAGAAGGACGGATCGTAGATTCGATCTTCTTGGAGATTCATCCGTCCGTCATGCAATTCGACGGCGTTTGTTTCACGAATGACGTCTCAAATAAATCCGGCGTTGAATCAGTCCCGATTTCGGAGGCGGCTCAGCTTATAGATTTTCATGTCTTGTACACACGGACAGACTGGTCAAACCCGGAAATTCAACAGCGGCTGAAACAGGCAGAGAAATACGAGGTTCTCGTGCCGTGCTGCATCCCTCTCAGTCACATAAGGAACATCTGATGGCGGAACGACCGATATTCATTCCCGCAAAGGATGCGCCCGGCTTTGTCAAGGAAATTAGTCTGAGCATTCCGTGGGCCTCTGGTTTTGCGCCAGTTCAGAAGAAGAAGAACATAAAGGCGTTACACGAAGCCGCTGCGCAGCGCGGATTCGAGCCATTGCTGGAGGTTTCGACCAAGTCGGATGTTGTCGCAGGCCAGCATCTGAGCGCCTTCCACTTAAAAGTACAAATCAGCAAGGGAGAAATCCCGCTTGAGAGCGCCTTTCAGGGAAGCAAGGTGTTTGAGCGCGGCGGGCCGTACACCGATCTCTACGAGATGGACCCAAGGACAGCGAAGCGCGATCCACGGCTACAGGAGTCGGGCCGACTAATCCGGTTTGAATACGAAGGTCACAGGTTTCCGCTTCACCCGGCGACCGTCTTTTATGATTGGCTCTACCTCACAGCGATCTACCCCCACCGGGAATGGCTAAACAATCGGCTTACGGAAAAAGGAAACTACGCCGGATTCACTGATATTGAATTCAATCCAAGCAAGTCCATCAATTGCCAAGCTCGCTCGTGCGCATTGTTTATTGCGCTGATGCAAAAGGGTCTACTTGAGGGCGCGATTAAGTCCCCGGAATCTTTCGTGACGATGATGAAGGAGCAAGGAAGCTCCCGGATCGCGAAAGAGTCGGATCGCCAACTCTCGTTCTGATCAGCGATCCACGATGCTCTCCTCTACGATCGCGGCCTTCTCCGCCGCCGACCATGTCCGCCGGCGCCGCCGCCCAGTGATCACCTCGACTCGCTGGTAGCGCTCACCTTCGTGACTGTCTTGATGTCTGTCATCATCCATCGCGACACCTCACATCGGTCCTGCCAATACGACGGTCTACGACGGCCCCGGCGCCCGCGATGAGGTGGGGCGCTCAAGCCGGTTACAGAAAATCGGACGAGAACCACAAGTTCGATAGGGGTATGATAAAATCAACAAATTTCTTGATGACTTCAATGTATCGCCACCACCGCAGGGTACGCATCCGCTCGACGACAATATCCGCGGGTTCTATGCCAGTTGGGGCTTCACGGGCCTGCCTTTCGACCCGCGCCGCGCGATGATGAGACGCACGTCCGAATTGGCCCGGCGGTTTGGCATCGGGGTGCGGCTCACGGGGTCAGTGAATGCGCACGGCGGCGTCACGCACCCCCTACAGCGGTGAAGGCGGCGTGAAGGCGATCGCCTGCAAGAATTTGAGCTTGAGTTCGAGCGGCGGCCCCTTGCCGTATTTGGGTTTGCCGGTCCGGTGGCCCATCAGATTGTCGATGAGGCTGTCCGGCGCTTCGGCTGCCACCAGACGGTCCTTGAAGCTGTGGCGCAATGAATAGACCGTGTGGTCCTCCGTCGGGCGAAGGCCGTGTTCGCCAAGGAACTTGTTCACCGCCGCCGAAAGGGACGACGCCTTGTCCCGATAACGTGGAAAACCGTCAGGACGGAGCTTCAGTGCGGCGAGCGCCGCTCCGACCAGCGGGATTTCGCGGCGCGAGTCTTCGGTCTTCAGCCGCCTTCCATCTGGCAGTACCTCCACGTAAGGGATCGGCGCGTCCAGATGGATTGAATTGCGCCGCAGGTTCACGGCCTCCGACAGGCGAAGGCCGGTATCGGCGACGACATAGAGCACCAGCCGCGCATCCTCGTTCAGGCCGTCGAGGGCGCCGGGAGCCAGAAGCCTGTTCTGAATGAATTCCGCTTCGAAGGGGCTGCGGGACTTCTCCACCTCGCCCTTGAGGCGCAGGCCCCTGAAAATCTCCGGCAGATTGAGCCGCCGCCGGATGTTCATCTCCTTGAGCATGCGGCTCAGCTGTCCGATCGCCTTGTTCGCGGTCTTGGCGTTCGTCTCCCCCGCGACCACGCGGTCCCGCCACCACTCGCAGTAGTCGATGCCGTCATCGACGGTGACGTCCGTCACCGGCTTGTCGCCGATCAGCTTGACGAACTCTTTCAGGGCGCGCTCGCGCCCGTTGCGCCAGACGCGAAGCTGGTTCGGGGAGAAGTCCCTGGTTTCATCCTTGGTGGCGGCTTCGTACTCCACGAACAGCTTCGAGAGCAGGAAGGGGGGCCGCTTCTCGGTGCCGAGCAGGGCGGCCCGGGCACCGGCGTCGTCGGCGACGCCGTTCAGCACGAGGGCTTCGAGGCGCTCCAGCCGTCGCTCGGCGGGCAGCATGAGAAGCTGGGCGTTCTCGACATAGTCGAAGCCGAGCGAGCGGGCGCGGCGACGGGCATCCTCGTAGCAGTTGTTCTTGCGCAGCGACCGCCGCGCGGCCAGTTCCTGCCAGTAGGCTTCGAGCGCCTCGTTCAGCTGGATGGCGACGCGCGACGCTCGGCGACCGGTGCGGTCGGAGGCGACGCGAATTCTCGTGGTGTGCTTGACGATGCCGCGCGGGTCGAGGTCCCGGAACTCGTTGGGGACCCGGCGGACGAAATGCCACGTGCCGTTCCGACGGGTGAGGAAGTCAGGCATGACCGCCTCCCGAGTTGGACGATTTGTTGCACGTTTTGTTGGTCGATTTGGCCGACAGGGTTCCGCTCCGGTCCGCGATGGACGGCCGGATTCTATCGCCGGCCCGAAGCCAGCCAATTGTAATTCTTTGTAATTTCAACTTTTGTGCCTCCGGCTGGAGGCACTCCGGTCACGCCGTATTCAAAACCGATTGGAGCGGGTGAAGAGCGTAAGGTGGCGCGCCCGAAGAGAATCGAACTCCTGACCCCCAGATTCGTAGTCTAATTAAATTGAATGCGTCAGGCGGCGATGGTAGACTAATAAATGCGCTTTGGGGGCAAGTAATAATGGTTATCCATTACGACCAAGGACCACCGCATGCGCTGCGACTCGCTCTCTCCTGCTTACGTGGGCTTACGTCGCTGCGCCGCCTACTGGCGAGTCTGATCGATGCGGATGGGTGTACATGCTCGGCCGTAGAGGGCCTCGGGCGTCCAACCCGTCCAAGTCGTCCGTGGCACCACGGCAACGCGGGTTCTTCCCACCGAGGGGCACCGTTAGGCGCCGTCCAGGTGGTGTCCAGCGGACGGG
>NZ_AKZI01000081.1 GCF_000293785.1 Rhodovulum sp. PH10 | reverse complement strand
CGCCTCGATCGGCTCCTGCCGGATCGGCGAAAGCGGCTCCGGCGCAGCCCCGTCGGAGTTCCCAAACGGGCTCTAAGCGATCGCCCGCGACGTTGTTCCCGAACAACGTTCGCAGCGGTCGTCGTTCGTACCGTCCGGTCGTGCGGCCGGCGCTCTCCTCGTCGGCCGGTCCGACTGGAGAGACCGATGTTCTGCTACCAATGTGAACAGACGACCCACGGCACGGGCTGCGTGAAGGTCGGGGTGTGCGGCAAGCCGGCCGACGTCGCCGACCTGCTCGACGATCTCGTCCACGCCGCCAAGCGGCTCGCCGCCGCCTTTGCGGACACGCCCGCCGCGGCACGGCCGGCCTGGCTCGCGCCGATGCTGGAGGACGCGCTGTTCGTCACCGTCACCAACGTCAATTTCGACGCCGACGTGATTTTCGCGCGCATCCGCGAGGTGGTCGCCGCCATCCCGGGCACGACCGCGGCGGAGCGCGACGCCGACCGCGAGACCGTGCTGGCGCGCGCCGCGCGCGACGGCATCGAGGCCCGCAAGGCGCGTCTCGGCGAGGACGTCACCGGCCTGCAGGAATTGCTCCTCTACGGCCTCAAGGGCATCGCCGCCTATGCCCACCACGCCCGCCAGATGGGCCGCACCGATCCCGCCGTCGACTCCTTCATGGTCGAGGCCTTGGCGAAGCTCCATGGCGAGATCGCCGACATCGACGCGCTGCTCGCCCTCGAGCTGCGCTGCGGCGAGGCGACCGTCGCCGTGCTCGCCTGTCTCGACCGGGCGCACACCGACACGTTCGGCGTGCCGCAGCCGACCCCGGTGACGATGGGTCACGTGCCCGGCAAGGCGATCCTGGTGTCGGGCCACGACCTGGTCGACCTGAAAGCCCTGCTCGAGCAGACCGAGGGCACCGGGATCGCCGTCTACACCCACGGCGAGATGCTGCCGGCGCACGGCTATCCGGAGCTGAAGAAGCACGCGCATCTCGTCGGGCATTACGGCGGCGCCTGGATGCGGCAGCAGCGCGAGTTCGCCGATTTCCCCGGCGCCATCCTGATGACCACCAACTGCCTCATGCGGCCGTTCGAGACGTATCGGGGGCGGCTGTTCACCCGCAACCTGGTCGGCTGGCCGGGGATCGGCCACATCGAGGACCGCGACTTCTCCGCCGTGATCGCCGCCGCGCAGGCCGCGCCCGGCTTCACCGACACGGTGCGCAACGGCGAGCATCTGGTCGGCTTCGGCCATCAGGCGGTGCTGGGCGTCGCCGACCAGGTGATCGAGGCGGTCAAGTCCGGCGCCGTCAAGCATTTCGCGCTGATCGGCGGGTGCGACGGCTCGGAGGGCTCGCGCTCCTACTTCACCGATCTCGCCACCGCGATCCCGTCGGACTGGATGATCCTGACGCTCGGCTGCGGCAAGTTCCGGGTGATCGGCCACGATTACGGCACGGTGGCCGGCCTGCCGCGGCTTCTCGACATGGGCCAGTGCAACGACAGCTACTCGGCGGTCAAGGTCGCGCTCGCGCTCGCCGATGCGTTCGGCTGCGGCGTCAACGAGCTTCCGCTGTCGCTGGTGCTGTCGTGGTTCGAGCAGAAGGCGGTGTGCGTGCTGCTCGCGCTGCTGCATCTCGGCGTGAAGAACATCCGCATCGGGCCGTCGCTGCCGGCCTTCGTCACGCCCGCGGTGCTGAAGGTCTTGGTCGACGCCTATGCGCTGAAGCCGGTCGGCGACGTCGAGGCCGACCTCGCCGCGATGGCGGCGTGACCGCACGGCCGGCGGGGCCGCGTCGCGGCGCTCGCCGGCCATCGCCCGAACGCGCGATCAGCCGTCCGGACACGACGAAACGCCCGCCGAAGGGCGGGCGCTCGACCGGTCCGAGCCGGAAAAGGAAATCAGCTCGCGGCGGCGGGGGCGGCGAGCTTCTTGACGATCTGCTTCTTGAGCAGCAGCGCGCGCGGCGACAGATCGGCGTCGCCCGCCTTCATCAGGAACGCGTCCAGGCCGCCACGGTGGTCGACGCTCTTCAGCGCGTTGGCGCAGATGCGCAGCCGCACGCCACGCCCGAGCGCATCGGACTGCAGCGTGACATTGACCAGGTTCGGCAGGAAGCGCCGCTTGGTCTTGATGTTCGAGTGGCTGACCGTGTGGCCGACGAGCGCGCCCTTTCCGGTCAATTCGCATCGTCGCGACATGGGGAACCTCGAGAGAACTGTCTGCCTCGGACATCCGCCGACGCGCGAGTGCGCGGTCGGACCACGAGGAGCTTGAAACGGATCGCGGACGTATAGAGACGCCCGCCGTGGGCGTCAAGCCGCGCGGGACGCGCGGCGGCGCCACGTGTTTTGCACGCCGCGCGGTCCGGGGCAAGCCTTACGTGCGCGGCGGCGGACGATCGGGCGCGCCGGCGCCGCGGTACCGCAAAAGGCTGCCGATTCGTCGCGAGGCGACGGCCGGCCCGCCGCCGGTGGATCGGTTGGGGCGGCCGGGCAGGGCGGTCGGGTAGGGTGGGCGCGCCATGGGCGAGCCCGGCGGCCCTCGCGGCCGGCCGGTCGCGCGCCGGCGACACCATACAAAGGACGTATTCCGCCTCGACACAGACCCTTCACGCAGGTCCTTCGGCCGGTCGCACGACCGGCCGGTCCGGTTCGCCGTTCCGAGGGTTTCGGCCATCGTGGGGGTTTCGGCCATCGTGTCGCTCGACCGTCCCGTCCGCCACGCGCTGGTGCTGCTCTCGGCCGTCCTCGCGCTCGGGGTCGGCAGCCGCGAGGGCTTCGCCCAGGGCAAGCTCGACGCCCGCTACGTCGCGACGCTGGCCGGCGTCCCGATCGGCCGCGGCGCCTGGGTGATCGACATCTCCGACAACGAGTACACCGCGGCCGCCAGCGGCACCACCACCGGCATCGTCCGCCTGTTCGCCAGCGGCCAGGGCTCCAGTGCCTCGCGCGGGCGGGTCCGGCGCGGCAATCTCCAGCCCTCGACCTACGCCTCGAGCCTCGTCTCGGAGCGCAAATCCGAGGAGCTGCGGATCGTGCTGCGCAACGGCACGGTCAAGGACGTCTCGGTCGAGCCGCCGACACCGCCGCAGCCCGAACGCCTGCCGGTCACCGACGCCCACCGGCGCGGCGTCACCGACCCGATGAGCGCGGCGCTGCTCGCCGTGCCCGGCGCCGGTCAGGAGCTCGGCGCGCAGGCGTGCGAGCGCACGCTGTCGATCTTCGACGGCCGCATGCGGTTCGACCTCGAGCTGTCCTACAAGCGCATCGAGACGGTGCAGTCCGAGCGCGGCTATCGCGGCCCGGTGGCGGTGTGCGGCGTGCGCTTCACGCCGATCGCCGGCTACATCCCCGGCCGCCCGGCGATCGCCTATCTCACCCGCCAGCGCGACATCGAGGCGTGGCTCGCGCCGATCGCCGGCACGCGGGTGGTGGTGCCCTACAAGATCGTCATCCCGACGCCGTTCGGCCTCGGCATCCTCGAGGCGACCCAGTTCGTCACCGCGGTCGCGACCGCCCGGCCGACGCCCACCAGCGCGCGCATTCCCTGAGTGCGTTCCCGCGCCCGCGGCGCCCGTTAAGGTTTGCTCTCCGACATGTGCCGCCGCGCGACGCTGCGCGGCCTCCATCTCGGTCTCGCGCCCGGTCGGCGCCCGAGATCTGGAGGAGAACGAATCTCGACTCGGATCGAGTCAGCGATTCGGCCGCGATTCGTTCGAGAGTCGTTCCAGAGGTTTAACGCGAATCCATAGGCCCGCCCGGAGGTGTCGCAATCCGGGACGGATCGGGCCCGCCGGCGGGCGGGGAACCCGCCACCGATGCGGGGCTTGGGTGAGCCGCCGAAAGGGTCTAAGAGAGGGCACGCCGGCGTTCCCCTTACGGTCGAAGCACCGCGCCCCGGGGGAAGGTCGGGTCACCCGCAGGCGGGCGCCGCAATCGCGCCGCCCCGACACGATGGGACCCCGGACATGAGCGTGCCTCGACCTCGATGCGTCGCCCCGACGGCCGTCGGCCGCCGGATCGGCCGCATTTAGCCTCACCGCTTCACACGCCCGGCGATCGTCCCGAACCAGATGCCCATCACGTTCTCGTCTCCTTCCACTCGTGAATCGCGCGCCCGCGGGGCCGGCGTGACGGCCGTGCTCGGCCCGACCAACACCGGCAAGACCCATCTCGCGATCGAGCGGATGCTCGGCCACTCCTCCGGCATCATCGGCCTGCCGCTGCGCCTTTTGGCCCGCGAGGTCTACAACAAGGTGGTCGATCGGGTCGGGCCGGATCAGGTCGCGCTGATCACCGGCGAGGAGAAGATCAAGCCGCAGAATCCGCGCTTCTGGGTGTCGACCGTCGAGGCGATGCCGCGCGATCTCGACGTCGCCTTCGTCGCCGTCGACGAGGTGCAGCTCGGCGCCGACTTCGAGCGCGGCCACGTCTTCACCGACCGCATCCTCAACCGTCGCGGGCGCGAGGAAACCCTGGTGCTCGGCGCCGCGACGGTGCGGCCGATGATCGAGAAGCTGCTGCCCGGCGCCAACGTGATCAGCCGGCCGCGCCTCTCGCAACTCACCTTCGCCGGCGAGAAGAAGCTTTCGCGACAACCACGCCGTACGGCGATCGTCGCCTTCTCGGCGGAGGAGGTCTATGCGATCGCCGAGCTGATCCGTCGCCAGCGCGGCGGCGCCGCCGTCGTGCTCGGCGCACTCAGCCCGCGGACGCGAAACGCTCAGGTCGCGCTCTATCAGTCCGGCGACGTCGACTATCTGGTCGCCACCGATGCGATCGGCATGGGCCTCAATCTCGACGTCGATCACGTCGCCTTCGGCTCCGAGCGAAAATTCGACGGCTATCAGTATCGCCGCCTGACGCCGGCCGAGTTCGGCCAGATCGCCGGCCGGGCGGGCCGCCATTCGCGCGACGGCACCTTCGGCACCACCGGGCGCTGCACGCCGTTCGAGCCGGATCTGGTGCACGCGCTCGAGAGCCATTCGTTCGAGCCGATCAAAGTTCTCCAGTGGCGCAACACCGAGCTCGACTTCTCCTCGCTCGGCGCGCTGCAGGCCTCCCTCGCGACGACCCCGACGCTGCCGGGCCTGACCCGTGCGCCGGTCGCCGAGGACATCTTGGTGCTCGAGCATGCGAGCCGCGACGACGGCGTGCGCGAGCTCGCCCGCGGGCGCGCCGCCATCGAGCGTCTGTGGGAGACCTGTCAGGTCCCGGACTATCGCAAGATCTCGCCTGCCGCGCACGCCGAGCTGGTCGTCACCCTCTTTGGTTTTCTCGCCCGCGAGGGTAGGATACCGACCGACTGGTTCTCCCGGCAGGTCGCGTTGGCCGATCATGCCGAGGGTGGCATCGATACCCTGTCGACCCGTATTGCCCACATCCGGACCTGGACGTTCGTCGCCAACCGTCCGGACTGGCTCAGCGACCCCGAGCACTGGCAAGGCGTGACGCGCGCCATCGAGGACAAGCTCTCCGATGCCTTGCACGAACGGCTGGCCGAACGATTCATCGACCGTCGCACCAGTGTGCTGATGCGACGATTGCGAGAGAACGCGATGTTGGACACAGAGATCACCAAGACGGGCGAGGTCGTGGTCGAAGGCCACGTCATCGGCCGGCTCGACGGCTTCCGCTTCGCGCCCGAGGCGACGACCGGGGGCACCGACACCAAGGCCGTCTCCGCCGTCGCGCAGAAGGCGCTGGCCGGCGAGATCGATGCGCGCGCCTCGCGGCTCGCCCACGCACCCGACAGCCAGTTCGTGCTCGCCTCCGGCGGCCTGGTCCGCTGGATGGGCGAGCCGGTGGCGAAGCTCCTGGCCGGCGACAACATCCTTCGGCCTCGTGTGAAAATTCTCGCCGACGAGCATCTCGCCGGGGCCGCCGCCGAGCACGTGCAGACGCGGCTCGATTTGTGGACCCGAACGCATGTCGAGCGGGTGCTGGCGCCGCTGTTCGTGCTGGGCGCCGCCGACGAGATCTCCGGCATCGCCCGTGGCATCGCCTTCCAGCTGGTCGAGGCGCTCGGCGTGCTCGAGCGGTTCAAGATCGCCGAGGAGCTGAAGAGCCTCGATCAGGCGCAGCGCGCGATGCTGCGCAAGTACGGCGTGCGGTTCGGCGCCTATCACGTGTACGTGCCGGCGCTGCTGAAGCCCGCCCCGCGCGCGCTCGCGGCCGAGCTGTGGGCGCTCAAGCACGGCGACGTCGACACCTCCGGGCTCGACGACCTGCAACGGCTGGCCGCCTCCGGGCGCACCTCGTTCCCGGTCGACAAGGCGGTCTCGCGGATGCTCTACCGCACGATCGGCTATCGGGTGTGCGGCGAGCGCGCGGTGCGCGTCGACATCCTCGAGCGGCTCGCCGATTTGATCCGGCCGGCGCTGTCCTGGCGACCGAACGCTCCGGGCGAAAAGCCGGCGGGCGCCTTCGACGGCTCCGGCTTCACCGTCACCCAGGCGATGACCTCGCTCACCGGCTCGTCCGGCGAAGATTTGGCCTCGATCCTCAAGGCGCTCGGCTATCGCATGGAGCGACGGCCCAAGCCGCCGGAGGCACTCGTGCCGGAGGTTTCGGCTTCCGAGGCTTCGGATTCGGAGACCGCCGAGGCGACCACCGAGGTGGTCACCGCGGCGGCTGCGCCGGCCGAGAGCGGGGGCGAGGCGGCCGAGACCACCGCGGTGGAGACCACGACGGCCGAGACCGCAGCCGAGATAGCGGCCGAGCCTGCCGAGGTTTCGCCGACGGCCGAAGTGTCCGAGGCACTCGTGCCCGAGGCACTCGTGCCAGAGACGCGCGTGTCCGAGGCACCAGTGCCCGAGGCGCCAGTGCTCGAGGCACCGGTGCCCGACCAAACGTCCGCCGAGGAGGCGCCGTCCGTCGCCGAGGCGACAGAGGTGCCGGCCGAGCAGCCGTCCGCCGAAGAGCAGCCCGCCGGCGAGGACGTCGCTGGCCAGGAGGTCGCTGGCCAGCAGGTCGCTGGCGAGGAGGTCGCGGCCGAGCAGGCTGCAGCCGAAGCGGCGCCGGAAGCGTCCTCCGACGAGTCGGCGGCCGCCGAGGCCGAGAAAGCGCCCGAGGAGCCGCAATTCATCGAGATCTGGCGGCCGGGCCGTCCGCACGACGACCGGCGCGGCCAAAAACGGCACCACCGTCCGGGCAAGCGCCCAGGGGCGGGGCCCGCCGCCGCCGCCACTGCGCCGGGCGAGGCCGGGCAGCCGGCCGCCGCCGCGCCGGCGGAGGGGTCCGAGGCTCGTGGCCGCCCGGAGGGCGAGCGCGATCGCAATCGCGATCGTGGCGAGCGCAACGACAACAGGGGCGAGCGGGGCGACCGCGAGCGCGGCGAGAAATTCGGCCGCGGCCGGCCGCGCGGCGACCGTCCGGACCGCCCGGAGCGGGGCCGCTCGGAGGGGGGCGGACGGCGCGAGCGGTTCGACCGGGATCGCGACCGCGATCGTCCGCCGCGCACCTATCAGAGCCGCGACGAGCGCTCCTCGCGCTCCGACAAGGAGCCCGATCCGAACTCGCCGTTCGCCAAGCTGTTGGCTCTGAAGGCCCAGCTCGAGGCCGACGCCAAGGAGCGGCACTAGCCGTACCGGTGCTTTTGGACCGCCAGCGCATCGACAAGTGGCTCTGGCACGCCCGGGTGGTGCGGACCCGCACCGCCGCGGCGGCGCTCGCCGCCGCCGGGCACGTGCGGCTCAACGGCACGCGGATCGACGCGGCGAGCCGGGCGGTGAAGGCGGGCGACGTCGTCACCGTCGCGCTCGACAGCCGGGTGCGGGTGCTCGAGGTGGCGGGCTTCGCCGAGCGGCGCGGCTCGGCGACCGATGCGGCGGCGCTGTTCGTCGAGCACGGCGGCCCGGCCGGCACCGCCGCCGGGGGCTCCGCGTCGGCGCTCCCCGAGGAGGCGGCGCACGGTGTGCGGGAGCGCGGCGCCGGACGCCCCACCAAGCAGGAGCGGCGGGCCATTCTGCGCCTCACCGGCCGCGGCGACGACGAGCAGTGAGGTGCGTCGAAACCGCCGTGGGATCGCACGTTCCCGCTCGGCGCCGCTTGCTTGCCTCCCCCGGTGCAATGCGCTAGAGCCTGCGAAAACGGGGGGAATCGGCGGAGCCTCCGACCGCGCCACGGCGCGGCCGACACACCGCGGGACGATTCTCGAAAGCGCCGGGCGGCGCCCGAAAGCGGTCCGGCATGCGGTGCCTGGAGTTTGTCACATGGCCTATGTCGTCACCGAAAATTGCATCAAGTGCAAGTACATGGACTGCGTCGAGGTGTGTCCGGTGGACTGCTTCTACGAAGGCGAGAACATGCTCGTCATCCACCCCGACGAGTGCATCGACTGCGGCGTGTGCGAGCCGGAGTGCCCGGCCGAGGCGATCAAGCCGGACACCGAGACCGGCCTCGAGCAGTGGCAGGCGCTCAACGCGCAGTACGCCAAGACCTGGCCGAACGTGACGGTGAAGCGCGATACGCTGCCCGACGCCAAGGAGTGGGACGGCAAGAGCGGCAAGCTCGCCCAGTTCTCGCCCAATCCGGGCGCCGGCGACTGATCGAAGGCGGCCTTTTCGGCCCGCGGAAATCTCGCCGAGATCCTGCCGAATTCCCGTCTCGTGCACGCAGAGGGCCCGGTTCCCGTCGTTTCACGGGGGCCGGCCTTCGAATAGTCGAAAAATTAATGTTGGTTGGTATGGTGATGGCCGAAATTGCCGCACCGTACGTGTTTGTTTTTTGCAAGAAATGTGATATATAAGCATCACACATGAGATTCCGCTCCGACGCGCTCCCTCCCGGGAGCCTTATTTTTCGGAGCGTCCCTGAGGAACCGTCAGACGGAGGCGTGCCTTTCCCCGAGAAAGCACGCGAGAGCAGTGGCAAGCAAAACTCGTCACGAATCGTCGACGCCGGAGAAAGGCTCGACAAAGACTTCGGCTGCAAAGACATCCTCGACGACGTCGGCGGCAGTTCGCCGCAAGGCGTCGAAAGCAACGCGCGCTCATGTTCGCGGCGTCGGCGCCCCCGCTGCCGCCTCCACGCCGGCTCGTCCGGCCAAGAAGCCGTCGGCCCGTTCGGCCGAGCCGGCGGTGAGCCCGATCGAGCCGGCAGCGAGCCCGGTGTCGGCGGTCGGTCTCGCCGAGCCCCCGTCCCGACCGGAGAAGCCGACCGCCAAGGCGGCCGTCAAAACTCCGGCCAAGCAACCCGCCGGCCGGGTACGGCCGGACGACCCCGGCTCCTCGCCGGCGGTTCAAGGAGCAGTTCAGGGAATGACCAACAAGAAGACCACCCAGCGGCAAGGCTTCAAGACGAACGAGTTCATCGTGTATCCGGCTCACGGCGTCGGTCAGATCACGGCGATCGAGGAGCAGGAGGTCGCTGGCCACAAGCTCGAGCTGTTCGTCATCAATTTCGTCAAGGACAAGATGACGCTGCGCGTTCCGACCGCGAAGATCGCCGCGGTGGGCATGCGCAAGCTCGCCGAGCCGCCGATCGTCAAGCGCGCGCTCGACACCCTGAAGGGCCGGGCCCGCGTCAAGCGCACCATGTGGTCGCGCCGGGCGCAGGAATACGAGGCCAAGATCAATTCGGGCGACATCGTCTCGATCGCCGAGGTGGTGCGTGATCTCTATCGCTCCGAGAGCCAGCCCGAGCAGTCCTACAGCGAGCGGCAGCTCTACGAGGCGGCGCTCGACCGGCTCGCGCGCGAAATCTCGGCGGTGCAGCGCATCACCGACACCGAGGCGGTGAAGGAAATCGAGGCGTCGCTCGCCAAGGGGCCGAAGCGCGGCCCGAAGGGCGCCGACGACGAGGAGACCGAGGCCGAGGCGGCCTGAAAGCCCCTCGACACGCCTCACCCCCAATGAAAAGAGCGCCGGCCGGTCGCCGGCGCTTTTTTCGTGTGTGATGCTCTTTTCCGTCGTCCCTCGCCTTTGCGGTCGTGACCGCCCGGTCGGCAGCCGTACTCGACGAACCCCATGAAAAATCCCACCGTCCGCCGCATCGTCTATGTCGTGGTCTACGAGCTGATCGCGATTCTCGTGGTGAGCGGCGCGCTCGCCTGGGTCGCCGACCGCCCGGCGCTCGACACCGGCGTGGTGGCGATCGCCTCCTCGGCCATCGCGGTGACCTGGGCGTTTCTGTTCAATCTCGCCTTCGAGCGCTGGGAGGCGACGCGGCGGGTGCGCGGCCGCGGCACGGCGCGCCGGGTGGCGCACGCGGTGCTCTACGAGGGCGGGCTGGTGGCGATGCTGGTGCCGCTGATCGCCTGGCAGCTCGAGGTGAGCCTCGTCGAGGCGTTTCTCTACGACCTCGGGCTGATCGTGTTCTTCACGGTCTACACCTTCGTCTTCACGCTCGCCTTCGACCGCGTGTTCGGCCTGCCCGCCTCGGCGCGCGGGTGAACGGCCGGCGCCTCGCCCTCACTCGTCGATCAGCGTGAACTGCAGCAGCAGCGTGCGCTGGATCACGGAAAAATTGTCGTCGGAGACGAGCGTCAGCACCAGCGCGCCGTACGCGTCGCGATGCACGCCGATCGCCTCCAGATTGTCGATCTCGAAGCCCATGTCGGCAGTGAGCAGAATCTCGCCGTCGACCAGCGCGCCCGGCGCGATGGCGGCGAGCGGGATGCGGCGCAGGCGGCTGGCGACGCCGGTGGTCCAGGTGAAGCGGCGCTCCAGCAGCAGAAGGTCGCCGGTCGGCAGGATGGTGGCGTCGGAGATGTCGAAGTCGTCGCGGCGGCGCACGGCGAAGCTGCCGGGCGTCTTTCCGCCGATCAGGAAGGCGACCACATTGCCGTCGCCGTCCAGCCCGCGCTCCGACAGTGCGATCAGCGTGCCGGCGAGCGGCAGGCCGGGCGGAACGAAGGCGAGCCCTTCGAGCCCCTTGTTGAACGGCAGCTGCCGGACGCCGTTCGGCACCGCGATCGGCACGCCGCGGGCCAGAAGTCCGTCCTGGCCGAGGTCGTAGCGAACGATGCGGTTGACCCGCTCGATGCCGACGAACAGGTGGTCGCCGTCGGCGGTGAGCGATTCCGTGTCGAACCAGCCTCTGGCGTCGAGCGGGCGGCCGTCCGGGCCGCGCATCGTCGCCGTCGTCGCGTCGGCGATGCCGGCGGGGCGGTCGCCGCGATAGACGATGCGGCCGGAAAACCAGGTGCCGCGATCGCTGATCGCGACAAAATGCTCGGCGTCGCGCATCACCAGGCCCGACAGCCCGCCGAAGCGCGGATTTTTCGAGGTGAGCACCAGCCCGCCACGGAAGGCGAGGGGGCCGAACCGCACCCGGTCCGGCGCGCCGGGCTGGAACGAGCCGATCGGCCGGGCCTCGATCACGAGCGGCGTGCCGCCGCCCGGATCTTTATCTTTTTGCGCGATGCCTTCCTGTCCGGCGACGGGGCCGAACACGGGCACCACCGCGAACAGCAAGGCCGCCGCGACGGCGGTCGCTGCCGTCCGCATCGGAAGGCCCGTCCGGCGGAGCGCTCGGTGGGGCGCCTCGGACCCGGTCACCGGCGCGTCACGAAGCGAGCCGGCCGGAGCGCTTGGCGCGGCGGTCCTGCTTCGCCAGGATCTTCTCGTCGAACAGCTCGGCGAGCTTGTCGGTCATCGCGCCGCCCAGCTCCTCGGCGTCGACGATGGTGACCGCTCGGCGATAGTAGCGCGTCACGTCGTGGCCGATGCCGATGGCGATCAGCTCGACCGGCGAGCGGGTCTCGATGTCCTCGATGATGAAGCGCAGGTGGCGCTCGAGATAATTTCCGGAATTGACCGACAGCGTGGAGTCGTCGACCGGCGCACCGTCGGAGATCATCATCAGGATCTTTCGCTGCTCGGGGCGGCCGAGCAGGCGCTTGTGCGCCCAGTCCAGTGCCTCGCCGTCGATGTTTTCCTTGAGCAAGCCCTCGCGCATCATCAGCCCGAGATTCTTTCGCGCGCGACGCCAGGGGGCGTCGGCCGCCTTGTAGACGATGTGGCGCAGATCGTTGAGGCGGCCGGGATGCACCGGCTTGCCCTCGGCGAGCCATTTTTCGCGCGACTGCCCGCCCTTCCAGGCGCGGGTGGTGAAGCCGAGAATCTCCACCTTCACGCCGCACCGCTCGAGCGTGCGGGCGAGGATGTCGGCGCAGGTGGCGGCGACCGTGATCGGACGCCCGCGCATCGAGCCCGAATTGTCGATCAGCAGCGTGACCACCGTGTCGCGGAAATCCGTGTCCTTCTCGGCCTTGAACGAGAGGGGGTGCATCGGGTCGATCACCACGCGGGTCAAGCGGGCGGGGTCGAGCAGGCCTTCCTCGAGGTCGAAGTCCCAGGCGCGGTTCTGCTGCGCCATCAGCCGGCGCTGCAAGCGGTTGGCGAGGCGGGCGACCACGCCCTGCAGATGCGCGAGCTGCTTGTCGAGATAGCCGCGCAGCCGCTCGAGCTCCTCCGGCTCGCACAAATCCTCGGCGCCCAGCATCTCGTCGAACTTGGTGGTGAAGGCGCGATAGTCCGGCCCGCGCGGCTCGTTCGGCCGCTGGCGCGTTCGCCACGGCTCGGAGGCGGCGTCGGGGTCGCCGGATTCGGCGTCGTCCGGCAGCTCGGCGGAGGGCGCGTCGAGCGCTTCCGCCATGCTGTCGGGCTGCTCCTCGGCGGAGGCGTCGGCGTCCTCGACGCTCGCCTGCTCGCTCGATTCCGACTCGCTCGTCTCGCCGCTCTGGTCCTGCTCGTCGCTCTGGCCCTCGTTGGAGGAATCGTCCTCCTCCGGCTCGTCCTCCTGCGAGGAGGCACGCTGGTCGCCCATCTCGAGCGAGTCGAGCAGATCGTGGACGATGTCGCCGAACCGGCGCTGGTCCTCCAGCACGCGGCCGAGCTTGTCGAGGTCGCGCCCGGCCTTGGCCTCGATGAACGGGCGCCACAGCTCGACGATCTTGCGCGCTGGCGGCGGCGGGGCGGCGCCGGTCAAGCGCTCGCGCACGATCATCGCCAACGCGTCCTCGAGCGGCGCGTCGGCGCGGTCGGTGATCTCGTCGTAGCGGCCGCGGTGATAGCGGTCGGTCAGCATGGCGCCGAGATTTTCGGCGACACCGGGCATCCGCCGCGCGCCGATCGCCTCGACGCGGGCCTGCTCGACCGCCTCGAACACCGCGCGGGCCTGCTGGTTCGCCGGCATCAGCTTGCGGTGCACGGTGCCGTCGTGACAGGCCATGCGCAGCGCCATCGAGTCCGAATGGCCGCGCACGATCGCCGCGTCCGCGCGCGAGATCTTGCGGGGCGGCTCGGGGAGCCGCGCCTTGCTGCCGGTGACGCCCGGCCGGTCGGAGGCGAACACCACCTCGAGGTCGCCCTTGCGGGCGATCGCCCGCAGGCAGATCGTCACCGCCCGCTTGAAGGGCTCGTTCGGGGCGTCCTTGCCGCTTCTCGGCTTGCTGTTCGATGCCATGGGTGATCCACGACCTTTACTTGCCCGCACCGCGGGCTCATCTTTCTACCGGAACGCGCGAGACCGAGCCATGGCCGACCCGGAAAACCACACTCTGTACGTGCTGCGCGACATTCGCGCGATGATCGAAGCGCTGGACCGAAAGATCGATCGGAACCAGGAACAGACGAACCAGCGGTTCGACGACGTCACCGAGCGCATCGAAAAGCTCCGCAAGCTCGCCTTCGGGGAGAGCGTGCTGGGCCGCTACGCCGCCGCCGAGGTGGAGGAGAGGCTCGGCGCGATCGAGCAGCGCCTCTCCGCCCTCGAGGGGCACGACTGAGCCACCCGGTCCGCTCGCCACCCGTCCGCTCGCCGCAGGTCAGCTCAGCGCGATGTTGACGGCCGACTCCGGCAGCTCCTGGCCGAAGCAGCGCTGGTAGAACTCGGCCACCAGCGGGCGCTCCAGCTCGTCGCACTTGTTGAGGAACGTCACCCGGAAGGCGAAGCCGATATCCTTGAAGATGTCGGCGTTCTCCGCCCAGGTGATCACCGTGCGCGGGCTCATGACGGTGGACAGGTCGCCGTTCATGAAGGCGTTGCGGGTGAGGTCGGCGACCCGCACCATCTTGCCGACGATGTCGCGGCCCTTCTCGTTGCGATAGTGCTTCGCCTTGGCGAGCACGATCTCCACCTCGTTGTCGTGCGGCAGATAGTTCAGCGTCGAGACGATCGACCAGCGGTCCATCTGGCCCTGATTGATCTGCTGGGTGCCGTGATAGAGGCCGGAGGTGTCGCCGAGGCCGACCGTGTTGGCGGTGGCGAACAGGCGGAACGCCGGGTGCGGCTTGATCACCTTGTTCTGGTCGAGCAGCGTCAGCCGGCCCGACACCTCGAGCACGCGCTGGATCACGAACATCACGTCGGGGCGGCCGGCGTCGTACTCGTCGAAGCACAGCGCGACGTTGTGCTGCAGCGCCCACGGCAGAATGCCGTCGCGGAACTCGGTGACCTGCTGGCCCTCGTGAATCACGATCGCATCCTTGCCGATCAGGTCGATGCGGCTGATGTGGCTGTCGAGATTGACGCGGATGCAGGGCCAGTTGAGGCGGGCCGCCACCTGCTCGATATGGGTCGACTTTCCGGTGCCGTGATAGCCGGTGATCATCACGCGCCGGTTGCGCGAGAAGCCGGCGAGAATGGCGAGGGTGGTCGGGCGGTCGAACCGGTAGTCGGAATCGATCTCCGGAACGTGCTCGTCGGGCTCGGAATAGGCCGGCACCTCGAGGTCGACGTCGATCCCGAACACCTGTCGCACCGACACGGTCATGTCGGGCAGCCCGGCCACGGCTTCAGTGGTGGCAGTCATCTCTCCTCCTGCCCCGGGCTCGCCGGGGACGATCGGCTCGAAGCGCGCGAAACGCCTCGCAAGCTAGCAGACCGGCCGGCCGGCACGGAAGGTGCTCGGTGCGGGCCGCCTCGGCAGACCGGTACGAATGATCGGAAGCCTGCCGGAATATGGGGAGGGCGACGCCGCTTGTCACCGTTCAGTGAACGCGGGGCACCCTTGTGTCTCAACCTTTTGTCGCTCGCCCGGTTCACCGGTCCCGAACCACGTCGAGAGGCCGCGAGCGGCGACGGCCGGACGGAGCACGACGGGAACCGGACCGCACGCCGGATCAGGCGAGGCCGGTGGACTTGAGGTAGGTATAGGCTTCGATGATCTCGCGCAGCTTGTCCTCGGCGCCGCGGTCGCCGCCGTTGAGGTCCGGGTGGTGGCGCTTCACCAGTTCCTTGAAGCGGCCCTTGATCTCGGCGCGCCCGACGCCGGCGTCGAGGCCGAGCGACTGCAGCGCCTTGCGCTCGGCATTGCGCACGGTGCGGCGCTCCTGCTCGGCGCGGCTCTCGGGGTGCGGGCCGGCGGCGCCGCCGATCTCGCGATAGACGTCGAACGGGTCGTCCGGGCCGTCGCCGAACACCCGCTCGTGCAAGCGCTTCATGCGCGGCGGCCCGGCCATGCCGAGCTTCCAGGTCGGCCGGTGGCCGGTCAGCGCGTCCTTCTGAAAGGACGCCACCGCAGCGTCGCTCATGCCGGCGAAGTAGTCGTAGGACTGGTTGTACTGGCGGACGTGCTCGAGGCAGAATCGCCAGTACTCGCGCGCCTGGGTCCGACCCTTGGGGGCGCGATGGGTGGCGACCGCGCAGCAGCCCGGCCACTCGCAGACCGGTCCCTCGGCGGGACGGCGGTCGCGATCGGGCTTGACGCGAATGCGGTCGAATAAGGGTGAGTCGAACTTCATCACGGCCCATTATGGACGTCGTCGGGGACCCTGCAAGAATTGACAGGGGGCGACCGATGTGCTGCCGGCCGGTTCGAACCGGACCGCTCGGTTTCGGGGAATAGCCTCTCCTACATAGGATGCGCCATGGGTGTTCGCGACAGGATGACGGAAAAGCTCCAGGCGGCGTTCGCGCCGGCTCGCCTCGAGGTGATCGACGAGTCCGCACGGCATGCCGGCCATGCGGGTGCGCGGCCGGAAGGCGAGACCCATTTTCGGGTGCGCATCGTTGCCGAAGCGTTTCGCGGAACGTCGCGGATCGAGCGCCACCGCATGATCAACGCGGCGCTGGCCGACGAGATCGCCGGCGGCGTGCACGCGCTGGCGATCGAGGCCGGGGTGCCCGAGGCGGGGGGCTGACGAGAGGCGGGAGCAGGGAAGCGAGGAGGGGACGCGACACGGCACTCCGGAAGGCGCGGCGGCGGCGCTTCGTCGGGCCGCCGCCGGGCTTGTCACAGGGTCGTGCCCATGTATACCGTCCGATACGGCTCGGCGGCCCGAGCGACGGTGGCCGCTCGGTCGGCGGCCGGTCGGCGCCCGGGGAACGCCGGCTCGCGCGATTGCCGAGGCGCCGAAGCAGGTCCGATCCCGATGACCGTGTCGTTCGATCAGCCGCGGACCGAGGATCCCGAGCACTGGTACTGCGCCAACATGGTCGGCGTGCCGGTGCCGCTGCTCGGCTCCACCACCTTCAACCGCTGCCTGCGGCGGGTCACCATCCACGGCACCCGCGAAACCCATCCCGGGCTGTTTCGCCTGCTCGCCCGATGCGGCACGCAGGCCGAGGCGGCCGAGGTGTTCGCCCACTACATGGAGCTGGAGTTCGGCCTCGGCCCGCCGCCCGAGGACGCAGCCGTGGGCCGGCGACGCGGCGCGACCAGCTATGTCGAGTTGCTGCGCGGCTGGGGCGTCGATTCCAACAGCGCCAAGGCGGCGGTGCTGAAGGGGTGGGTCGAGAGCCGGTTCGGGCTGGTGCCGGTGTTTCACAAGGAGCGCCTCGGCCTGTTTCCCTCCCCCGGCTGGATCGCCTATCTCGCCGAGAAGACCGACCCGCGCTTCCACGACAACTGCATCCATCAGCAGTTCGATCTCGTCTACGAGTTCTGCCAGTGGAGCATCCGCCGCTTCAAGGCGCCGGGGCCGCGCTTCGTGCGCCTGTGGCGCGGCACCAACAATGTCGAGGAGCAGCTGGTCGAGGGCGACGCCCGCACCCGGCACTGCATCGTCCGGCTGAACAATCTGGTGTCGTTCAGCGCCTCCAAGGAGCGGGCCGACGAGTTCGGCGACTGGGTGCTGGAGACCGAGGTGCCGACCGTGAAGCTCCTGTTCTTCCCCGGCCTGCTCGCCGGCACCGTGCTCGACCACGAGGGTGAGTATCTGGTGATCGGCGGCCGCTACAAGGTGCGCGCCCATCACGGCTGGTTCTGATGTCGCCGCGGTCCGTGGGCTCGCGGCGTCCGACCTCGTGGTGAGCAGCGCTCGAGGAGCGCGTCTCCAACCACGAGACCGCGACTTACGCCGGGGCGTCGGTCACTCCTCCTCGACGGTCTCCTCCGGCCGCGGCTCGCCGATCCCGTAGGATTTTCCCTTGATGCCGTCGATGTCGATCCGCACCACCGTGGTGATGGACAGCTTGCCCTTCGGATAGTCGAACCGCGTGTCGGTGAACTTCTTCACGATCAGGTCGAGCGCCCGGACCTTCTCGGCCTCGTCGGTGACGAAGCTCGCCCGGCCGAAGCCGATCACCGTGCGGTGCCGCGCCTCGAAGTCGCACGGCTCCTCGGCGACCACCACCCCCTGGTCGACCGAGATCTCGAAGCAGACCCGATTGTTCTCCTTCAGGATCGCGATCTTCGTGCCGGCGCTCGCCGAGTGGAAATAGAGCGAGGTGCCGTCGTATCCGTAGAACACCGGCACCAGGAACGGCACGTCGTTGCTCGCGAGCGCGAGATGCATCACCCGGTCGGCGCCGACGATCGCGTCGATCTCGGCGCGGTCGGTGATCTCGCGGCTCCTGCGCCGCATCGGGCGGGACGGGATGTCGGCAAGGCTCGTCATCGAAACACTCCTGAAAAATGCGCACCCGCCGGAACGGCCGCGCGTCGGCCGCTCGTGAGGGGCATAGCCGGCGAAATCAGCACTGGCACGTGTGCTCGGGCGCGAGAAACACGTCGTCGCGCGCGCCCATCGGCACCGGATAGCGGGCCGGCCGCGACGGCATCGCCGCGAGCGCCGCGACCCGCTCGGCCGGCAGGTGTCGCGCCCGCGCGCCCTCGGCGATGAAGGCGAGATACTCGGCGCTCGGAAGCTCGGGCTCGCCCATCACGGCCTTGCGATAGAACAGCGCGTGGTGGGTGGCGCCGTCCTCGCCGATCACCTCGACCGGGTAATGAAAATAGCTGCCGCCACCGTCCAGCTTGACGCCCTGCCAGGCGTCGAGCCGGTCGAGATCGGTCGCGGTCAGCGCATAGACGACGCCCCAGGTCTCGGCTCCCGCCTGCGGCACCAGGGTCTCGAGCGCGCTGTCCCACACCTCCGAATGGCCGAAGAAGCCGAGCGCCCAGCCGGGCAGGCGGGCGACCGCGACCACCGCCGGCCGGCTGCGGCGCACCGCGATCTGCGACGGATTCATCGTCGCCCCATAGGCGAACAAGAGCGTGGTCGGACGCGACCGTCCGCCCTTCGGCCGCGCGGTCGGCGAGGGTGTGCGGAGAGGGATGCGGTGGATCATGGGACGGCCTGCTGTCTGTGGACGACGAGGGTGGTGAAGGTGTCACCCGGGCGGGCCGGCGGCTCGACCTCGGCGACCATGTTCAGCGCGCGGACGGCGCGCGCCAGCCAGCGCGGGACCTCGTCGCACACGACGTCGAGGCGGCGGAACGGCGTGCCGGTGAGAAACGGAATCAGAATGTCCCACGCATTGACATCGGGCGCGGTCGCGAGCAGCGCGACGAGGTCGAGCCGATAATGCCCGCTGCCGGGCGCGCCGACCGGCTCCGGGCCGGTCCTCTCGGCGCCGCTGTCGACGCCGTCGAGATGGTGGCGCCGGTGCCGGCCGCGCTCCCGCTCGTGCTTGCGCGCCGCGCGCTGCTCCGCCGCCTCCTGCTGATCACGTTCGTTCTCCCGGCGCGCCACGATGTCGAGCTGGGCGAACAACGAGCCGTGCGATTGCCACGTTCGAATGCCCATCTCCTGCAGGATCGAGTTGACCACACCGCGCACGTCCCGCGAGAGAAACACCCGGCAGTCCTCGAACTCCGCGACCGCGGCGGCGAGCGACGCGTGGATCGCGGCGAGATCACGCGCGTCGCCGACGGCGAAGCGGATCGTCTTGTGCACCGTCCAGGTGGCGCCGCTCTGCGCGAACACCAGGATGGCGCCGGGTTGCGAGATTTTCGCGACCTCGCCTTCGGCATCGACATGGACGGCGATCTTCATGCGGGCCTCCGGCCCTGCGAGTTTTCGTGACGAGCAATGCGCTGGTACGAGTGGGACCGGCGGCGGCTCACCACCTCCGCCGCCGGCCGTTCGTGGTCCTCGTCGTCGTCCGCGGGAACGAGCCGCGCGCGCGAAACGGCGCCGGGACCACGCCCGCGATCACCACACGTTCAGGATCCACTCCTTGTTCTTCTTGTATTCCATGTCGGTGAAGATCACGTTCGCCATCTGCTCGGCGAGCCAGGTGGCGCCCGCGTAACCGACCACCGGATGGCGATACATGCCGGCGCGGTCGTAGGTGGGAAAGCCCACCCGCAGCATCGGGATGTTGTTGTCGATCGCCACGAACCGCCCCTTCGAATGGCCGAGAATCAGATCGAGCTCGAGCCCGTTCTTGATGCGGTCCTCCAGCTCGAACAGGTCGGCATTGGTGACGATCTCCATCGGGTAGTCGACGTTCTCCTTCAGTGCGGCGATGCGCGGATCGTCGGCATAGCCGGCGTTCTCGTCGCCGAGCAGCAGGAGCTTCGGCTTCATCTCGAGATCGAGGCAGAACTCCGCGAGGCCGATCACCAGATCGGGGTTGCCGTAGATCGCCACCCGCTTGTCGGCGAGGAACATGTGGGCGAGGTCGGTGATCGCATCGATCGCGATGCCGCGCTCGCGCACCAGCGATTCCGGGATCGGCTTGCCGGTCATCTCCTTCACATTGCGCAGGAAGGTGTCTGTGTTGCGGATGCCGATCGGCGTCGGCCCGATGATCGCCGGAACGTCCCACCGCGTCTGCAGCCACTTGGCCGCCTGCCCGCCTTCGTAGCGGTTGAGCGCGATGGTGCCCTGCGCGTCCGCGGTTCCGACCAAATCCTGGATGGTGGTCGAGCCGTGCGACACCGCGCTCTTGTCCGGCATCAGCGGACTGTCGAAGCTCTCGATCTCGAACAGCACCGTGGCATCGACCTGCATCTCGGCGAGCAGGTGCTTGAGCTCCTTCACGTCGCCGGGATTGACCCAGCCGGTGATCAGATTGAGCTTGAAGCTCGGCTTGTCCTTCTTGGAGAAGTATTTCACGAAGTCGCGCACGGCGACATCGTAGCCGGTCACCATGCTGCCGACGAAGCTCGGCGTGTGGATCGGGATCAGATGCACCTCGCGATCCGGATACTTCACCGAGAGCAGCTCGTCCTGCAGCTTGGTGACGACGCCGTCGACGTCGTCGCCGATCACCTCGGTCGAGCAGGTGGTGATGATCGGCACCACCTTGACGTTGGGGTAGCGCATCAGGAGCACGTCGACGGCTTCCTCGACGCGGTCGAGCGCGCCGAACACGGCGCCGTCCTCGTGCACCGAGGAGGAGGCGATCTCGAAGCTCTCCTTCAGGTGCTGCGAGATCAGGAGCCGCACGAACATCACGCAGCCCTGGCCGCCATGGACGATGCCGATACAGTCCTCGATGCCGATCGAGGCGTACTGCGCGCCGCACGGCTGGCAGGTGAAGATCGGATTGATCGTGCCGATCCGGTCCTTCGGCTTGAGTTCACAGTTCATGACATGATCCGATCAGTAGTGCTGGTCGGTCAGCTCTTCGTTGAGCGACCCGGTGACGGTGAGATACTCGATGCGGGCGTGCAGTGCCGTCACGAGCGACTTGATCTCGTCCTTCGACATGTCCGCGAGCCACGGGCAGATTTTTCGGTAGTTCCGCGCGAGCGTCACCGCGTCGACCCAGTAGACCTTCTCGTCGGGTGTTTGCGGCGTGTAGGGCTCGTCACAGAGCAGCGTCGCGGTGATCGAGAGAATTCCGGCGTTCTGGCGCGTGCGGTCCCAGGCGCGCGAATGGAACTGCCACAGGCAGTATTTCATGATCCAGTCGACCATCACGTCGACTCTGTCGCGCGTCACGTCGTCGAGCGCCTCCCAGGCGGCGAGGGCGGCGTCGGCCGCCGCCGCATCGTTCGGAAAAGGGTGGTCTGACACCACCGAGTGGGTGATCTTGGTCATGCGGGCCTCGTCACTCGGCGGCTGCGGCCATCGGGGTGAAGTAGGGCGGGTTCTTCTTGCGCAGCGCGGCGATCGGGTCGTACGTGCCGGTGTATTCGCGCAGCCGTGTCGAGGTGCGGATCTCCTCGGCGAGCGTGCGGTCCGACAGCAGGCGCTGCGTGAGAAAGCCGCGGTCGGTCGCGATCTCGTCCTTGGAGATGTCGACCAGCGCGAGCTGATGGATCGGCGAGTAGATCGCGTTGTAGATGTCGCGGGCGAACCGCACCCAGCCTTCCCAGCCCTTCCACGGGCCGTTGTGATAAGCATGCGCGTTGAGGTACGGCACGCCGATCTTCTTGGCCACCTCGCCGGGTCGCTTGCCGGTGAAGATCACGTCGGGCTTCAGCCGCTCCATCGCCTCGAGCCCTTCGAGCTCGTTCGGATCGTCAATCGCCAGCGCGTCCTCGCCGCAGCGCGCGATGCCCTTCTCCATGTCGCCCTGGTGGCCGAATTTCGTGTAGACCGAGACGACCTTGACGCCCATCTCCTCCTCGATCGCGTGCGCCCAGTGCCACAGCTTCGAGCCGCCCGGCCACAGGCACACCTTCTTGCCCTTCAGTCGCTCCTTGTACCAGTCGAGCTCGGGCTTCCAGCGCGCGGTCTCCTCGGCGATGATCGCCTCGGCGCGGTCCTCGATGCCGAAGAACATGCCGATCTTGCGCAGCGACTGCGCCAGCGGCTCGAAGCCGAAGCCATCGATGTCGAGCCGCGGAATGCCGTAGCGGGCGCGCAGCTCGTTGCAGATGTATTCGGCCGAGCGGGCGCATTCGAGCACGTTGAGATGCGCGCGGTGCATCGCCCGCAGGCCATCATAGGTGCCGTTGCCGGTGAAAGTCGACAGCACCTGGATGCCCATGCGGGTGAAGTAGTCGAGCATCACCTCCTGGTCGCCCTGGATGTTGTACTCGCCGACATAGTTGATCACGTAGTCCGAAGTGATCTCCGGCTCGACGGTGCCGACCTTGTCGTTGATCCAGGCGATGTTGATCTTGTGGTGCCCGCCGGACTGCGACGGGCCGCCGAAACCCGGCGAGTTGCAGACGAAGATGTCGACGTCCGGCATCTCGTCCATCACCTCCTGCGCGACGGCATTGATGTCGTCACCGATCAGCGCGGTGGCGCAGGTCTGGTAGATCGTCATGCGCTTGATGTCGGGGCACGCCTTGAACGCCTCGATGATGTTCTGCTTGAGCATGGCCTCGGCGCCGAACACGATGTGCTTCTCGCGCACGTCGGTCGCAAAGGTGTATTTGAGCTGAAAATTGTTGTTGTCGGAGATGTAGCGCTTGGTCTGCCAGGTGTCGTAGGTGCAGCCCACGGGACCGTGACTCATGTGAATCACGTCCTTCATCGGCGTGCCGATGACGTGCTTGGCGCCGCAATAGGCGCAGCCGCGCTCCGAGATCGAGCCCGGGATGGTGTTGAGATAGCCGAGCGGCAGGGCGGTCGTCAGATTGTCGCCCGCGCCCTTGACGACGGCGTGCTTCTGCCGTTCGGGAAGGCACTTCGAGCAGTCGAACTCGTGATAAGGCATGGCTGGTTTCCTGTGGGCGTTCCGGTTCTCGTGCGGGACCGGGATCCTCTCGACCGGTCGTTCCGGATCGCCGACCTGTAGCCGGCTTCCGGAACGACGGAGAGGACCCGTTCCCGACGCCGCGCTCAGTCCATCAGGCCGTATTTGACGACCATCTTCTCGAGCTCGTCCATCGACAGCGGCTTCGGAATGACGAAGTCGGTGTTGTCGGCGATCGCCGCCCCGAGCTGCTTGTACTCCTGCGCCTGGCAGGCCTCGGGGTCGAACTCGGTCACCGTCTTCTTGTTGAACTCGGCCTTCTGCACGATGTTGTCGCGCGGCACGAAGTGGATCATCTTGGTGCCGATCGCGGAGGTGAACTCCTCGAGAAACTCGCGCTCGCCGTCCACCTTGCGGCTGTTGCAGATGATGCCGCCGAGCCGAACGCCGCTCTGCTTGGCGTATTTCACGAGGCCCTTGCAGATGTTGTTGGCGGCATAGATCGCCATCATCTCGCCGGAGGCGACGATGTAGACCTCCTGCGCCTTGCCGTCGCGGATCGGCATCGCGAAGCCACCACACACCACGTCGCCGAGCACGTCGAAGAAGATGAAGTCGAGGTCGTCGGTGTAGGCCTTGTTGGCTTCCATCAGATCGATCGCGGTGATCACGCCGCGGCCGGCGCAGCCGACGCCGGGCTCCGGACCGCCGGACTCGACGCAGCGGATCTCCTTGAAGCCGGTCTTCACCACCTTGTCGAGCGTCACCTTCTCGGCACCGAGCGTGCGCAGCGTGTCCATCACGGTGTCCTGCGGCTTGCCGCCGAGAATCAGGCGGGTCGAATCCGCCTTCGGGTCGCAGCCGTGAATGAAGACGTTCTTGTCGTGATAATAGGCGAGCGCCGCCGCCGTGTTCTGGGTCGTGGTCGATTTTCCGATGCCGCCCTTGCCGTAGATCGCCACCTTGCGGGTCGCCATGAGTGGAAGCTCCTTCGTGAAATGATCAGGACGATGGAAATGTCCGCCGCCGTGGCCTCTTCATCAGCAACGGCCGTGCCACTCGCGGTGTGCGTGACGGGCCGGGACGCACGTGACGCGCGCGGTCAATTTCTTTCGGAGCGGCGACGAGCGGAGCCACCGTGCGGACTGGCGAATTCGGCCTCGTCCCGCGCTGCGGACGACGTCGGGCGTGGAAATGAACGGCTGCGGTGAATTCGCGAAAAGAATGTGCGCTTTCGGTCGATTCGTCCGGCGTCCGCACCGAGCCCTCAGGGTTTACGCAGTCGGTAAATTCATCGCCGGAAGTTTACCGTGCGGGAAACGGTGGACGCATGGTTCGGGACGCGGGCCTCCGGTCGCTTCTCGGCACGAGAAAACGGGACGACGCCGCCGCGCGGCGGGGACGAGGAGATCGCAGGAAGCAGAAGGTCACGCCGGCGCGGGGCGCTGGGCGTCGGAGGCGGGGAGCCGGGAGCCGAAGACCGTCGCTCAGGCGCCGGTGCGCGGCGGCGTCATCCGGAAGCTCTTGTAGGTGAGGCCGTGGCGCTGCATGCGCACGCCGAGCATGCGCCGCGTGAGGCCGAGATCGTCGGCGGCCTTGCCGATATTGCCGCTCGAGGCCTTGAGCGCCTCGACGATCATCTCGTGCTCGACCATCGCGAGTTTTGCCTCGAGCGTCATGCCGAACGAGGTGCCGCTCTCGCTCGCGGTCTGCAGCGAGGGCGGCAGGTCGTAGCCGTGGATCACACCTTCCTCGGCGAGGATCACCGAGCGCTCGATCACGTTCTCCAGCTCGCGCACGTTGCCGGGCCAGTGGTAGCTCATCAGCATGTCGATCGCGGGCGTGGAGATGCGCTTGATCGGCTTGCCGATCTCGTTCGCGTAGGTGGTGACGAAGTGATCGGCCAGCGTGATCACGTCGCTGCCGCGGTCGCGCAGCGGCGGGATGGTGATCGGAAACACGTTGAGGCGGTAGAACAAGTCCTCGCGAAAGGTGCCGTCGGCGACCATCTCGGCGAGGTTGCGGTTGGTGGCGGCGATGATGCGCACGTCGATCTTCACCGGCTTCGATCCGCCGACCCGCTCGAACGTCTTCTCCTGCAGCACGCGCAAGAGCTTGGCCTGGGTCGTCAGGCTCAGCTCGCCGACCTCGTCGAGAAAGATGGTGCCGCCGCTCGCCTGCTCGAAATAGCCGCGATGGGTCGCGACCGCGGAGGTGAAGGCGCCCTTCTCGTGACCGAACAGCTCGCTCTCGGCGAGGCCTTCCGGCAGCGCCGCGCAGTTCGCCTTGACGAACGGGCCGTCCGAGCAGGGGCTGTCGTAATGGATCGCGTTGGCGACCAACTCCTTGCCGACCCCGCTCTCGCCGAGCAGCAGCACGGTCGCCTTGGTGGAGGCGACCTTGTGGATCAGCGAGTACACCTCCAGCATCGGCTTGGAGTTGCCGATGATGTTCGAGGGCTTGAAGCGCTGCTTCAGTGCGCTGCGCAGCTGCCGGTTCTCGGCCTCGAGCCGCACCTTGTCGACGTTCTCGATGAGGTACAGCTCGACGGTCGGCGCGATCAGCGCGGCGATCATCGCCAGGAGCTCGGCGTCCTGGGCGAGCAGCCGCTGATTCATGTAGACGCGCTCGGCACAGATCGTCCCGACCACCTTCTGCGCGAGCACGATCGGCACGCAGAAGAACGCCGTCTTGCCGCGGGTGCGGCCCTTGTGGGCGCGGGTGCGGTCGAGAAAGTCGGGGCTCTCGTCGATGCGCGGCAGAATCACCGCCTTGCCGGTCTCGACCACCCGCCCGGTGATGCCTTCGCCGGGTGCGTAGATGCCGCGGCTCTTCTCCTCCTCGGTGAAGCCGAACGAGTCGTGGATGAAGATCGCGTCGGAGCGGCGCTCGTACAGCATCATCGCGCCGCGCGCGATCTTCATCTGGCGGCGCATGCCCTCGAGGACGATCGAGACGAGCGTCGCGAGATCGGCGTTCTCGGCGATCACCTGATTGATCTTGAACAGGATCGGCAGCACGTTCACGCGGCACTCGCCGGTGAAGCAGTGCGTGAAGTCGTCGACGAAGCCGTCGCTCGCGACATCGATCCGGTCGTTGGTGCTCGTCATCCCCGACACTCTCGGCCCTCGTCCGTCCGCCGGACGGTGTCGTCGGCCGCGGCGGCCGACGGTCCCTCGAAGCGTCCGCCCCCCCCACGAGGCAAGGCACGTGCCACGCGGGCGGCGGACGGCGAGGCGACCCGTCACGGCGTCATATTCCTACGAATACAGCGAATCGGCAAATCCGGGGCGGCGGGCACGGCGGTCGATGCGGTCGGTCGCTGTCGGGTTCACGACCAGATCGGGCGCTTGACGGGCGCGGCGTGTTCGCTTCTCGTCTCTCCGAACGTCCGAGGAGACGCGCCCATGACCCCGACACGGCTGTCGATCCGCATCGACCTTCCCGGCGGAGGCCGCATCGGCCCCGGAAAGATCGCGCTTCTGGAGGCGATCCGCACCGCCGGCTCGATCTCGGCCGCCGCCCGCACGCTCGGCATGTCCTATCGCCGCGCCTGGCTGCTGGTGGAGGAGGTGAACCGCCAGCTCCGCTCGCCGGCCGTCACCACCGAGGCTGGCGGTCGGCACGGCGGCGGCGCCGCGCTCACCCGCGCCGGCGAGCAGGTGGTCGACCTCTATCACGCGATCGAGGCGCATGCGCACACCGCCGCGCGCAGTGAGTTCCGTGCGCTCGGCCGGCTGGTGCGCCGCGAGGCCGTTTCGGCCTGAGCACCCGAGCGGCAAGGGACGGACGCGGACGCCGATCCGGGTACCGGCGGCTGCCGGCGGGTGAACGTCGGCGCCGTTCGTGCATTGACGACAAAGCGTGGTTCGACCTCGGTTCGTCCCGGACGTTTTGGCGTCGGGCGGACGGCGGTCGTTCGCCGTTGCTCCCCGCGGGCGCCGCGAGGCGCCGTAAAGGACAACCCGAGCGCGTGGCTTTCGGCTCCGTCTTCCGAACCCGGCGATTCGCGGGGCACTGCGCAAGAACACCGGGCGAAACCGGACGGGCCGTCGCGACTTGTCCCGTCCGGGGGACGCCGGTCGCTCGAGCGAGTGCCACCCCCGAGCGCGCGCCGACGTCTCGACACGTCCGGCGAGGACAGCCGCAAAACCCCGGCGGCGGATAGAGGAGACGTGCCATGGCCGAGCCGAGCGGGTTCGATCCGTCGCGGCGGGGCGTCGTCGTCGGTGGCGCCGCGTCTCTCGTCGTCGGGGCGGTGCCGCCCGCCGCCGCGCAATCGCCGCGCCCGCCTTCGGCCGGTGCGGCACCACAGGACGCTCCTTCGATGATGAAGCTCTCCTTCGAGGTCAACGGCACGCCCTGCGACCTCGCCGAGATCGACACCCGCACCACGCTGCTCGACGCGCTGCGCGAGCATCTGAGGCTCACCGGCACCAAGAAGGGCTGCGACCACGGGCAGTGCGGCGCCTGCACCGTGCTGGTGAACGGCACCCGGATCAACAGCTGCCTCAGCCTCGCCGTGCAGCATCACGGCGACCGCATCACGACGATCGAAGGGCTCGGCACGCCGGGCGCGCTGCACCCGATGCAGGCGGCCTTCGTGCGGCACGACGGCTATCAGTGCGGCTACTGCACGCCGGGGCAGATCTGCTCGGCGGTCGCCGTGCTGGCGGAGATCGAGGCGGGGGTGCCCAGTCACGTCACCGCGGATCTCGGCGCAGCGCCGCCCCTCACCAATCTCGAGATCCGCGAGCGGATGAGCGGCAACATCTGCCGGTGCGGGGCCTATTCCAACATCGTCGACGCCATGGCCGAGGTCGCCGGAGTGAAAGCATGAAGCCGTTCACCTACGAGCGCCCGACCACCCCGGCCGCGGCGGCGGCAGCGGTGACGCGCCGGCCGGACGCGAAGTTCATCGCCGGCGGAACCAACCTGCTCGACTTGATGAAGCTGCAGATCGAGACGCCGGGGCATCTGGTCGACGTGCAGGATCTGCGGCTCGACACGATCGAGGCGACCGACGACGGCGGCTTGCGGATCGGCGCACGGGTGACCAACACGGCGCTGGCGAGCGACCCGCGGGTGCGGCGCGACTACGGCGTGCTCGCCCGCGCGATCCTGGCCGGCGCGAGCGGCCAGCTGCGCAACAAGGCGACCACCGCCGGCAATCTGCTCCAGCGCACCCGCTGCCCCTATTTTTACGACACCTATCAGCCCTGCAACAAGCGGCAGCCCGGCTCCGGATGCGCCGCGATCGGCGGCTACGGCCGGCCGCTCGCGGTGATCGGCGGCAGCGACGCGTGCATAGCCACCCATCCGAGCGACATGGCGGTGGCGCTGCGGCTGCTCGATGCGCGGGTCGAGACGGTGACGGCGGACGGCACCACCCGCGCGATCCCGATCGCCGACTTCCATCGCCTGCCCGGCGACACCCCGCATGTCGAGACGGCGCTCGCGCGAGGCGAGCTGATCACGGCGGTGACGCTGCCGAAGCCGCTCGGCGGCACGCACGTCTATCGAAAAGTCCGCGACCGCGCGTCCTACGCGTTCGCGCTGGTGTCGGTCGCCGCGGTGATCCGGCCGGACGGGACCGGGCGCGTCGCGCTCGGCGGCGTCGCGCCCAAGCCGTGGCGTGCGGAGGCGGCCGAGGCCGAGCTGCCGTCGGGCGCCAAGGCGGTCGCCGATGCGCTGCTCGCCGGCGCCCGGCCGACCGCCGACAACGCGTTCAAGCTGCCGCTGGTCGAGCGGACGATCGCCGCTGCGATTTCGGATGCGAGGGAGTGACGGCATGAAGTTCGAGCATCCCGCAGGCCTCAACCCGATCGACCGCCTCACCGTCGTCGGCCGCCCCGTCGATCGCATCGACGGGCCGCTCAAGACCACCGGCACCGCGCTTTATGCCCACGAGCGCCACGACGTGGCGCCGAACCAGGCGTACGGCGTCGTGGTCGGCGCGGCGATCGCCAGGGGCCGCGTCGAGACGATCGACGTGAGGGCGGCACGCGCGGCGCCGGGGGTGCTCGCGGTGGTGACGACGCTCGACGTGCCGCGGCTCGGCCGCGGCCGGATGAACTACGCCTACCTGTTCGGCGGCGCCGAGATCCAGCACTACCATCAGGCGATCGCGGTGGTGGTCGCCGAGACGTTCGAGCAGGCCCGCGCGGCGGCGGCGCTGATCCGCGCGGACTACACGCCGGAGCAAGGACGGTTCGATCTCGCTGCGGAAGCGGGACACGCGCCGCTGCACGGCGACGGCGACGAGCCGGTGCACCGGGTGGGCGATTTCGAGACGGCGTTCGCGGCTGCGCCGGTGACGCTCGACCGGACCTACACGACGCCCGACCAGAGCCACGTGATGATCGAGCCGCACGCCACCGTCGCGGTGTGGGACGGCGACCGCCTCACCTTGTGGACCTCGAACCAGATGATCGCCTGGAGCAAGAAGGCGGTCGCCGACATCCTCGGCATGCCGGCGGAGAAGGTTCGGGTCGTCTCGCCCTATGTCGGCGGCGGGTTCGGTGGCAAGCTGTTCGTGCGCGCCGACGCGGTGCTGGCGGCGCTCGGCGCGAAGGCGGCCGGACGGCCGGTCAGGGTGGCGCTCACCCGGCCGCTCGTCATCAACAACACGACGCACCGCCCGGCGACCATCCAGCGCATCCGCATCGGCGCCGAGCGGGACGGCCGGATCACCGCGATCGCCCACGAAAGCACCTCCGGCAACCTGCCGGACGGCTCGCCGGAGACGGCGGTCGCCCAGACTAAGCTGCTCTATGCCGGCGCCGCTCGGATGATCGCGATGCGGCTCGCGCGGCTCGATCTGCCAGAAGGCAACGCCATGCGCGCGCCGGGCGAGGCGCCCGGCATGATGGCACTGGAGATCGCGATCGACGAGATGGCCGAGGCGCTCGGGCTCGACCCGGTCGAGTTCCGCATCCGCAACGACACCCAGGTCGACCCGGCCCATCCCGGCCGCCCGTTCTCGTATCGCGATCTCGTCGGCTGCCTGCGGCTGGGGGCGGAGCGGTTCGGCTGGAGCGCCCGCGATCCGAAGCCCGCCAGCGTGCGCGACGGCCGCTGGCTGATCGGCCTCGGCGTCGCCGCCGGCTTCCGCAACAACCTGCTCACCAAATCGTCCGCCCGGGTGGAGCTCGACCGGCACGGCGTGGTCACGGTCTCGACCGACATGACCGACATCGGCACCGGCAGCTACACGATCATCGCCCAGACCGCGGCCGAGATGCTCGGCGTCGGCCTGGAGAAGGTGGTGGTGCGGCTCGGTGATTCCGACTTCCCGGCGTCGGCCGGGTCGGGCGGGCAGTGGGGCGCCAACAACGCCACTGCCGGGGTCTACGCCGCCTGCGTGAGGCTGCGCGATGCGGTCGCCCGCAAGCTCGGCCTCAACGCGACCGACATCGACTTCGCGGACGGCGAGGTCATGTCGGGCGATCGCCGCGTGCCGCTCGGCGAGGCGGCCGGCGAGGGGCTGTCGGCCGAGGACGGCATCGAGTACGGCAGCCTCGCCAAGGATTATCAGCAGTCGACCTTCGCCGGCCATTTCGTCGAGGTGGCGGTCGACGCCCATACCGGCGAGACGCGGCTCAGGCGCATGCTGGCGGTGTGCTCGGCCGGCCGCATCCTCAACCCGAAATCGGCGCGCAGCCAGGTGATCGGGGCGATGACGATGGGGGCGGGCGCCGCCCTGATGGAGAAGCTCTCGGTCGACACCCGCCGCGGCTTCTTCGTCAATCACGACCTCGCCGGCTACGAGGTGCCGGTCCATGCCGACATCCCGCATCAGGAGGTGATCTTTCTCGACGAGGCGGACCCGATCTCCTCGCCGATGAAGGCCAAGGGGGTCGGCGAGCTCGGCCTGTGCGGCGTCGGTGCGGCGATCGCCAACGCGATCTACAACGCCACCGGCGTGCGCGTGCGCGACTATCCGATCACGCTCGACACCTATCTCGACCGGCTGCCGCGACCGGCGTGAGCCGCCGGTCCGCCGAGCCTCGGCGGATCATCGTTCTCCACCGTACCAACGGCGCGGCCGTCCGCCGGAAAACCGCACCGATGCGACGAACGATGCCGCGTCGCGGCGGTTGTTCCGTGACAGGAGCGGGACGGCCGCGCGATCGCCGGCCGACTTCGCCGACGTTGCGCGTCGACGCGGGCTCGACCCCGGACGACGCCGATCGCCCACGGTGCCATGCAGATGAACGACACGCCCCCACACATCGCCGCGGACCAGGCGAGCAGCCTCGCCGTGCCCGTCGATCCGGCTCGCCGCGTCTCCCGCTCGGCTCGCACGCTCGGCGGTGAGGCGACATGAGCGCGGCGGACGCTCCGGATGCGATGGCGGGTCGTCCCGGCTGCGAGGCGCCGGTGCGGGAGGTGCGGGCGCGCGCCTACCGCATCCCGACCGACCGGCCGGAGGCCGACGGCACCTTCTCCTGGTCCGCCACCACGCTGGTGATCGTCGAGGCGGAGGCGGCCGGCAAGACCGGGCTCGGCTACACCTATTCCGACGCCTCGATCGTGCCGCTGATCGAAAAGCACCTCGCCGATGCGGCGAAGCGCTACGACGCGTTCGACCCGCCGGCGGCGTGGCGGGCGATGACGGCGCTCGTGCGCAATCTCGGCCGCGACGGGCTCGCCGCGACCGCCATCTCGGCGGTCGACATCGCATTGTGGGATCTGAAAGCGAAGCTGCTCGAGGTGCCGCTCGCGCTGCTGCTCGGCCGGCTGCGCGATGCCGTGCCGGTCTACGGCTCCGGCGGCTTCACCACCTACGACGACGACGAGCTGCGCGGCCAGCTTTCACACTGGGTCGAGGTGGACGGCTGCGCCTTCGTGAAAATGAAGGTCGGCAGCGATCCGGACCGTGATCCGCACCGGGTGGCGGTGGCGAAGAAGGCGATCGGCGAGCGCATGCTGTTCGTCGACGCCAACGGCGCCTGGACGGTGTCGCAGGCGCTCGATTATGCGGAGCGCTTCGCGGACGAGGCCGACGTGCGCTGGCTGGAGGAGCCGGTCTCCTCCGACGATCTCGCCGGCCTTTCCCGCGTGCGCGAGCGCGCGCCGGCACGGATGGAGATCGCCGCCGGCGAGTACGGCTGGAACGCCGATTCCTTCCGCCGCATGGTTGCCGCCGGCGCGGTCGACGTGCTGCAGGCCGACGTCACCCGCTGCGGCGGCTACACCGGCTTCCTGCAGGCGGCGGCGCTGTGCGAGGCGCATCATCTGCCGCTGTCCGGCCACTGCGCGCCGGCCGCGCATCTGCCGGTCGCCTGCGCGGCGACGCGGCTGCGCCATCTCGAATGGTTTCACGATCACGTCCGCATCGAGCACATGCTGTTCGACGGCGCGCCGACGCCGCGCGACGGCGTGATCGTGCCAAATCTCTCGCGGCCGGGCCACGGGCTGATCTTCAAGCACGCCGACGCCGAAGAATTCCGCGTCTGACGAGACGACACACTCGCGAGGTGAGAATGCACCAGCCGATGAGACCAAGCGGGCCGCTGACCTCCGGCCGGCAGATCGACGCCGCCCAGGCGGGGCTCGGGATCGGTGTCGCCGTGCTGGGCGTCGGCATCGCCGCGCTGCTCGCGCGCGGCACCCGGCCGGCGCCGCGGCCCGACGCACCGCTGCCGGCGACCCGCGACGCGCTGCATCACGCCGCCGACCTCGTCGCCGGGTCGTGGCATCGCTCGCCCTCCGAGGTCGCGACCACCCGCGCCGGCCGCCGGCTGAACCGCGCCGCCGGCCTGCTCGCCTTCTCGGTGCTCGCCGACAGCGCGATCGAGCACTATCGCGGCTCGTTCGCCAACAAGGCGATGTTCACGCCGCTGGTCGTCTCGACCGCGACGCTGGCGACCAGCCTGCACGGCCTGCGCGACCGCTCCGCCGGGGCGCATCGCCTGCGCGACGGCGTCTATCTCACCGCCGCCGTCACCGGCCTGGTCGGCACCGGCTTCCATCTCTACAACGTGCTGAAGCGGCCCGGCCGGCTCGACTGGCAGAACCTGTTCTACGGCGCGCCGCTCGGCGCCCCCAACGCGATCATGCTGTCCGGCCTGCTCGGCGCGGTCGCCGAGCGGGTGCGCGACACCGAGCCCGGACGACGCCCGCGCGTGCTCGGCATCCCGGCCGGGCGGATGATGGCGGCGGTCACCGCGATCGGCCTGATCGGCACGATGGGCGAGGCGGCGCTGCTGCATTTCCGCGGCGCGTATCACAACCCCTTCATGGTGCTGCCGGTGACGCTGCCGCCGGTCGCCGCCGTCTTGATGGCACGCGAGGCGATCGGCCCGAAGCGCGAGAACCGCCGCTTCGCCCGCTGGTGGCTGCGCCTCACCGCGGCGATGGGCTTCGCCGGCTCCGGCTTCCACGTCTACGGCGTCAGCCGCAACATGGGTGGCTGGCGCAACTGGCGCCAGACCGTGCTCGACGGCCCGCCGATCCCCGCCCCGCCGAGCTTTACGGGGCTCGCGCTCGCCGGCCTCGGTGCGCTTGCGCTGCTGGAGGATCACCCCGATGCGTGATCTCTTCCCCGGCTACGACGTGCTCGCCAAGCGCGACACCCCGTCCTGGAACGAGGTCACGCGCGACGTGGTCGACCGCCGCCTCGCGCTCGATCCGGAGACGCATCGCTTCTTCGACGACGCCGAATGGCAGACGCTGAAGGCGGTGTGCGACCGCATCGTCGTGCAGCCGTCCGACCGTGAGCGCCCGGTGCCGGTCGCTGCGATGGTCGACCTGAAGATGCACGAGAGCACCGGCGACGGCTTTCGCCAGGCAAAACTTCCGCCGATGGGCGAGGCGTGGCGGCGCGCGCTCGCCGCCCTCGACGCCGAGACGCAGGAACGTTACCGGCGGCGCTTTCACGAGCTCGACATCGCCCAGCAGGACATCCTGCTCGCAGCAATGAAGAAAGGCGATCTCGAGCACGCGGCGTGGGACGGCATGTCGCCCGCGGCGTTCTTCGAGCACCGCGCGGCGACCGACATCGTGACGAGCTATTACGCGCATCCGACCGCGTGGAACGAGATCGGCTTCGGCGGCCCGGCGAGCCCACGCGGCTATGTGCGGATGGACTTCGATCGCCGCGATTCCTGGGAAGCCGCCGAGGCGACGCCCGGCCGCGAGGACGACGCGCGGCGCGCCAATGCGCGGGTGGGCGCAGGCGCCCTCCGGCAGCGCAGCGGGCGGCCGCCGGCCGATCCCGCCACCGAGCCGCGTGCAAAAAACGGCCGGTGCCCGGACGTGTTTCGGCCCGGCGCCTGGATGCCGATGCGCGAGCACGACGACGGCGAGGCGGTGGATTTCGTGATCGTCGGCACCGGCGCCGGCGGCGGCACGCTCGCCTGCAAGCTCGCCGAGGCGGGCTTCTCGGTGGTCGCGCTCGACGCCGGTCCGTACTGGCGTCCGCTCGAGGATTTCGCCTCCGACGAGACCGAGCAGCACAAGCTCTATTGGACCGACGAGCGGATCGTCGACGGCGACAACCCGTTGCAGCTCGGCTCCAACAATTCGGGCAAATCGGTCGGCGGCTCGACCGTGCATTTCGCGATGGTGTCGCTCAGGTTCCGCCCCGAATGGTTCAAGGCGCGCACCCGGCTCGGCTACGGCGCCGACTGGCCGCTCGACTGGCGCGAGATGTGGTCTTATTACGAGGAGGTCGAGCAGACGCTGAAGATCGCCGGCCCGCTCACCTATCCGTGGGGACCGAAGCGCCCGCGCTATCCTTATCGCGCGCACGAGCTGAACGCCGCCGCAAAAGTGTTGGCGCGCGGCGCCGAGGCGCTCGGCATCGCCTGGACCGAGACGCCGCTCGCCACCCTGTCGGCGCCGCGCGGCGCCTCGCCGCCCTGCGTCTATCGCGGTTTCTGCACCATCGGCTGCTCGACCAACGCCAAGCAGAGCGTGCTGCTCACCTGGCTGCCGCGCGCCGTCCGCGCCGGCGCCGAGATCCGCGACCTCGCGATGGTCGGCCGCATCGAGACCGACGCAGCGGGGCTCGCGACCGGCGTGCATTATCTCCGCGAGGGCCGCTGGCGCTTCCAGAAGGCGCGGAACGTGGTGGTCGCCGGCTACGCGATCGAGACGCCGCGTCTCCTGCTGATGTCGGCGAACGACAAATTCCCGAACGGCCTCGCGAACTCGTCCGGCCTGGTCGGAAGGAACCTGATGGTCCAGGGCAATCAGGCGGTGTGGGGGGTGATGGACGAGGAGATCCGCTCCTACAAGGGGCCGCCCTCGCTCGCCATCACCGAGCACTGGAACTACGACGACACCGGAAAAGATTTCTTCGGCGGCTATTCCTACATGAGCCAGGGGCCGCTGCCGCAGCTGTGGGGCAAGACGCAGGCGACCGCGCACGGCCTGTGGGGCGAGTCGCTGCTCGACGAGATGCAGCGCTACAATCACGTCGCCGGCCTCAAGGTGGTGAGCGAGTACATGCCGCAGGAGAGGAACGGCGTGACGCTGACCGACGAGAAGGATCAGTACGGGCTGCCGATCCCGCGCGTCTCCTATTCCTGGTGCGACAACGACGAGCGAATGAACCGCCACGCGCTCGACTTCATGGGGCAGGCGCTCGACGCCGCCGGCGCGCGCGACATCTGGGAGCAGCACGACGACACCTGCCACCTCAACGGCACCGCGCGGATGGGCGACGACCCGGCGAAAAGCGTGGTGAACGCCGACTGCCGCTCGTGGGACATTCCCAACCTGTGGATCTGCGACGGCTCGGTGTTTCCGACCGTCGGCGGCGTCAATCCCTCGCTCACCATCCAGGCGATCGCCTGCCGTACCGGCGACCGCATCAAGGCGCTCGCCGCGCGCGGGGAGCTGTCCGCTGCGGCCCGCGAAAGACCGCGGAGCCGGGTGCTCGGCGCGGTGCCGGCATGGCCGGGTTGATCGAGGATTACGGGCTGATCGGCGACGGCGAGACCGCCGCGCTGGTCGGCCGCGACGGATCGATCGACTGGCTGTGCTGGCCGCGCTTCGATTCGGACGCGTGCTTCGCCGCGCTGCTCGGCACCGCCGAGCACGGCTGCTGGCGGCTCGCGCCGGTGACGCCGTGCGAGAGCGAGCGGCGTTATCAGGACGACACGCTGATCCTCGAGACCGACCACACGACCGACACCGGCCGGGTACGGGTGGTCGACTTCATGCCGATCCGCGAGGGCGCCTCGGTGCTGGTGCGCACCGTGCGCGGGCTCGCGGGCACCGTGACGGTGCGCAGCGCGGTCGATCTGCAGTTCGACTACGGCTCGATGCCGCCGTGGATCGAGGTCGACGGCGACACCGCGCTCGCCCGCGTCGGTCCCGATCTGGTGGTGCTGCGGGCGCCGGTCGCGCTGTCGCTCGAGCGCGGCATCCTCGGCGCCGAGGTCGCGGTGCGCGAGGGGGAGGAAGTGCATTTCGTGCTCGCCTACGGCGATTCGGCGATCGGCCCGCCGCCGCCGATCGACCCGCGCGCGGCGCTCGCCGAGACCCGCCGCCGATGGGGCGACTGGATCGGAAAGTTCGGCGGGGCGACCGACTGGCCGGAGGCGGTGCGGCGCTCGCTGATCACGCTGAAGGCGCTGATCTACCGGCCGACCGGAGGGATCGTCGCGGCGCCGACCACCTCGCTGCCGGAGGCGCCGGCCGGCGAGATGAACTGGGACTACCGGTTCTGCTGGCTGCGCGATGCCACCTTCACCCTCTCCGCGCTGATCAATGCCGGATACGCCGACGAGGCGAAGGCGTGGCGCGACTGGCTGTTGCGCGCGGTCGCCGGGGCCCCGGACAAGATGCGCATCATGTATCGGCTGGACGGCTCGCGCCGCTTGGAGGAATGGCAGCCCGGCTGGCTGCCGGGGTTCCGCTGGGCGACGCCGGTGCGGATCGGCAACGCCGCCTCGCGCCAGCTCCAGCTCGACGTCTACGGCGAGGTGATCGACGCGCTGCACCTCGCCGCAAAAGCCGGCATCGCGCCGTCCGAGCAGAGCTTCGCCCTGCAGGTGGCGATCGTGCAGCACGTCGCCGATGTGTGGCGCGAGCCCGACCAGGGCCTTTGGGAGGTGCGCGGAAAGCCGCGCCACCACGTCTATTCGAAGGCTTCCGCCTGGGTCGCGCTCGACCGTTTCACCCGCGACCCGGCGACCACCGAGCGC
Organism: Rhodovulum sp. PH10; assembly: GCF_000293785.1. Lineage (GTDB taxonomy): Bacteria > Pseudomonadota > Alphaproteobacteria > Rhizobiales > Xanthobacteraceae > Rhodoplanes. Next base: position 29,827 of record NZ_AKZI01000081.1, on the reverse strand, counting down.
GCCGACCCGGACGGTCTCGCGCGCTTCCGCGACCTCGCGGGCTTCGTCCATCGCGACATCTGCGCCAACGGCTACGACCCCGGGCTCGGCCGGTTCGTGTCGTACTACGGCAGCCAGGAGCTCGACGCCAGCCTGCTGCTGCTGCCGATCGTCGGCTTCCTGCCGGCCGACGACGAGAGGATGGCGGCGACGATCGCGGCGATCGAGCGCGAGCTGGTCGAGGACGGTCTGGTGCGGCGCTGGCGCGCGCACGGTGAGAACCCGGAAGGCGCCTTCCTCGCCTGCTCGTGCTGGCTCGCCGAGTGCCAGGCGATGCAGGGGCGCCACGCGGCCGCCCGCGCGACGTTCGAGCGGCTGCTGTCGGTGCGCAACGATCTCGGGCTGCTCGCCGAGGAGTACGACACGCGCGGGCGGCGGCTGGCGGGCAACTTTCCGCAGGCGCTGAGCCATCTCGCCCTGGTGCAGACGGCGCTTGCCCTGAGCGGGCCGATCGTCCGGCGCGGCGGCGAGGCGTGAGCGGGGCGGCGTGACCCTGGCCGCGTAGTGGGGCAGCGTAGTGGGGCGGCGTGATCGGGGTCGGTGTGAGCGGGTGGCGTCAGCGAAAATTCCGTCCCTTCGGCATGGTGCGGCCCACCTTTCCGGCCGGGGCCGGATCGTCGGCGAGATTGCTGCCGAGATCGTCGCGGAAGTCGGGCGCCTCGCGCGAGCGGGCGGCGAGCGATGCGTCGGCCCGCAAAGGCTGGCGGTGCTCCGGAATCGGCCGCTTGAACTCGTCGCAACGGGCGAGGTTGTCGACGCAGCCGGTGTCCTCGGCGAGCCGGCGCAGCAGCGGCGTGAGGTCTTCGAGCCGGTCGGCCACCACATGGACGACGCCCTGCTCGTTCTGCAGCCGGCCGCAGACGCCGATCAGGCGCGCCCCGATCACGATCGGCCGGTAGAGCTCGAACACCTGCGGCCAGACGATCACGTTGGCGACCCCGGTCTCGTCCTCGAGGGTCGTGAAGATCACGCCCTTGGCGGTGCCGGGCCGCTGGCGCACCAGCACCAGCCCGGCCGCCGACACCCGCCGTCCGGACGGCAGGGCGGCGAGCCGCTCGTTCGGCACGATGCGGCGTCGCGCGAGATCGCCGCGCAGGAACGACACCGGATGCGCCTTCAGCGACAGGTGCAGGTGGCGATAGTCGGCGACCACCTGCTCGCCGAGCCGCATCGGCGGCAGCGCCACGTCCGGCTCCTGCTCAGGGGTGGCGACGCGGGCGAACAGCGGCAGGTCGTCCTTGTCGCCCGAGCGGCGCAGCGCCCGCACGGCCCACAGCGCGCGGCGGCGGTCGAGCCCGAGCGAGCGGAACGCATCCGCCTGCGCGAGCCGCTCCAGAACGGCGGGCGAGAGCGCCGTGCGCAGCCACAGATCGCGGATCGAGTCGAAGCCGTCGCCCCGCACGTCGGAGATCTTGCGGCCGTCCTCCTCCCGGAGGCCGGCGATCTGGCGGAAGCCGAGCCGCACCGCGTGGGTCGCGCGGATGTCGCCCGCCATGTCGCGGTGACGGGGGTGGAGACGAGGGCGCTCCTTCGCTGTGTCGCTCTCCCCGCGTGCGGGGAGGGGGCGTCCGGGCGCCGCGGAGGACGGAGGCTCCGGCGCGTTGTCCCAGCCGGAAAAATTCACGTCGATCGGGCGCACCTCGATGCCGTGGTCGCGGGCGTCGCGGACGATCTGGGCCGGCGCATAAAACCCCATCGGCTGGCTGTTCAGGAGCGCGGCGGCGAACACGTCGGGATAGTGGCACTTGATCCAGGCGGAGGCATAGACCAGCAGCGCGAAGCTCGCCGCGTGGCTCTCCGGAAAGCCGTACTCGCCGAACCCCTCGATCTGCCCGAAGCAGCGCTCGGCGAAATCGCGCGGATAGCCGCGGGCCGTCATGCCGTCGATCAGCTTGCCGCGAAAATACCCGATCGTCCCGACCCGGCGGAACGTCGCCATCGCCCGGCGCAGCCGGTCGGCCTCCGACGGGGTGAAGCCGGCCGCGACGATGGCGATGCGCATCGCCTGCTCCTGGAACAGCGGCACGCCGAGCGTCTTGCCGAGCACCTGCGCCAGCTCGTCGGCCGGGCCGTGCTCCGGGGCGGGGGAGGGGAACCGCACCGGCTCCAAGCCCTGCCGGCGGCGCAGATAGGGGTGCACCATGTCGCCCTGGATCGGCCCGGGCCGCACGATCGCCACCTCGATCACCAAGTCGTAGAAGGTTTTCGGCCTCAGCCGCGGCAGCATGGTCATCTGGGCGCGACTCTCGACCTGAAAGACACCGACCGAGTCGGCCCGCGACAGCATGCGGTAGACGGCCTCGTCCTCGGCCGGGATGCAGGAGAGGTCGAGGCGGGCGGGCCGGCTCGGCGCCTCGTTCACCCTCTCCCCACACGCGGGGGGAAGAAAAGTGGGAGCCTCGCCGCGGAAACTCTCCCCGTAATGCCGCTGCAGACAATCCAGCGCTCGGCGCAGGCAGGTCAGCATGCCGAGCGCCAGCACGTCGATCTTCAGGATGTGCAGCGTGTCGAGGTCGTCCTTGTCCCACTCGATGACGGTGCGGTCCTCCATCGCGGCGTTCTCGATCGGCACCAGCGCGTCGAGCCGGCCGCGGGTGATCACGAAGCCGCCGACGTGCTGGGAGAGATGGCGAGGAAAGCCCACCAGCTCGCGCGCCAGTGCGAGCGTGCGGGCGAGCCGCACGTCCGACGGGTCGAGGCCGGTGCGGCGCGCATGCTCGTCCGAGACGGCCTCGCGCGAAAATCCCCACAGCGTGCCGGTCAGCACGCCGATCACGTCCTCCGACAGGCCGAACGCCTTGCCGACGTCGCGCATCGCGCTGCGACCGCGATAACGGATCACGGTGGCGGCGAGGCCGGCGCGCTCGCGGCCGTAACGGCGATAGATGTACTGGATCACGTCCTCGCGCCGCTCGTGCTCGAAGTCGACGTCGATATCGGGGGGCTCGCGCCGCTCGGCCGAGACGAAGCGCTCGAACAGGAGATCGGCGCGCGCCGGATCGACCTCGGTGATGCCGAGGCAGTAGCACACCGCCGAGTTCGCCGCCGAACCGCGGCCCTGGCAGAGAATGCCGCGCGCGCGGGCGTACCGCACGATGTCGTGCACGGTGAGGAAATAGGGCGCATAGCCGAGCGCGTCGATCAGCCGGTACTCGTGATCGAGCACGTGACGCACCTTTGCCGGCACGCCGCCTGGATAGCGCCGGGCCGCGCCCTCCTCGGCATAGGCGACCAATGCCGCCTGCGGGGTCGGGAATCCCTCGCGCACCTCGTCCGGATAGTCGTAGGCGAGCTCGTCGAGCGAGAAGCGGCAGCTTTCCAGAAACACCAGCGTCTGCGTCACCGCCTCGGGGGCGGCGCGGAACAGGCGCGCCATCTCGTCGGCCGTCTTCAGATGACGCTCGGCGTTCGCCTCGAGCCGGCGGCCGGCGGCGTCGAGCGTGGTGTGGGTGCGGATGCAGGTGATCACGTCGTGCAGGGGGCGCCGCTCGGGGACGTGATAGAGCACGTCACCGACCGCGATCAGCGGGGTGCGCGTCCTCGCTCCGAAGGCTGCGAGCCGCGCCAGCCGCCGTGCGTCGTCGCCGCGATGGAGCATGCGCGCGCCGAGCCAGACGCGGGCGCCGGCCTCGCGGAGAGACGACGGCAACGCCGGATCGGTGCCGGTGGTTTTGCGCGCAGGAGGCGGCGGCGTCCGGGGACGGGCCGGCCCGGCCGGCGCCCCCTTCCGCAAGACGGGTGGTTCCGGGGTGGGCACGCCGGGGGTGCCGGGTGCGCCGGGTGTGGCCCACGCGCTCGCGCACGGGCTGCGGGCCGACAGCCGCTCCCGCCCGTCCGCCAGGACGATCAGGTTGAACCCCTCGGCGTCGGCGAGCAGGTCGCCGCGATGCAGTATGCAGGCGCCCTTGCGGGTGCGCCGCTTGCCGAGCGTGAGGAGGCGCGTGAGCCGCGCCCAGGCCGCACGATCCCGCGGATAGGCGAGGATGTCGGGGGTGTCGTCGGCGAACACCAGCCGCGTCCCGACCGCGAGCCGCGCCCCGTGCTCCTTCGCCGCCTCGTGGGCCCGCACCACGCCGGCGACCGAGTTGCGGTCCGCCACCCCGAGCGCCGCGAGCCCGAGCGCCTTCGCCTGCCGCACCAGCTCCTCCGGATGCGACGCCCCGCGCAGAAACGAGAAGTTGGTGGTGACGGCGAGCTCGGCATAAGCGGGCATTGGGTTGCGTTTCGGGCTGCGGTGTGTATTTATTTACGCAATCTTCCGCGGTTTCACCGCCGCGGCCTCATTGAAGAATTCGCGGTGGAATGGCTCTGGCCGCCTTCGGCGGTCTTCCGCCGTCGTAGAACCCTTCAATGGGCCGCAGCGCACCCCGAGCGAGCGGTCTCACGATCGGAGCCGTGGTTCGATGGAGAAGGACAGCCGCAAGCTGATCGGGATGCTGAAAAAGGATGGCTGGGTGCTGGATCGTGTGAATGGCGACCACCACACCTTCAAGCATCCGCAGCGACCCTTGCTCGTCACCGTCACGCATCCGCGCCGGGATCTGCCGGTCGGTCTGGTGCGACGGATCTACAAGCTGGCGGGATGGAGACTTTAGAGGCGCAGCATGATGGTCCAGTACGTCGCGATCGTCGAGAAGGACCCGGACAGCGCGTTCGGAATCTGGTTCCCGGATGTCGAGGGCTGCTTCTCGGCCGGCGACACGCTGGCCGCGGCGGCCGCGAACGCCGCGGCGGCGTTGCGCCAGCATGTCGAGGCGCTGGAGAGTGCGGGACAGCCGGTGCCGCCGGCCCGTTCCTTGGACGAGGTGCGGAGCGACGAGGAGGTGCGGGAGTCTCTCGGGGCCGGCGCGCTGCTGATCGCCGTGCCGCTGTTGAGCGATGCCGGCCGCACCGTGCGGATCAACGTGTCGCTGGACAAGGGATTGGTCGATCAGATCGACCACGCGGCCGAAGCGCGAGGGCTGACTCGCTCGGCGTTTCTCGCGCAGGCGGCACGGGAGAAGATCGCCGGCACCGTATAGCTCCGCTCGTGACGCCGGCATCCCGTCACCCGAACAGTCCGTGCAGGAACCAGCGCGGGCGCGGCGTCTCGCGTCCGTAAAGGCCTTCGCGGAAGAGCCACAGGCGCACGCCGAGCCGGGTCTCGACCCGGAAGTAATCCCGCGTCGGAGGAGGGGCGTCGGCGGTGCACCACCACGGCAGAGCGAGACGCTCGGGGCCCTCGGCGGCCGCCACCTCGTGGAGCACGCGCCGCCAGCGGAAGCGCACCGGCGGTCCGTCCGGCACCTCGGCCACCGCCTCGACGGGCTCGGGCCGTTCCAGCAGCCGCAGCGGGCGCTCGGGACCGAGGCCGTCGACGAGAAATTCCGCCTCGGCCGCCGCCGGCAGGACGGGCCGGGGCCGTGCCTGCGCCGGCAGCGCGGCACAGCAAGACTCCGGCACATGGGTGTCCTGCGGCACCTGGCGGGTGACGCGGCGGGCGCCGAACCGGACGCCGAGCCGGTCGATCAGATGATCGAGCGCGACCGTGTCGGCGGCGTTCGCGTCGAGCCCGGTCTGCACCGGGCCGGCCGGCTCGGTCGCCAACGCCGACAGGCGGACGAGGTCGTAGCCGAAGCCCGGATCGCACGGCTCGCCGACCGCGAGACGATCGGCGAACAGGCGGGCGATGCGCTCGGGATCGCGCACCGGCGCGCCGGTGCCGACCGCGATGCGGAACACCCGGCCGTCGGTGCGGAACAGCGCCGCCTCGAGCTTTCGCGCGCCTTCGCCGCGGTTTTCCAGCACGCGGGCGAGGCGGCCGGCGAGCCGCTCGATCGTGCTCAGGACGTCGCGCTCCAGCATCACCGGCTCGGCGAGGCTTTGCTCCGTCATCAGGTCCGGCATCGGCCGGCGCGGCGTGATCGGCGTGTGGAGATGGCCGAGCGCCGCGTCGAGCCGGTCGAGGAGGCCGTCGAAGCGCGCCGCCACGCTCGCGCGCGGCAGGTCGATCACGTCGGCGACGTGGGTCAGGCCGACCGCGGCGAGCGCCGCCACCCGCTCGGGCGCGAGCCGCAGCGCGGCGAGCGGCAGACGCAGCAACGCCTCGCGCTGGCCGCCGGGGGGAACGACGAGGGGCGCCCCGCCGGCGCGGCCGTGACGCGCCACCGCGAAGGCGCAGCCCGGCGTGTCGGCGAGCGCGACCCGCGCCGACAGGCCGCGCGTCGCGGCGAGCCCGGCGACCCCACGGGCGAGCGCCGCCTCGCCGCCGAACAGATGGGCGCAGCCGGTGATGTCGAGCATCACGCCGTCGGGCGGATCGAGCGCCACCAGCGGGGTGAAGCGGTCACAGGCGTCGGCCACGGCGACGAGCAGCGCGTGGTCGGCGGCCGGATCGTGCGGCTCGACGGCGAGATCGGGATGGCGGGCGCGCGCATCGGCGATCGTCGCGCCGACCGCGAGGCCGAGCCCGGCGGCGACGTCGTTCACGGCGGCGATCCGCTGCGCCGACCTCACCAGGTGGGCGGTGACGAGCGCGGCCGGGGCCGATGCCGTGTCCTCATCCGGTGCGCCCGAGCGGCGCCGGCGGGCTTGCACGATGCGGTCGGTCGAGAGCCGTCGGAGCCAGAGCGAGAGAAGGCGCCGCGAGGAAGACGTGCTCATGGTGATTCCACGACAGGAGCCAGCAGCCGGTCGGGCCGCGGCGGTTGCGCACGAGAGAGACATGGACGGTCGGCCGGCCGAGGCCGCCGAACGGATCGCGGGGGCCCGGTGCCGCCGCGATCTCGAACCGGGTGACGGCCGGGCTCGCCGCCGCGCCGGCATGGTGGCGCAGCATGAGGCCGAGCCCGCCCGCGCGACCATGGCGCGCCGCGGCGAGCGACAGGCGGCGCAGGGTGGTGAGATCGAGCGCGCGGTCGTCGAAGAACTCGCCGACCACCGCGGCGAGCGCCCGGCACGGCAGCGCCTCCTCCATCGCCCAGGCGGCGTCCCGCTCGTGCGGCACCCGCAGATCGATCACCCGGGCGAGCGGCAGGCCGGCGAGGTCGAGGCCGGGGCCGTAGAGCCGGCCCGCCTCGCGGCCGGCGAGGTCGGGCTGGATCCACAGAACCTCGCCCCCGCCCGCCCGCATCGCCCGTGCCGCCAGCGCCAGTACGAACCCGGCCGCCGCCCCGAGATGCAGCGCCGTCGCCGGGGCGACCTCGTGGAGGGCGCCGAGCGCGAGGCCGCCGCCGAGGCTGCGGTCGAGCGCCGGGGCGCCGAGGGGCAGCGCCGCTTCGGCCGTTCCGAGCGGTCCCGTCCCGAGCGGTCGGTGCGCCTCGAGGGCGGCGACCCGCTGCCGGAGCGCACGCAAGACTTCGCCCGGAGCGGGCGGCGGCTCGGCCACGATCGTTCCTCTGGTGTGTTCTCTCTTTGTTCCTATGGATTCCGGAAAGGCCGGCGAGAGTCAATATGGCGTCCGAGCAGCCGGAAACATGGGCGACGGATCGGACCGGCGACACGGTGATACCCTTGTCTGCGATCCAAGCTGTCACCTGGCGACCCCGGCCTCGGGTCGGCTTCGGCTCGAGACATCCGAAAACAGGGCATCAGTCATGCGGATACGTCGGCCGCGAGCGCGATCGGCGCCACGGCGTGCAAGAAACGCGCGGTCCGCAGGCGTCGGACACCGTCGCGTAGGTCTATTCCCCGATAGGCCTAATACATATTATTACGACTCACCGACACGGCTTAAGCGGTTCTTTAATCGGCCGCGGCAGTACTGAGAGCCACCCTGAACGGGCCGCCGAGTGCCGCACGCGCATTCGGACGCGCGGCTCGTCGGGAACAAGTCGTTCACCATGCTCGTCGTCGTGCCCGATCTCCCCCTGGCCAGAACCCGATCTCGGGCCGAACGGCCGAAAACCTAGCCTCCCGGGGGGGCGGCCAGGCCCCCCGCATCGCCCGAGTTCGCCGCATCGCGTTCCACACCGAGCCGTGACGAGATCGTGGCGACGGACGCCCGAGGTGCGCGCGTCGTGCCGCGCCTCCGCTCCCTGCCCCGGAAGGGCCCGACATCGTCATCCAACGCGAAACCGAAGAGTGAAATCCATGGCTCTGGTGAAGAAAGCCGGCGTGACCGAGAAGCCGCCCGTCCGCGCGATGCAAGCCGACCTCGAAGCGGCGATGACGCGAGAGTCGCACGCCGTCGGCGGCTCGCGCCTCGCAACCGAGTCGCAGAAGCGCAAGGCGCGGACCTTCGCGCGCTAGCAGAAGGCGGCCGAGCGCGTCGCCTCGGCGGCGTCGCAGATGGCGACCGGTATTCAGGAGGCGGCGGCCGCCGCCGAGGAGCTGCGCAAGGCGTCCGAGCAGATCGCGGCGGGTGCCGAGGAGGCCGCCAACGCCGCCCAGCAGTCGCTCAAGGCGGTGAACAACGGCGCCGCCCTCATCGTCTCGGCCAAGACCAATGCCGAGGTGTCGGTCACCAAGACCGAAGCGCTGCAGGGGCTGGTCGCCGACGTCGCGGCGCAGGTCGGCAGCTCGATCACGGCGATCGGTCGCGCCTCCGAGCGGCAGGAGGCCTCGGTGAAGATGGTGGAGGAGCTGGAGCGCCAGGCCGCGACCATCGGCGAGGTCGTCAAGGCGGTCGCCCGCATCGCCGACCAGACCAATCTGCTCGCCCTCAACGCTGCCATCGAGGCCGCCCGCGCCGGCCAGCACGGCAAGGGATTCGCCGTGGTCGCCGACGAGGTGAGGACGCTCGCCGAGACCAGCGAGAAGTCGGCCCGCGACATCCAGGAGCTGATCTCCCAGATCCAGAAGGACGTGAAGGTGATCGCCGAGGGCATCAACACCTCGGCCGTGACCGCCCGCGAGGAGGTCGAGAAGGGCAAGAAGATCACCGAGACGCTCGAGCAGGTCCGCCTCGACATGCTCGAGGTGATGCAGGGCGGGCGTGAGATCGCCGCCGCGTCAGAGGAGTCGAACACCGCCGCCAAGGAGGCCCAGAAGGGCTCGGAGGCGATCGCGGCGGCCGCCGAGGAGCAGGGCTCGGCCTGCCAGGAGGCCGGCAAGACGGTGGACCAGCAGACCACCGCGCTCGCCCAGTGCGAGCAGGCCTCGCAGGAGATCGCCGAGCTCGCCGAGGAGCTGAAGAACTCGACCAATATCGGCAAGAGCGCCGAGGAGGTCGCCTCCGCCGCCGAGGAGCTGTCGAGCGCGGTCGAGGAGATCAACCGCGCCGCCGCCCAGATCATGACGGCGCTGGAGCAGATCGGCAAGGGCGCGCAGCAGCAGGCCGCCGCCACCCAGCAGTCGTCGGCCGCCATCAACCAGATCGAGAAGGGCGCCCTGGTGGCCCAGTCGCGGGCCCGGACGTCGCTCGAGAAGGGGCAGGCGATCAGCGAGGCGCTCACCGCCAACAAGATCGCGGTCGATGCGCTGATCGTCGGCGTCGGCAGGTCGGTCGAGGCCGGGCTCGCGAGCCGCGAGCAGATCGCCGCGCTCGAGCAGATCAGCCGCCGCATCGACAAGATCGTCGACGCGATCACCACCGTGTCGATCCAGACCAACATGCTGGCCGTCAACGGCTCGGTCGAGGCGGCGCGCGCCGGCGAGTTCGGCAAGGGATTCGCCGTGGTGTCGACCGACATCCGCAACCTCGCCCGCGACTCCGCGGAGAACGCCGATCGGATCAAGGACACCGTCAAGTCGATCCAGGATCAGATCGTCGACGTGCGCGACGATCTCGGCGAGATCGCCGAAGCGGCCGCAGTCGAGGTCGAGAAGAACAAGCGCATCTCGGCCAATCTCGACACCATTGCCGCCGACATGGGCACGGTGCTCGCGGGCAACAAGGAGATCCTCGGCGGCGCCGACGAGATCGTGCGCGTCGTCAAGGAGGTGCAGACCGGCGTCGAGCAGATCGCCGCGGCCGCCCAGCAGGCGAGCCGGGCCTCCGGCGAGGCGTCGAACGCCGCCCGCGAGCAGGCCAAGGGCGCCGAGGAGCTCGCCGCCGCCATCGAGGAGATCGCCTCGCTGGCCGACGAGCTGCAGGCCGCGTGAGCCGTACCGAACGGACAGGAGGACTCACGATGGCAGCTCAGGCTCGGCCGATTCCGGCGGAGCGCAGCGCAGCGGCGCCGCCTCCCGGCGCCGACTTCCGCGACGAAGCGCGTCAGTTCGTCATCTTCCATCTCCAGGAGGAGATGTTCGCGGTGGCGCTGTCGGAGGTGCAGGAGATCATCCGCATGCCGGAGATCGTCCGCGTGCCGCTCAGCCCGCCGGCGCTCGAAGGTCTCGCGAATTTGCGCGGGACCGTTCTTCCCGTCGTCAATCTGCGCGACACGTTCGGCTTCGCCCAGGTCCTGCACGACGACGCGACCCGCGTGGTGGTGCTCGACCAGGGCCATCCGATCGGCCTGGTGGTCGACCGCATGGCGAACGTGGTCACGGTCGACGCCGACCGCATCGAGCGGGCCGACACGATCCGCGCGACGGTCGACACCGATCTCCTGACCGGGATGATCAAGGGCCACGACGGCGACTCGATGGTGATGATCCTCGACGCCGGCCGGCTCGTGAGCCGCGAGTTCGAGGACATCGGCGGGCGCGCCGTGTCCGGCGGGAGCGAGGCCGCGCAGGTCCACCGCGACCGGGCCGAGGCGGTCGAGGCGACGGTCGACGAGGATCAGCTGGTCAGCTTCGAGGTCGCCGCGCAGGAGTACGCCTTCCCGATCGACCAGGTTCAGGAGATCGTTCAGCTCCCGGACCGCATCACCCACGTGCCCAACACCCGCAGCCACGTGCTCGGGGTGATCACGCTGCGCAACCGGCTGCTGCCGCTCGTCTCGCTGCGCGAAATGTTCGGGCTGCCGGCGGTCGAGCTCACCGAGGCCAACAAGGTCGTGGTGGTCTCGCTCGGCGACGGGGCGACCTCGGTCGGCGTGGTGATGGACAGCGTCAAGGAGGTTCTCCGCGTCGGCCGGGATCTGGTCGAGCCGGTGCCGGCGATGCTCGGCGGCGGCGCGCAGGGCGGCGGCGAGCTGAAGTCGATCTGCCGTCTGGAGGACGGCCGCCGGCTGGTGTCGATCCTCTCGGCCGAGCGGATGTTCAACGCGAGCGAGATGCGCGCCGTCGTCTCGGATGCAGGAGGAGCCGACATGGACGGCGACGGCCGGATCGACCGCGCGGGCGATCTCGACGACGAGGAGCAGTTCGTCGTCTTCCGCCTGATGGACGAGGAGTACGGCGTCTCGATCGAGGCGGTGCAGGAGATCGTGCGGGTGCCGGACGAGCTCACCCGCATTCCGAGGACGCCGGCCTTCATCGAGGGCGTCATCAATCTGCGCGGCGTCGTCCTTCCGGTGATCGACCAGCGGCGGCGCTTCGGCCTCGCCGCGGCCGAGCGCAACGACCGGCAACGCATCATGGTGTTCACCATCCACGGCGTGCAGACCGGGTTCATCGTCGACCAGGTCTCGGAGGTGATGCGGATCCCGGCCGCGGCGGTGCGGCCGGCGCCGGATCTCTCCGACGAGCAGAAGCGGATGATCCGCCGCGTCGCCAATCTGGAGCGGCAGAAGCGGATGATCCTGCTGCTCGACGTGACACAGCTGCTCGACCTCGACGAGGCCGGGCGGATGGGAACACGACACTGACGAGCGTCGGGCGCGGGCGGGACGTTCCCGCGCCCTTCCACCCGGAGCGAAGGCGATCATGGTCAAGGTGCTGGTGGTCGACGACTCCGCGCTGATGCGCAAGCATCTGACGGATCTGCTCGGCTCCGACGGTGGCTACGAGGTGCGAACGGCGCGCAACGGCGCCGAGGCCCTGGTCGCGATCGAGGAGTTCGATCCCGACGTCGTGACCCTCGACGTCAACATGCCCGAGATGGACGGGATCACCTGCCTGTCGCGGATCATGACGCAGCGGCCGAAGCCGGTGCTGATGGTCTCGTCGCTGACCGAGGAGGGGGCCGAGGCGACGCTGCAGGCGTTGAGCCTCGGCGCGGTCGACTTCGTCCACAAGCCGGGCGGCACCATCTCGCTGTCGATCGACCGCATCCGTCGCGAGCTTCTGTTCAAGGTGCGCGCCGCGGTCGGCGCCCGGGTCCGGCGGGCCGTCGGCCTGCGCGGCCGCCTGCGGGCCGAGCGCGACCGGATCGCCGGGCGGACCGGCACATCGAGCCGGCGCAGCCTCGCGACCGGCACGCGGGCCGGCTTCGGGCTCGTGCTGATCGGCGTCTCCACCGGCGGCCCGGGCACGCTGGAGGAGATCGTCCCACTGCTGCCCGCCGACTTCCCCTGGGCGGTGCTGATCGCCCAGCACATGCCCGCCACCTTCACCAGCGTGTTCGCGCGCCGGCTCGGCGAGATGAGCCGAGTGCCGGTGGTCGAGGTGTCGCGGCAGATGCCGATCGAGGCCGGCACGGTGTACGTCGCCAAGGGCGACGCCGACCTCGTGATCGGCAAGCGCGCCGCCGGGCCGATCGCCACGCCGGTGCCGAGCAGCGGCGACTTCGTCTGGCATCCGAGCGTCGCCCGGCTGGTGGCGAGCGCCGTCGAGGCGTTCCCGGCCGAGCGGCTGATCGGCGTCGAGCTGACCGGCATGGGCGACGACGGCGCCGAGCAGATGGCCGATCTCAACCAGCGCGGCGGCCGCACCATCGCGCAGGACGCCGAGACCTCGGTGGTGTTCGGCATGCCGAACGAGCTGATCCGCCGTGGCGGCGCCGATCTCGTCCTGCCGGCCGATCGGATCGCCGCGCAGCTGATCCACTGGGTGGAGCCGACGCCGGCCGCCCGAGCCGGGAGGGCACGCTCGTGGTGCTCGTGAGATCGTCTCGCTCCGCCGCCGAGCCCCCGCCGGTCGCCGTCGCCGAGGCCGACGACCTTCCGGCGCTCCTCGCCGGTCTCGACGCGCCGGACCCGGCGGTGCGGCGCCGCGCGGTGCGCGGCCTCGGCGCCCATCCGCAGGCGGTGCCGGAGCTGTGCGCACGGCTGCTCGTGGAGCCGGCGTTGAGCGTCCGCACGGTGCTGTTCACGTCGCTGATCAGGCTCAAGTCTCCGGCGGTGGTCGAGGCGCTGGTGCCGCTCCTGCGCGAGGAGGACGCCGGGCTTCGCAACGAGGCGACCGAGGCGCTTCAGGAGATGCCGGAGGAGGTCGCCCCCTACATCGAGAGCCTGCTGCGCGACCCCGACAGCGACGTGCGGATTCTCGCCATCCAGGTGCTGTCCGCGCTGCCGCATTCCGACGCGCCGCGCTGGCTCGTGCAGGTGGTCGAGGACGACCCGCACGTGAACGTCTGCGCCGCCGCGGTGGACTGCCTCGCCGAGGTCGGCGGCGACGAGGCGGTCGCGCCCCTTCTCGCGCTGAAGCGGCGCTTCGCCGATCGGCCGTTCGTTCGGTTCGCGGTCGACCTCGCGGTCCGGAGGATCGAGGGACGATGATCCAGGACGCGTGCCGCGCCGTCGATGCGTCTCCTCCGGTCTCTCCCGAGGAGTATGCGAAGCTGTGCGAGTTCTTCTATCGCCGCACCGGCATGATGTTCTCGGAGAAGAAGCGCTACTTCGTGGAGCGGCGGCTGCAGGAGCGGATCGTCAAGACCGGCTCGAGCGGATTTCGTGATTATTTCGCACTTCTCCGGTTCCAGGCGAGCGGCGAGGAGCTGCAGCAGCTCGTCAACCTGATGACGGTCAACGAGACCTACTTCTTCCGCGAGGACTATCAGTTCGACGCGCTCACCGGCAGCATGCTGCCCGAGCTCGCCAAGGCGCGCGCGCGGGGCAGCCGGATCCGCATCTGGTCGGTGCCGTGCTCGACCGGCGAGGAGCCGTACTCGATCGCGCTCCACGTGCTCGAGACGTGGGATCTGTGCGACGACTACGAGATCGAGATCCTCGCCTCCGACATCGATTCGCGCGTGCTCGCCGACGCCGCCGACGGCACCTATGGCGAGCGCTCGCTGCAGCGGGTGCCGATGGCGCTCCGCCAGCAGTATTTCGCCCGGCTCGCGGGCGATCGCTACCGGCTGCGCAGCGAGATCCGCGATTCGGTCGACTTCTCGACCATCAACGTCGTCGATCCGCTGCAGATGGCGCGGTTCCGCGGCATCGACGTGATCTTCTGCCGCAACCTGCTCATCTATTTCGACGACCTCGCACGCCGCGAGACCGTCGAGGCGCTCTACGAATGCCTCGCGCCGGGCGGCTTCATCTGTCTCGGACATTCCGAGAGCATGAACCGGATGAGCTCGCTGTTCCGGCCGCGAAAGTTCGGCGACACCATCGTGCACCAGAAGCCGGCGGAAGCCGAGTGAGGCGGGAATGACCGGGAAGAGCATATTGGTGGTGGACGACGGCATCACGATCCGCCTGTTCTATCGGGACGTGCTGGAGGCCGCCGGCTTCACGGTCGCGGAGGCCGCGAACGGCGTCGAGGGCTTGGAGCGCGCGCTGCTCGACCGCTTCGATCTGATGATCGTCGACGTCAACATGCCGAAGATGAACGGCTACGAGCTGGTGCGGCAGGTGCGCGACGATCCGGCGCTGCGGTCGATCCCGATCGTCACCATCTCGACCGAGGAGAAGGAGGAGGACGCGCTCCGGGCCTACCGGGCGGGCGCCAACCTCTACGTCGTCAAGCCGGTCCGGCCGGACGAGCTCGCCGCGACCGCCCGTCTGCTCACGGGGGGCGCGGCATGAGCAACGCGCTGCTGGCCCGCTTCATTCCCGAGGCGCGGGACCTTCTCCAGTCGTCCGCCTCCGGGCTGCTGAGGCTCGAGAAGAGCCCGGCCGACGCGACCGCCATCAACGAGGTGTTTCGCGCCGTCCACACGCTGAAGGGATCGTCGGGGCTGTTCGATGCGGTGGCGCTGACGCGCCTCGTGCACGCGGCCGAGGATTTGCTCGGCGAGGTGCGGTCGGCGCAGCGCGAGCTCGATTCCGATCTGGTCGACATGCTGCTCGACAGCCTCGACCAGGTGAGCGCCTGGATCGACCACCTCGAGCGCCACGAGCGGCTTCCCGACGATGCCGACCGGGTGTGCAAGGCGGCGGTCGGGCGGCTGCGGGACCGGCTCGCTCCCGCCGAAGCGCCGGCGTCGAGCGATCCGCCGGCCGAGGAGAAGCCGGCCGCCGAGATCGGCTGGATCGCGGACATGGCGGAGGCCGACCGCCTCGCGCTGTTTTCCGACGCTGCCCGCGGGCACCCGGTGCTCGCCGTGCACTACGTGCCGGCGGAGACCTGCTTCTACAACGGCGAGGATCCGTTCGGCCTGGTCCTGCAGGTGCCCGGCCTCGGCGCGCTCGACGTGGTGACCCGCGAGCCCTGGCCGCCGCTCGAGGAGCTCGATCCCTATCGTTGCAACCTCGCGTTCCGACTGCTCGCGAGCGGCGCGCGCGTCGAGGTCGAGCATCTGTTCCGCTACGTGTCCGACGAGGTGCGGATCGACCAGGTCGCGCCCGATGCGTTGATCCGTCTCGCCGGTGCGCCCGCACCGGGGCCGCTGCCGGTGGTCGAGGATTTCGCCGAGGAGGCGCGCGCGTGCCTTGAGCGGCGCGACTGGGCGGCGCTGCGCACCGCGACCGCCGCTCTGCTGGCGCTGACCAATCCGGAGCTGTCGACCGCCTCCGCTCTGCGCTGGCTCGATGCCGTGTCGGCCGCTCCGTTCCCCAATGCCGCCCATGCGGCGGCGCTGATCGAGGCGGTCGCGACCGGCGAGCCGCCGCGGCTCGGGTCGGCGGATGTCGAGCCGCCGCGTCCGGTGCTCGCCACGCTCCGGCCGCGGCCCGGGACGGTGCCCGCCGACGCCCGCGACGCGGCGTCCGGCGACGTCGAGGCGCTCGCCCGCCGAATCGTCGCGGCGCAGCGGTGCGTGCTCGCCGAGGCGCAGGCGCTCGATCGGGTCCGCGCGCATGTCGGCGCCGTGGCCACGGTCCTCGCGCGCCTGCTGCCGGGCCGCGCCGACGACGGGCTGTGCGCCCGGATCGCCGCGGCGGCGCGGGTGGCCGAAACCGACGGCGATGCCGGGCCGCTGCTCGATCTGCTCGGGACGCTCGACGACGCGACGGACGGCGGCACCGCGGCCGCGACGACGGTCGCGCCGGGCACGGCATCCGTCGTCCCCGCACCCGGCGCGGATGCATCGGCAGGCGAGGCGGCTCGCGACGAGCGGGGCGCCGCCCGCATGCTCAAGGTCGACCAGGCAAAAGTCGACCTCCTGATGAACCTGATCGGCGAGCTGGTCGTCTCCAAGAACAGCCTGCCGTTCCTCGCCCGCCGCGCCGAGCACATTCACGGCTCGCGCGAGATGGCGCGCGAAATCAAGGATCAGTACGCGGTGATCGATCGCCTCGCCCAGGAGATGCAGGGGGCGATCATGCAGGTCCGCATGCTGCCGGTGAGCGAGGTGTTCGACCGCTTCCCGCGTCTCGTCCGCGATCTCGCGCGAAAGCTCGAGAAACGGATCGACCTGGTCGTCGAGGGCGAGGACACGGCCGCCGACAAGACCATCATCGAGGCGCTCGGCGATCCGCTGCTGCACGTGGTGCGCAACGCGATCGACCACGGCATCGAGCCGCCGGCCGAGCGGCGCGCCGCCGGCAAGCCGGAGCAGGCGACGATCGTCCTGAAGGCCTCGCAGGAGGCGGACCACGTCGCCATCGAGGTGCGCGACGACGGGCGCGGCATCGACCCTGCGAAGGTGCGCGCGGCGGCGGTCGCCAAGGGCGTGGTCGACGCCGGTGCGGCCGAGGCGCTGTCCGACCAGGAGGCGATCCGGCTGATCTTCCGGCCCGGCTTCTCGACCGCCGCGAAGGTCTCCGATCTGTCCGGCCGCGGGGTCGGTCTCGACGTGGTGCTCACCACCGTCGAGAAGCTCGGCGGCCGCGTCGCGGTGACGTCGCGCTCCGGCGAGGGCACCACGGTGCGGATCGCGATGCCGCTCAGCATGGCGGTCACCCGGGTGATGGTCGTCGAGGTCGGCGGCGAGCCCTACGGCATTCCGATGGACATCATCGCCGAGACGGTCCGGGTGCCGCGCGAGCGGATCAAGACGATCAAGCAGGCGCCGGCCTTCGTGCTGCGCGACACCGTGGTGCCGCTCTTGCGGCTGGCGCGGACGCTCGGCTGCGGGACGGCCGCCGCCGACGTCGCTGCCGAGGCGGTGCTGGTGTGCCGGATCGGCGGCGCGCCGATCGGCCTCGTCGTCGACAATTTCCGCGAGGGCATGGACGTGATCCTGAAGCCGTTCGACGGCGTGCTCGCCGGCATGCGGGGGTTTTCCGGCACGGCGCTGCTCGGCGACGGGCACGTGCTGCTCGTGCTCGATCTGAAGGAGCTGTTGTGATGCCGCTGCGGTTCGACGGCCCGACGGTCCGTTTCGAGGGGCTCTGCATGGTCGAGGAGGCGCTCGGGCTGGTCGAGCACTGGCGCGAGACGCCGCCCGGCACGGTCGATCTCTCGACCTGCACCCACGTTCACACCGCGCTGCTGCAGGTGCTCGCGGCGGCGGCGCCGGCCGAGGTGATCCCCCCGTCCGATCCGACGCTCGCGCGCTTCGTCGCGCCGATCCTGGCGTCCCGGAGGCCTCTGCCATGAGCCTCGTCGTCTCCGTGTCCAACCGAAAGGGCGGCTCCGGCAAGACCACGACGGCGGTCAATCTGGCGGCCGAGTGGGCCGCCCGCGGCCTCCGCACGCTGGTGGTCGACCTCGACACCCAGGGGCACGCCGGCTACGGCTTCGGGGTCGTCGCCGGTCGGGGCGATCCGACCGTGCACGACCTGTTCGGCGCGCACGGCGGCGAGCTCGCCGCCGCGATCCGCCCGACCGCCTGGCAGAATCTGTTCGTCGCGCCGGCCGATCCGATGTTCGAGGGGGTTTCGGCCGGAGCCGACAAAACCCTGCTGGCGCGCCAGCTGCGGGCGTCGCCGATCGCCGAGGCGTTCGACCGCATCGTGCTCGACACGCCGCCGGCGGCGGATGCGATCCTGGTCAACGCGCTGGCCGCCGCCGACGCGGTGCTGGTGCCGATCGTCCCGCACACGCTCTCGGCCATCGGCGTCGAGCAGCTCTCGCGCCTCCTGTTCCGCGTCGCCACCGGGGTCGACCAGCGGCGCCGGCTGCTCGGCATCGTCCCGGTGATGACGAACGGCCGCATCAACCTGCACCGCACGGTGGTCGACGAGGTGACCACCCGGTTCGGCCGCGACCGCCTGATGAAGGCGATCCGCAGCGACATCCGCGTGGCCGAAGCGTTCGCATCGCGAAAGCCCGTGCGCGACTACGCCCCGCGCAGCCACGGCGCGCTCGACTATCACCTGCTCGTCGAGGATCTCGCGACCCTCTGGGACTGGCCGGCGACCGGGTGCGCCGACTGCGCGCCCGCCCAACGTCCAAGGATCTCCTGACATGGCCAAGACCATCATGATCGTCGACGACTCGCCCACCATGCTGATGAGCCTGGACGGCATGCTCAGCAAGGCGGGCTTCGCGGTGAACCAGGCGAAGAGCGGCGAGGAGGCCCTCGCCAGCCTCCGGGGCGGGGCCAGGCCGTCGATGGTGATCACCGACCTCAACATGGGAGCGATGGACGGAATCGAGCTGATCCGCAGCGTCCGCAAGCTGCCCGGATATCAGTTCGTGCCGATGCTGATGCTCTCCACCGAATCGCAGCAGGCGAAGCGGCACGAGGCGAAGGCGGCGGGCGCGACCGGCTGGATCGTCAAGCCGGTGGACCCCGCGGCGCTGCTCCAGGTCATCCGCCAGCTCGTTCCGGGTGCATGAATCGTGAGCGTCGCGGCTCTCCTCATCGGTTCCCGTGTGACCGTCCCGGCGGTGATCGTCCCGGCGATGGTGGCCTCGCTCGCGGTCGCCGCGGTGCGCGCCGCGTTCGGTGATGCGGTCGAGGAACTCGCCGTCTCGCTCGCGGTGACCCTGGCGGTGACGACCGGGGCGACGCTGGCTGCGGCATGGGCGGTGGCCCGGGCGAGCGACCGGCGCCGGCGCGGCGTGCCGGCCGACGCTCCGGACCCGACGGATCTGGCGGAGCTGCCCGAGCTGCCGGATCGGTCGGTGCCGGCGACCGCCGCCGCGACCACGGGGGGCGAGGCGTCGGCCGACCAGGACTGGCACGGCCGCCTGACCCGGCTGGTCGACGAGATCGCGGTCTATCGTCCGGTTCTCGAGGTGATCCGCCGCGAGGCGAGCGAGGTCAGCGAGGACACCGAGCAGGCCGCGACCTCGATCGTCTCGGGGCTGCAGACGGTCGACCGCGAGATCGGCGAGCTGCTCGGCTTCCTCGACCGGTCGAGCTCCAACGAGAAGGTGGTCGAGATCGTCGACCGCACCGAGCGCAGCCTCGCGGGCAGCCGCCGGCTCATTCACGACTTCCTCGGCCGGCGCAACGCCGACATCGAGGACAGCCGCAATCGCCTCGTCGCCATCGCGACGGTCACCGACGAGGTCGGAGCGGCGGTGCAGAACATCAGGACGATCGCCCGGCAGACCAACGTCCTCGCTCTCAACGCGACCATCGAGGCGGCGCGCGCCGGCGAGGCCGGCAAGGGGTTCGCGGTGGTCGCCCGGGAAGTGAAGGAGCTGTCGCACCAATCGGAGGCCACCGCGACCGAGATCGATCGCCGGCTCGACGACCTGCGGAAGGCGGTGGGGGCGAGCCTCTCGGTGCTGGTCGAGGACCGGATCGAGAGCGAGCGGGCCGCGCTCGGCACCATCGCGACGGCGATCTCGGAGCTGACCGAGAGCCTCGAGCGGCTGGTGACGCATCAGCGCGAGGTGCTCGCCAAGGTGGTCGATGAGAGCACCCGCCTCGCCGGCCCGATCATGACGCTGATCGGCTCGATCCAGTTCCAGGACTGCACGCGCCAGCGCCTCCAGCACGTGACGCGGCTGACCGAGGTGGTCGACGAGCACGTGAGCGACATGCGCCGCGTGCTGGACGGGCCGGACGGGTGGATCGACCCGGTCGACCTCACCGGCAGGCTCGACGAGCTGATGGCCGGCTACGTGATGGCGAGCCAGCGCAACACGCATCGCGAGGTCTTCGAGTCTCGCTCGCGGCAGGAGGACGTCGGTGCACGCATCGAGCTGTTCTGAAGGCGCGGACCGGCGGCGGAGCGGCTTCGCCGGCCGGTGCGCCGGATCGGAGGACGGGTGATGGCCGCGGTGCTGCTGGTCGACGACGTGATGATCGCCCGCTACACGCTGCGGCTCTTCCTCGAGCGAGGGGGGCACGCGGTCACCGAGTGCAGCGGCGGCGACGAGGCGCTGCCGGTGCTGACCGGCGGGCGGTTCGACGTGCTGGTCACGGACGTGTGGATGGCGGGCGGCGACGGGCTGCAGCTGATCCGCCGTGTCAAGGAGGCGGGAATGACGGTTCCGATCGTCGCCGTCACCGGCGGGGCTCCGCGCGCGCCGCAGGAATTCTCCGCCGACGAGGCCCAGAAGGCCGGAGCGGACCGCGTCCTGATGAAGCCTGTCGGGCTTGACGAGCTGCTGCGGGCGGTCGCCGAGCTGACCGCAACGCGGCAGGCCGGAATGCGAGGAGGATTGCGATGACAACATTGGCCGCAACGATTGCCGCCACGATCGCCGACCGCGAGGCCGAGATCCGCGAGGCGTGGTTCGAGCAGATCGAGGCGCTCGCCGGGCGGATGGAGCTGCCGCATCTGGCGCAGTCCCTGCGGGCGGAGGCGGCCGACTTCCTGGTCGCGTTCATCGGGGCGCTCCGCAGCGGCGAATCCGATCTCCAGGACGACGGCCTCGCGGTGGTCCTGCGCAAGGCCGCCGAGATCAGCGCGGCCCGCGCGCGCGACGGCTTCACCCCGTCCGAGACCGCCGCCTTCGTGATGAGCCTGAAGGACGCGCTGCTGCCCGTGGTGATCGCTGCGTACCGGACCGCACCGGCCGAGCTCGGCGAGGCGATCACCGGCGCGAACCGGATGGTCGATGCGCTCGCGGTCGAGACCTTCGCGAGCTACACCCGGACGCGCGAGGAGATCATCGAGCGGCAGAGCCGGTCGATCCTCGATCTCTCCACCCCGACGCTGAGGATCTGGAACGGCATCCTGCTGATGCCGCTGGTCGGCATCATCGACACCCAGCGCGCCCAGCAGGTGATGGAGGCGATGCTCACCGCGATCACCCGGGAGGAGGCGCGGGTCGCCATTCTCGACGTGACCGGGGTGCCGGTGATCGACACCCGCGTGTGCCTCCATTTGACCCGCACGGTCGCGGCGGCGCGGCTGCTCGGGGCGCGCGTGGTGGTCACCGGCATCAGCCCGGACGCCGCGCAAACCCTGGTCAAGCTCGATGTCGACCTGTCCGGCATGATCACCCGCGGGTCGCTGCGAGCCGGGCTCGCCGAGGCGCTGCGGCTGATCGGCAGTAGCGTCGGCGCCCTCGTGCGCGAGGCCTCGTGATGCGTGTCCCGATCCTTCGCCTCGGCCGCGTCCTGCTGACCTCGATTCTCGCCGATCTCACCGACGATCAGGCGATCCAGCTCCAAGGCGAGATCCTCGCGCTCGTCCGCGACGACCGGGCCGACGGCGCGGTGATCGACATTTCGGGCGTCGAGGTGGTGGACTCCTACATGGCGCGCCTGCTCAACGAGACCGCGCGGATGATCCGGGTGATGGGCGGCGAGGCGGTGCTGTGCGGGATGCAGCCGTTCGTCGCGCTGACGCTGGTCGAGATGGGGCGCGAGTGCCTCGAGATGCGCACGGCGCTCGATCTCGAGGCGGGGGTCGAGATGCTCAAGGCGACGATCGCCGACCGGGATGCCGGCCGCCCCGCCGCCCTCGTTCCTCCGAGCGCATGAGCCGCCATGTGTGACCGACAGGTCGAGAAGACCATAAGGTTGCAGGAAGACATCATCGGGGCGCGCCAGGCCGGACGCGATCTCGCGCGCGCCGCGGGATTCGGCACGGTCGACCAGACCCGGATCGCCACGGCGATCTCCGAGCTGGTCCGCAACGCGCTCCTGCACGCGGGAGGCGGCCTGTGCCGGATCGCGGTGGAGACCACCGAGGCGAGCGCCACGCTCCAGGTCACGGTCTCGGACGACGGGCCGGGCATTCCCGACATCGCGCTGGCGATGCAGCCGGGCCATTCGACGACGCGCGGGCTCGGGCTCGGCCTGTCGGCGGTCCGCAGCCTGATGGGCGGCCTGAGCATCGAGAGCCGTCCCGGCCGCACCACGGTCGTCACCAGCATGACGCGGCGCCGGTGACCTCCGCGGTGACCTCCCTCGCGCCCATCGATTGCGTCATCCGGGGCGAGCTCGACATCGCCGAGGCGCGTCGACGGGCGCGCGCCGCGGCCGAGACGCTGGGGTTCCCGACCGTCCGGGTGTACCGGCTGATGACCGCGGTCTCGGAGCTCGCCTACAACCTGCACATCCACGCCATCCGGGGCGGCGTCGTCCGCATCCGCTCGATCGAGCGCGGCGGCCGGATCGGGCTCGAGGTGGTGGCCGAGGACGACGGCCCCGGCATCGCCGACGTCGCGCTCGCCATGCGCGACGGATTCTCCACGGCGGGCGGCCTCGGCTCGGGCCTGCCCGGCACGAAGCGACTGATGGACGAGTTCGCGATCCGGTCGGAGCCGGGCCGCGGCACCTGCGTGACCACGGTGATCTGGGACAGATGATCGTCGGCGGAGCGACCCGAGCATTGCGCGGAGAGACCTGGTGCGGCGACGCCTGGGCGTGCCGCGACCTCGGCGCGGACGTGCTGGTGGGGCTGGTCGACGGCCTCGGCCACGGCCGCGACGCGGCGCTCGCCGCCGAGGCCGCGCTCGCCGTCCTCGCGCAGGCCGTGGAGCGGGCTCCCGAGCGGCTCCTGATGCGGATCGACGGCACGATCCGCACGACCCGCGGGGTTGCCGCCGCGGTCGCCGGCATCGATCCGGTCGGGCGGCAGCTCGCGGTGGCGAGCGTGGGGAACGTTCGGGTCGCGCTGTTCGGTGAGCGGCGCGTCCATGTCGACGCGATGCCCGGCATCGTCGGCGCCGGCATCCGTCTCCCGCGCCCGATCGTGCTCGACTGGGCCGACCGCGATCTCCTGGTGCTGTGGACCGACGGGGTCGACGCGCGGCTCGATCTCGATCGCGCCATGCTGCGGCTCAAGCACGAGCCGGAGGCGCTGGCGCGACGCCTGCTCGACGATTTCGCGACCGGCACCGACGACGCCGGCGTGGTCTGCGTCCTGCTCGAAGGGGCGCCGCCGTGAAGGACCTCCAGCAGCGTTACGTCGGGCTGATGCGGCGCCACGTGCGGTCGGCGGACGAGGCGGCGCTGGCGGCGATCGCCGGGATCGGCTGCGAGATGGTCGCCGCCGATCTGCCGATCGAGGAGATCGCCGGGTTCCAGGAGGAGGCCGTGCTGGCGGTCGCCGACACGGGGGAGGGCGGGCAGCTCGACGAGACCGCGGTGCGCCGCTCCTCCGCCTGCCTCGCCGAGCTGATGATCGCCTATGCGGTCGCCTATCGCGAGAAGAGCGCGCTCGTCGAGCGTGCGCGTGCGGCCCGCGAGCAGCACGACCGGCGGCTCACCGCGCTCGGCCAGCTGGTCGCGGGCGTCGCCCACGAGCTCAACAACGTTCTGCAGCCGATCCGCGGCATGGCCGAGCTCGGCCTCCTCGACGTGCCGGCGTCGGGCCCCCTGCACACCTATTTCGCGACCGTGTTCGACTGCGCCGGCCAGGCTGCCGCCATCGTGCGCGGGATCTTGAGCTATCTCCGGCAGGAGGCGCCCCGGCCCCGACCGATCGCGCTCGCGCCCGCGCTGGAGCGGAGCGTCGATTTCGCCCGCATGGGGCTGGTGCCCGGCTCGAGCCTCCGGCTGGACATCGCCGACCGTGGTGCAGTGGTGATCGGCGACGAGAGCGAGCTCACCCAGATCGTCGTCAATCTCGTCCAGAACGCCGCCAAGGCGGTGCAGGGCACCGGCGAGGTGGTGGTCCGCCTCGAGCGACCGCGGCAGCCGCGGATTCCGAGCGGAGCGGACGACTGGCCACGCGAGGTGGTGACGCTCGTCGTCGGCGACACCGGCCCCGGCATGCCGGCGGAGGTGGTGGCGCGGGCGTTCGACCCGTTCTTCACGACCCGCGCGCCGGGCGAGGGAACGGGCCTCGGGCTCGCCATCGTGCGCGGGATCGTCCGTGCATGGGGCGGCGAGGTGGCGATCGACAGCGCACCGAACCGCGGCACGCGGGTCGTCATCGAGCTGCCGATGGTCCGGGAGACCGGATCGCCGCGGTGACCCGGTCGCGCCGGATGCCGCTCCGCCGGCGCGCCCCCCCCGAAGACGTCTCCGGCACGGATCGGCGGCTGCCATCCTCGTATCCGACATAGCCGGGGGGCGGCGACCCGTTCCTCGAGGCTCTCGATCGTCCCCCTCTCGACTGGCGCTCCGGTGAGGACTCCCCGGCCGCGATCGGGCCGGTAGGCCCGCGCCCGGATTCACAGGAACGGCCACAGCCCGCCGAGCGTGACCAGGCTTACCCGGCTCGCGGCCCCGATCAGATCGCGATGCGGATGATCGCGGCGCTTCGCGATCTCGGACGGGATGCCCCAGACGGCCACCGCCGCAGATCGATCACGAGCGCGACGATCGTGATCGGCAGCGGGAGAGCGACGAGGTCCAGGATCACGACCGGCTCCCTCGGGTGTCGTGTCTCCATCCGAACGTTGCGGCGCGACCGCCACGGTGCGATCGAGCCGACATCGTCGGCGGTGACGTCACTGGAACGCGAAAACCCGCTTCCAGTCGTTCTTCATGTCGTGTTGGTCTGCAGGTCGTTCTCGATGCGCTGGCCGGGCTTGGCGTATTTTCGCTGCAACGCCACCACGTCGTGAAAGAAATCGAGTCCGCGAAGAGTCGGCTCGCCGCCTTGCCAGGAGAACACGACCTCCGGTCCGGTGACGCCCTCGATGTATTGCGCAATGAACCTCTCGAGGAGGTCGCGCTCCATGTCGGCTGCACCGGGGCCGCCGGGCAACGTCTCCTTGCTCAGATAGAAGCAGTAGGCGCAGTCGAGATTGCAGCGCGATCCGTTCGGTTTCGCCATGACGTGAAAGCGGCGCTCGCCACGCGTCGCGAAGGTCGGCGGTGCATCGCATTTGTCGATCGGACGAGCGATGCGGACCGAGGCGAGCCTGACGATGGCACTGGCAGCGAAGGCATCATCGTAGCATTCCTGACGAAACGATCTCCCCGAATCCGCCGCATCGATTCGCTGGTCGCAGGTTTGTGATCACGAGCTGCGGTCGAACACGGCCGGGGCCGCGGTCATGTGATCAGAACGGCCCGAGACTCCTCGGCCGCCCCGGCTAGACCGTGCGTATCGGGCGAGCTGCAGGACGGCGTGGCGCAGGGGCGACACCGGAACTGATTCCCTTGCGCGGGCGCGTCACCGCGTGGTCACGATCGATGCCGTGCCGTATGCTCGGCTCAGGCGCGAAACCAGCGTGGCTGCTGCCGTGCGCTCCTCGTGCGCCCAACAAGCATCGTGACCGAAGTCGGCACGGGCGACCTTGCGAGGCGGCCCATCGCCTCCGCATGCGAACGGGGGGACGACATGATCAGAACGAATTTACGGGACCCGGGGCGCACCGGCCCGGCCGTTGCAAGCATCGCCGCGGCCGGTATCGTCGCGGCCACGTTGGTGGTCGGTGGGGAGCCGGCATCGGCCGACGAAGGCGGCGTGAGCTTCTGGCTGCCGGGCCTTTTCGGCAGCCTCGCCGCGGCGCCGCAGCAGCCCGGCTTCTCCCTCACCTCGGTGTATTATCACTCGAGCGTGTCGGAGCACGAGACGGTCGCCCGCGCCCGCGAGATCAACCGCGGCCGGCTGTCGGCATCGGTGTCGACGAACGTTCGGGCGAGGTTCGCTGCCGATGCCGACCTCGCGCTGGTGATCCCGTCCTACACGTTCGCGAGCCCGGTGCTCGGCGGGCAGGCGACCATCGGCCTGACGACCATCACGGGCCGCAGCAACGCGTCGGTGGACGCGCTGCTGAACGCCTCGATCCTGACCGGCCCGTTCGCGATCGCGGGCTCGCGGTTCTACAGCGTCGGCGACGAGGTGACCGGCTTCGGCGACCTCTACCCGCAGCTCACGATGCGCTGGAACGCCGGCGTGAACAATTTCATGGCCTACTTGACGGGCAACATCCCGGTCGGCGCCTACGACCCGAGCCGGCTCGCCAATCTCGGCCTCGGCCATGGTGCGATCGACGGCGGCGTCGGCTACACCTATTTCGACCCGACGACCGGCAACGAGTTCTCGGTCGTCGGCGGCCTCACCTACAATTTCGAGAACCCGGACACGGATTATCGGAGCGGGGTCGACCTCCACATCGACTGGGGGGTGTCGAAGTTTCTGACCAAGCAGCTGCAGATCGGGGCCGTCGGGTATCTCTACGACCAGCTGACGTGCGACGGCGGGCCGGGCGACCGGGTCGGCTGCTTCGAATCGCGCGTGGCGAGCGTCGGCGCACAGGTCGGGTACATCGTCCCGATGGGCGAGATCCAGGGCTACGTCAATCTGAAGGCCTACAGGGAGTTCGAGGCCGAGAACCGGGCCGAGGGCTGGAACGTCTGGCTGACGCTGGTTCTCTCGCCAGCCGCCGCGCCGCCGCCCGCCGTGACGCCGACCAGGCGGATGGCGCTGAAGTAGCGGCGAATGTCGGAATCGAAAGGCCACCAGCAGTCACAGAGCCTTCGTGAAGCTTCGCATTCGACGTTCGAGAACGAATATGCGGTCGGGTGGGACTCGAATGTCGAATTCGCTCCACTAGCCGAAATCGGCTGCGATCGAACTCGGGCGCCCGATCGGATCGCCCGGCGTCACGCCGCGAGTGCGGTCGTCGGCAGTCTGTCGACGTTGTGAATTCCCTCGAACGTCCGTGCGCTGGTACTCGATCCGGCGAATTCGAAAGCGATGGCGCGTGTCCGGAGGAAGGTGATGCTCACCAAACGCGATCTGCTGAGAACGGCGGCTGCCGGGGTGATTTCGGCGCCGATGGCGGCAACGAGGTCGGCGCGGGCCGGCTGGATCTCGAGCCGGCCCGGCTTCTTCAAGGCCAAGGACATTGCCGAGGCCGGCTTCATCTACGGTCTACCGATGGTGATGGCCTACGGCATCATGTACGACTACGCGGTCGACACGTCGTCGAAGCTCTACCGCGCCCCCCTTCAACGTCCTCTCCAACGAGGCCCGTGTCTTCACGTGGCAGGACACGGCCGTGGTGACGCCCAACAGCGACACGCCGTACTCGTTCGTGTGGATGGATTTGCGCGCGGAGCCGATGGTGATCTCGGTTCCGGCCGTCGAGGCGAAGCGCTACTACTCGCTCCAGCTCGTCGATTTCAACACCTACAATTTCGGCTATGTGGGCAGCCGCACGACCGGCAATGTCGCGGGGAGCTATCTGGTGGCAGGTCCCCACTGGACCGGCCCGACCCCGGCCGGAATCAGGCGGGTCTTCCGGTCGACCACGGACATCGCGCTCGGCCTGTTCCGCACCCAGCTGTTCGACCCGGCCGATATCGACAATGTCGAGAAGGTCCAGGCCGGCTACGAGGCGCAGCCGCTGTCGTCGTTCTCGAACCAGCCGGCGCCGCCGGCGGCCCCGGCGCTCGCCTTCCCGAAGTTCGAGAAGGACCTGGTGCGCAGCGAGTTCTTCGCGTATCTCGACTTCGCTCTCTCGCTCGCTCCGGCCCTGCCCGAGGACCGCTGGATCCGCGGCGAACTCGCGAAGATCGGCGTCGGCCCCGGCAAGACCTTCGAGTTCGGCGCCCTGTCGCTCGAGGACGAGGCCGAGATCCTGCTCGGCATGAAGGAAGGCCAGCGCAAGGTCGAGGCCGCAGTCGCGAGCTTCGGCCGCGACGTCAACGGCTGGCGGGTCGGCTCGCCGTTCGGCGACGCCGCCTTCTTCCACGGCGACTGGCTGATGCGTGCCGCCGCGGCGCAGGCCGGCATCCTCGGTAACGACGGCGTCGAGGCGATGTATCCGATGGCCAAGGTCGACGCCGACGGCCAGCCGCTCGACTGCTCGAAAGCGAGCTACACGCTGACCTTCCCGAAGGGCCGGCTGCCTCCCGTCGAGGCCTTCTGGTCCGTCACGATGTACGACGGCAAGACGCAGCTGCTCGTCGAGAATCCGATCGGCCGCTATCTGATCAACTCGCCGATGCTGCCGACGCTGAAGACCGGCGCCGACGGGTCGCTGACGATCTACATCCAGAGCAAGTCGCCCGGACCGGACCGGGAGAGCAACTGGCTGCCGGCGCCCGATGGGCCGATCTACGTCGTGATGCGGCTGTACTGGCCGAAGACGACGCCACCCTCGATCCTGCCCCCCGGCGAGGGGACATGGCAGCCGCCGGGGATCAGGAAGACGTGAGAGGCCGCTCGCCGAAGGCAGCACGCGCCGCGGCCGTCATTCCGCGACGACGCGCTCGGGCACCGCCTGATAGGGCTGCGCATGGTATACCCCGACTCCGTGAGAATTCGGTTTTCGTTTTGGGCCGCCTGTGATTCTCTTGGTGGAGGGCAGGCGAGATCTCGGATCCCGGATGTCGGGGCCACTTTCTGGGGATGATGCGTCGGCAGACGAACCGCGCCGTTCATCGGCGCATGAGCGTGCTGCTGTTGTCGGACGACGGCCGGGCGGTCGGTCGGATCTGCGAAGCGTCGTTCATCGACGAGGGCACGGTGCGGGAGCATCGCGTTCTGTACGAGAGGCATGGTCGGGCCGGGGTGGAGCGGCTGGCCTATCAGGGTGGCAGCGGTCCGTTGCGGCGTGATCAGATCGTCACCCTCGAAGCGTTCGTCGACGAGACGGCACCGCCGACGGCTTGCGAGGTGTGCGCCTTCGTGGCGGGCCGGTTCGGCGTCCATTACGGGCCGAATGCCCTGTCGAAGCTGCTGAAGCCGCTGGCTTCGTATTCAAGAAGCCGAAAAGCGTCCCGGCCAAGGCCGACGCGGCGGTGCAGCGGCGTTTCGTGGAGGACATTCTGAAGCCGCTGATGGACGCGACAGGGCCTGCGGCGCCGCTCTATTTCGTCGACGCGACGCATCCCTCCTACACGGGGCGCCCGGCGCACGGCTGGATCCGGCGGGGCCGCACCGTCGAGCCGAAGTCCAACCATGGCCGCGGCCGGTCGACATCAATGGCGCGCTCCTCTGGCCGGACCGCACCCTGGTCCATCGCCAGGAGAAGCTGATCGCCAGCGCCGCCATGATCCGCTCTACGACGACCTGCAGACGAGGCCCTTCTTGGGCAGGATGGTGAAGGGGGTGGAGGGGCGCAGCGCGCCTCGGCCGTTCGCCCCTGGAACGAGACCAGGGTCAATCGCGTCATAACGGCTCGTCCGCATCTCGTCCGGGGCTGGGATGCCCCGCAGATGCTGCTTGATATACTGGATTCGGGTGATCAGTTCCGAGTGACGGGTTTCGGCTACCGGTGGAAGTGGGTATGTGCTGCGATGAGGTTGGGATCGTGTCCGAGAACGCGACAGCGTCGATCGATGACGGCGTCGAGGTCGTCGATCGTCTTGAAGTGACGATTGGCGATGGGGTCGTCGACCAGCGACCAGAGGTGTTCAGCCGGCTGTAATTTCGGACTGTAGAGCCTGCCCTCGCGAAGGCGGGGGGTGGCAAGTAAACGAGGCGGAGGCCGTCGCGGACGGCGAGGCCGGGGCTGGTGTGCCATCCTGCCCCCTCGAGGACCAAGACGACGATGCGGGCCGACCCGGCGCCGACGGTGCGGGCGAAGTTCGCCAGCATTTGTTCGAAGAACGGCTTGT